>JBOHWL010000264.1:0-18699 GCA_050736615.1 Binataceae bacterium (SeqCode) | reverse complement strand
ACCCACTGGTGCTGGCCAAAGTGGTCGCGACCCTCGACTATCTCAGCGACGGCCGCTTCGTGCTCGGGGTCGGCGTGGGATGGCTGGAGGAGGAATTTCAGGCCCTCGGCATCCCATGGGAGCGGCGCGCGCAGCGTACCCGCGAATATATCGAGGCGATGCGCCGGTTGTGGAGCGACGAGCTGAGCAGTTTCAGCGGCGAGTTCGTACATTTCGAGAACGTGCGCAGCTTCCCGAAACCCGCGCGTGGCGCCGCGTTGCCGGTGCTCTTCGGCGGCGAGAGCGGACCCGCGCTGCGCCGGGTCGCGGAGTATGGCAACGGCTGGTGCGGCTTCAATATGACTCCAGACGAGGCGGCGGTGAAAATCAGGCGGCTCGAGCAATTGCTCGCGGCCAATGGGCGCAAACGCTCAGAGATAGAACTGGCGATTTCGCCCTATACCAAGCGCATTACGCCGGATGACCTCAAGCGCTATCGCGATCTCGGCGTTGAGGAATTGGTGCTGGTGAACTTTCGCCCCCCGCGCACTGAGGAAGACATCACCAATCAACTCGAAAACCTTGCGCGCGAATGGGTTGAACCCGCGTCGAAACTCTAGGAGGCCCTCGTGCCGCAACCGCGCCGGTGTCCGTACCAGGGAGGCTCCGCACATGCCATTGAGGTCATTCCGAACGGTGTCCGCCATTAGCGTAGCCACAGGCGCCGCGAGCAAGCGAGTCTTAATCTTGGCCGAAGGCTCGCGGACTCGCCCGCCCCACGGAGCTGCGTTTAGGAATACGAGTCCGCGAGTCGCGTCCAGGACCACGAGTCTGCGAGGTGCGTTCGAAATAAGTGAGGAATCCCGGTAATAGGCTCGCCAAATCAAAAAGCTCCGGGATTCCTCGCTCCGCTCGGAGTCTGTGAAGATTTTGTTTTTCTGTCATTCCGAGCACAGCGAGGAATCCCGGAGCTTCCTGCTATTCCTGTGTTTTTTCGGGATTCTTCACTTCGCGGACTCCGTTCAGAATGACATATGGACTTGTGTAGAGGTTCCCTAGCAGAAGCAGGTATCGGCTGCGGCGTTATTGCGCCGTCATGCCGCCGTCCACCGGCATCGCGCATCCGGTAACGAACGACGCCGCGTCGGACAGGAGCCAGGTTACCGCTTCGGCGATTTCAGCCGGTTTGCCCATGCGGGATACGGGCTCGGCCGCGACCAGCTTGTCCTGCAAGCGCGGATGCGACGAGAGCATGCCGGCCACCATCGCCGTATCGATCACGCCGGGGCAGACGCAATTGACGCGGATGTTCGCGCGCGCATATTCAAGCGCGGCGGTTTTGGTCAAACCGATCACGCCGTGCTTGGACGCCGTGTACGCCGGCATTCCATGCGAACCCACCAGGCCCGCCGCCGAAGCGGTATTGACGATGGCGCCGCCGCCCTGCTTCATCATCTGCTGAATCTGATATTTCATGCACAGCCATACGCCGCGCAGATTGACCGCGATGATACGGTCGAAGTTTTCCTCCGTGTCATCGGCGGTACGGGCGATTTTCCCCGAAATGCCAGCGTTGTTGTAGGCGCAATCGAGACGGCCCCAGTTGCTGACGGCGAGCGCGGCAAGCGCTTGCGCGTCGGCGGCGCGGGCAACATCACAGCGCGTGAAAATCGCCTCGCCACCGGCTTGCTTGATCAACGCGACGGTCTCATTGCCCTGGTCAATCATCATATCAGCGGCCAGCACTCTGGCGCCTTCGCGCGCAAACGCGAGCGCCGCCGCTCGTCCGATACCTGAACTGGCGCCGGTGACCAGCGCGATTTTGCCGTGCAGCAATCCAGCCATGTTAAGACTCCTCAAACTCTTCCGATGTGGGCGCAACCGGAACGCGTGGCCACGCGAGCGTTAGCGCGAAGCCACCTGGATATGCTCTTGCGCCACCAAATTCCGCATCGTCGCGGGCTCGATGAACTTCGGCCCGTCAGCGGACAACTCCTTTCCCGCCGTTGAACTGAAGGCGGCGCGCATCGCGTCGGCACTGTCGAACCATAGTTGCGCGACGCCATCGTAGCGCGGTTCGGCATAGAGATAAGCCTCGTCGATCAGATGCGATTGCACGTAGCGCCGCAGCCCCGGCAATTTACTTCCAAGCGCGCCGTGGGTTTCAATCCAATATTGCCGGAATGCGTCGAGCGGCATCCCGGGCTTGCGCTTGAGTTGCCACACCCCTTTCACCAGCGTGCCGCCGGTGGCCCCATCGACGATCACGTGGTCCCGGGTGGCCATCCATTCGACTCTGGTCAAGTCGATGAAATTGCGCTCATCGGCCAATGCGCCGTCGACATATTCGGGGCTTTGGCGCAATTGCGCAAGGGCGTCGAGGCTGTCGATCAAGACTTCGGCCTCGCCGTCATAGGGCGAATTGGTGCCCTCGAATGGAATCCGATGGCTTTGCACATAGCGATGCACTTGTGGGATACGGCCAGCTATCGGACCGTGAGTCTCGCGCCAGTAGCGATGAAACGCGGCATCGTCGAGCGACGATTTGCGGGTTATAAAATAATGAATGTGCAGCATGGTTGCCTCCGGAAAAACCGATCGGATTGCACCCGCCCGCAAGCGACCATGGCGGGTACTCCGCTTCTATAGCAAAGGCAGGTGAGCGGCGAACAGCTTAATAGACGGGACGAGGCTCCGACGGCACTGGCAAGCAAGTGATCCGCGAGTCTCCTCGCCGGGTGATGTTTACCACCGTGGCAACTTATGCCAGCATTTAGATAATCCTTGAGGTTTTGTACCGGCCGCCCCGGATTGCCCCTTTGGGAAGTCCGACGCGGCTTAATCCGCGCATGACGACCAACTAATTGAAACCGGTGTGGCGCTAAGCCGCCCTCCGGATTTACTGCCAAGGGAGAAACGCCTGGCGATATGCGGTCGCGGGTGTTTGCTCGATGCCGCTCCGATCAGGAAGCTGGCCACAAGGTTTTGGAGAGCCAAGGTATGGTGGAACAGGGCACGCCGGAGGCAGAAGGGTTCTGGCTAGGGGTGCTGGAACTGTTCCCTGGACCGGCGCTAATCATAACTGCCGACGGCGCCATCCGTGCCGCGAACTCCGCGCTGGAACAACTGATTGGCCCCAACCACACTAATTTGCGCGGACAGAATCTGGCCTCGATGGTAACAGATGTCCGTAAAACGCTGGTTGATTATCTGTCTCGATGCGCGTCCGCGAGTCATCCGGTGACCGGCCGCCTGTCGTGGCGTCTACCTTCCGGCCAAACGTCGAACCTCAGGGCCGACGGCGCACGTTTGCCGGCTCCGCCAAATGCTGGCGGCGAGGCACCTCATGACGCGCTCATCTTGCTAAGGGTGCAAAAGGAACTGGAGGAGACCGATCAACTCGATACGCTTGCGGACAGTGTCAGCGAATTGTCCAAAGAGAATGTTGAGCGCAAAAATACCGAAGAGCATCTGCAGCGCGCGCTGGAAGACCGCGACGAATTCCTCTCGGCGGCCGCTCACGAATTGCGCAATCCGCTCAACGCCTTGCAATTGACCGTCTATGGCTTGGTCAGGATGATCAAAAGTGACGAGGCGCCTCAGCCCGAACAGCTATTGGCGCGGGTCAACCGTATCGGCAAGCAGATCGCGCGGCTAAGCCGGCTGATCAACACGCTGCTCGATGTATCACGCCTCACTTCCGGACGCGTCCAATTCAATTTCGAGCGGCTTGACCTAACCGCCCTGACCGCCGAGGCGGTGGAGCGACTCACTGACGCTGACGCTCGCGGCCAGTTCAGGATTGAAGGCCCCCGGCCGCTGTTCATTGCTTCCGATCGCTTGCGTCTCGACCAGGTGATTAGCAACTTGCTTTCGAACGCGGTCAAATACGGTGAAGGCAAGCCGATAGAAGTAACCCTCAGCGAAAGCGGAACCAACGTGGTAGTCGAGGTCACCGATCACGGTATCGGGATTCCGGAGCAGGACCTTGGGCGGATTTTCGAGCGCTTCGAACGCGCGGTGGGCGATCGCAGCACTCTGGGATTTGGCCTTGGTCTATGGATTGCACGCGGCATCGTGGAGAACCTCGGCGGCAATATCCAGGCTAAGAGCACGCTGGGTCTGGGTGCCACCTTCACCATCGAGATACCGAAAGAGCGGTCAGGTGAACGGCATAATTAGTTACGCCGGACCGTGCGTCTCTAGGCCGCCGTCCGCTTATATCCATACCCGCATCAATGGCAGCCACCGCGCCCAGCGTTGATCTTCATAACAGCAGGCCGAATTCGATCAGCGCGCGGACTTGCGCGGGACTGCCGTTGTGTCCCCCAAAAACATCGCCTGAAGTATAGTTCATCGCCTGCACGTAGGAGATTTCGGGACGAACAAAGAACTGCTTGTACTGATAGGTCGGTGTCAGCGTCAACGACCAGGCGCGGCTGCCCGGACCATACAACAGATTGGCGGCGCCATCGCTGGAATTGCCGGTTGTCCCTATGAATTCCGCGCGCCCAGCCAAAAAGAAATGTTCGCTGATCTGATAACTGGCGAGAATTGCTCCGCCCAGGGTCGAGGTGGTTTTGAATACCCCGAGTTCGGAATTATGCGGCACCACGGTCCATTGAAAATAGGGCTGTAAGATCCATGGCGCGGAATTGAACGTGTAAATGAGATTGTATATTTGGCCGTTATTCTGCAGCATCGGCGTGGCGAAGTTCGAGAATTTCGAAAAACCGAGATTACCGCCGCCGACGAAACTCAGCGCATTCGCCGAATTGATCGTCCACGCCAACGATCCAATCAACCAGGTGTAACTCGGCGAATAGAAACCATTGTTCCAACTGAGCGCGGCGCTCATGGGCCCCTTGCTGTAATTGACCTGCACGCCACGGTTGATGGCGTTCTCCTGGTTCCACAGCAGGCCGCGTTCGATATTCATGTTCTCGAAGGTGAAGGTGTATTCGGCTCCGATCAGAGTCGGCAAATTCCCCGCCATAATCGAAAAGCTGTCGGTCGGAGCAAGCTTGAGATAGGCGGCTGGCAGCGGCCCATACAAATTGTTGACCGCATTGCCCGATGAAATGTACGAGGCGCCAAGAGCCGGAATGCTATAAGCACCGACTTGCAGATAGTACTGAATCAAACCGTCGGGCTTCTGCACAATCAGTTGCGCGTTGCTCGCGTCGGCGCGCGCCGAACGGTCACCGCTAACGGCGTGATTCTGCGCGATGCCGATGCCACTGATCACCGCGTTCACATCGAAATTGAACAGGTTGGCGACTGCGGGATACGTCTCGCTTAATTCCGGAAAGCCCAGATTCGCCAGATTGATCGCGTGCGGCGAGGCCATTTGTAATGGCCCGGTGACGCTCGGCGAAGACAGTGGCGGCACGGGGCTGGGCGCCGCCGGAACCGGTGCGGTCTTCGCGGCGGGCGCGGTAGCTGAGCTTGAGGCTGGCGGCGCCTGGCCCAGGCCGTCAGCCCAGGCTCGTTGACCCAAAGCCATTAGCGTCGCGACCGCCAGCGCAAGCGCAAGCGAGCTTCTCGTGGCGTCTGGCTGCTTCATCATGGTGCCGGAGCGGTCAGCAAAACCTATGCCCCGGCGTCATGATCAACAAAAGGCCGCAAATTACGAATTTTAGGCACGGCGGCGCTCGGGCGACCGCCCGTCTATCAGGCACCTGACTAAATCTTCGGCAAAATCAAACGTGATGCGGCGAGATTCAATTCATCGCACAAAACGAATCCCGGAGCGACGCCAGTTACACCACTCCCGTGCGGTTTACCTGCCGATCTATCGCGCCACGTCGCGGCCGCAGTCAGAACATCGCCATCGGCGATGGGGCCTTGGTCGGTGGCGCCCCGCGCAAGCCAATCTTCTCGGTGCCGACCGTCATATTCGCCTCCGGCATCGACCAGATATTGTTGTTGATACGCTCCAAGGTCAGCGACACCTTGCCATTCCCTTTGCGTCCAGTGACGTCGAAGTCGAGCAAAACCTGGGGTTTGCTACCGGAGGTGTATCGCTCGGCGGTTTGCTTGATCGAGGTTACCCATCCAATATGCTGTTCGACCACAGGGCTGTTGTGAATCACTGCCTGGGCGAAAGTAGACGCCTCGTCGGAGGTGTTGAAGGCATGGTCCCAAGTGACGCCGAAATAACACACGATGCCGATCAGAATGACGACGCATAACACGATGATATTGCGTGTGCGATCGCTCATCCCTTCTTTCTGAAAATCCTTGCCGTCCCGCATTAACGTTGCTCCGCGAAGCCAAACAACGAGCGCGGCGATCGCGCCACCGCGCCCATTAATAAAATGTGAATGCTGGCTGCTTAGTTGGAATGGAGCGCGCGGGCTGGCTTCATGATATCCGCGGCCACTCCCCGGTCACACCGGCAAGCTGCAAGCAACTACATCAGCGCAGGCGCACGTTAAAGGCTTGCCGGCCTTTATCACCTGGACGCACCTCGAATTGCACCTCGCTGCCCTCACGCAGGTCCTCGAAGTACACTTTCGGTGAAAGGCGCGAACGATGGAAAAAAATATCGTCACTGCCGTCGTCTGGAACGATGAAGCCGAATCCCTTGTCTTTCACAACTTTTTTGATTGTGCCGTACACCAGAGCCCCCAACACCTGCTCCTATATTTGAGCTAATGCGCCGCGCGTCGTATGTAAAGAGCCAGCGCGCAAAAATGGAGTGAGAAAAATTGCTGAAGGCCGTAACACTTAATGAAATCGAACGCATCTTCGCGATTACCGATGCGCTTGGCATCTCCCGCGAGGCCTTGTTGATCCCTTTGCGCACCGAAACTCCGGCGCGCGTCAAGCGTCTCAAGGACGGCAAAATCGAAATCGTGGTCGAGCGCGACGGCGATTTCGATGAATGGCTCAATGGGCTTGAAACGGAGCTTCGGCGGCCGCGATCGGTTTGAACGCAGTGCGCAGGCTCGCCTGCTCGCTTCCTTTGGCTATGCCGACACTGGGCTGAGTTCAAGCAGTACGGCGCCATGGTCGACCATTTGACCCGCGGCCACATGAATCCTTTTCACCACCGCCGGAGCTTCGGCACCGAGCGCGGTCTCCATTTTCATCGCCTCGAGCATCACCAGCGGCTGCCCTGGTTCGACCCGCTGGCCTTCCTCCACCAGGACCTTGAGCACCTTGCCGGGCATCGGCGCGGTCACCTCGGGCGTCGCCAGACCATGAGCGACGCGCCCCCGGCGCTCGGCCACTGGCATGAACTGGCAAGCGAGCGGTCCGGCGGCGATCAAAATTGCGTCGCGCTGACGGACCCCGGAGACGCGCGTGCGGCTGCCAGTATGTGAGAGCAGCGCACTCTCATCGGGCATCATCACGACTTCAACCACCAGCTCCTGGCCGTTCACACGCGCCCGCACTTTTGCATCTTCATGGGCGAGGATTTCAACATCGAACAGACGGCTGTCTCCGAAGCGCTTGAACTTCACTGTGCTTGATCACTCATACGACTCTATTCCAAGCCGTGGCCAGTCGCGCGGGCCCATAGCTCAAAACTACCCAGCCCTTGCCAGGGCGAATGCGCGACGGCCTGATGGTCTGACGACGTGGTCTTGACGCAGGCGGCGTCGGCCGCCAGCATTCCCCGCTCGACCATCGCCGCGGCCACCAGCGCGAGTTCAAGTTGATCCTCGGACGGCCGCCATTTTGTGAAAAACTCCGGGATGAAGCGCGTCGACAAATCCGCGCGAGTGAAGTCCTCGCTCGCGATTATGTCGCGCAAGAAGGCCGCTGTGCTGCTGAGGCCGAGGAGCGAGAACTCGCCGAGCGCGACCAGCATGCGCCGCCGCGCCTGCTCACGATCGGCGCCGTAACAGATCAGCTTGGCGATCAAGCTGTCGTAAAAGGGCGAGATTTCCATTCCCAGCCCCAGATGCGTATCGACGCGCACGCCCGGCCCGGACGGCAGGCGCAGGCGCAGGACGCGGCCGGTTGCGGGGCGGAAGTCATGCTCGGCTTCCTCGGCATTGATGCGGCATTCGATGGCGGCGCCGCGCGGCGCAAGCGGCGTGCTCACACGCTCACCCGATGCGAGCTTGAGCTGCTCGGCCACCAGGTCGCAGCCGAAGCGCAACTCGGTAATCGGATGCTCAACCTGCAGTCGGGCATTAACTTCGAGGAAAAAAAATTCATCACCGTCGACCAGGAATTCCGCGGTGCCGGCGTTGCTGTAGCCAGCCGTGCGGGCCAGCGTGAGCGCCGCCTCAATAATCCGTGCGCGCAGCCTTTCGCTGATTCCGGGTGCCGGCGATTCCTCGATCAGCTTTTGATGGCGGCGTTGAATCGAGCAATCGCGCTCACCCAACGCGGCCATCCCGCCGTAGTTATCGCCCAGCAATTGGACTTCGACATGGCGCGGACGAGCCAGGTAGCGTTCCAGGAAAACGCGGCCGTCACCAAACGCGGCCTGTGCCTCGCGCGCGGCCGCTTCGAGCGCGCCTGCGAGCGCCGGTTCATCCGCTACAACCCGCATCCCGCGGCCGCCGCCGCCGGCCGCCGCCTTGACCAGCAGCGGGAAGCCGGCCTGCGCGCCAAAGCGGCGCGCCGCGGCGAGGTCGCCAGTGTCGATACCCGGGACCACCTGCACGCCGGCTTTCTGGGCAAGCCGTCGCGCCGCGACTTTGTCTCCCAAGGAAGCCATCACCTCGGCGGCCGGCCCGACGAAGGTGAGCCCGTTTTCACGCGCCGCGCGCGCGAACTCCGGGCGCTCCGACAGAAAACCATAACCGGGATGAATCGCGTCGGCATCGGAGGCTTTGGCCGCCGCGATAATCGCGGCGAGATTGAGATAGCTGTGCGCCGCTTCGGCCGGCCCGATAAAACGCGCCTCGTCAGCCGCGACCACATGGGTCATGGCGGCGTCAGCCGCCGAGTAGACCGCAACCGTGCGGATTCCCAGCGCGCGTGCGCTGCGAATGATCCGCAGGGCGATCTCGCCGCGATTGGCGACTAGCAGTTTCTTGATCGGGCGCCCGTCCATGGTCCTTCAGCTTACCATACCAGTGCCGTGCGGCTATGGCTTAAGGCGTGCGCGATCACGGCGGATTGCAACCGCCGCCGGCTTCGACTAATTGCCGGGCACTGATAAAGATCGCGCACGGAGGCGCACGATGAGCAATTATTTGGAAGATTTCAGACCCGGCCAGACTTTTAAGCATTGGCCTGGCCGCACGATCACCGATTTCGACAACACCTGGTTCACCCTGATGACGCTCAACACCAATCCGCTGCATTTCGACGCCGCCTATGCCGCCAAAAGCCAGCACGGCAAATGCCTGGTCAACGGCTTGCTGGTGATCGCATTGGTTACCGGAATGTCCGTCAAAGATATCAGCGAGAACGCGATCGCTAATCTCGAATACGAATCGATTCGGCATGTCGCGCCGACGTTCAACGGCGATACCTTGTACGCGGAGACCACCGTGCTGGAGGTTACGCCATCCGGGAGCAAAGCCGATCGCGGCGTGGTCTATGTCGAAACGCGCGGCATCAATCAAAACGGCGAGCAGGTGCTGAGCTTGCGGCGCAAGGTGCTGGTGCCGAAGCGCCCGGCATAAAGGCGTGCTGGCGTACTTGCGGCTTGAAACGCGCGTCAGCGGGGGCAATCGCTAAAGTGTGTTCAAGCCTGGGTCAGCGTCCGCGGGCCGCGCGACTCCGCTGCTTGACGGTGCGCCTTGACGGTATCCAAAAAAAATTTTCATTGGCGTTAGAAAAATTATTGATCGATGTGGTGAAATCACTATTTTGTGTTCAGTGCCTCGCACGCCGCGTCGGGATCAACCGGCGCGAACAGGACAAGGAAAATACTTTGCATGAAGGAGCCTTAGTGTAACGAAATGGAACAGGTATCCGCCGTCCGGACCGTCTATGATTTTCCCGTCGCCGGCCATCTCTGCAGCGACGGGATCGTGCATTACGTGAAATTGGTGCGCCGCCCCGGCAGCCCGCAGCCGCAGGGTGTGTGTCATCACTGCCAGACCGCCTTTCAGTACCAGAAGCCGCAACGCTCGAAGGTACGTCATTACGGCGGCGACGGCGCCAGTCACTTTTAGCCCTTAGTCGTCGGCGAAGCCCGTCTTTGCGGACGTTCCGATCCATTCAAAACGTATCCGAGCAAGCCCGTGGGTTCTTCGTGTAGGAAGGCCCGCGGGTTCGGATCACACGCGCCGGTTCGAGGCAAATTTATGGCGCCGGTTTGGGCGCCCGCCGATCCTGACCGCGCACCAGCAGCACCTGCGCGCCTTTGTAGTAGCGGCTAAACCGGGCGCCGACGAAACGCCAGTCGCGAGCGGGATTGAACCAGACGTCGAACTCGGGCAAGAACATCGCGACGGCGAAATTCCACCAGCCGAAATACGGCTTGATCCTCACGCGCACCAATTGTCCGGGGTAGAATCGCCAAGGAGCCGGTGGTTGCACGAACGCACGCACCGTGAAAACACCAGGACCCGGCACGCAATTGAAATCGTGGAACTCGATCGGGCCCTTGACGCCGCGCCGCAATTCATCCTGTAACGGGATCATCACCGCCGCGCCGGCGTAAGTGTCGGATGGGAAATTGAAGTGCTTTTGAAGCACCGACGCGACCCCGGCGCGATACTGGATGCATGAACTGGCGCCGATCTGAAAGTCCGCTTTGTCGACAAACTGCCGCGAACCGTCGGCGGCGAAGTAGTCATGCTCGAAAGTGAGCAGCCGCGGTTGCTTGCCGGCGACGCCAGGCACGATCTCGTCATGCTCGATGTCGTATTGGCCGTCGAGGTAGCGGTTCTCGCCGAAAACTATCCTTTTGCCCGCGACGGTTTTTAAGCGATAAAGCGAATGGCCGATGACCTGCGTTCCCGCATAATTGTAAATCGTCAATTGCGTCGGCGGAAAATCAATTGCGGCCGCCCATGCCAACCTCGCCCAGACGCCCAGCATCCAGACCCCAAGCAGAAGCGGCACGAGCGCGCGCCATGATGCCTTTGCCATTGCCCTCCGCTGGCGCACCGCGCGGTTTTCACACACCCGAACGGTGGCTTGTCGCCGCCCCCGGATCATGGGACTTTGTTCGCGTCACCCTGTCCGGTCCCAGATGACTCCAAACAAGCCAGCCGAATCCCCGCATCCGTCTCCAGGTTCTTCCCCGCATTCAACCTCGCCCCAGCTTCCCGGCCGTTATCTGTGGCTGATGTTGTCGTTGCTGATGTCAGTAACCATTTTCGAGGGTTACGACGTCACCATCTTTCACCTATGCACACCCGATATCGCGCGCACTTTCCACATGAACGATTTCGCCGTTGGCGAGATGGCGTCGTTCGTGCGGCTGGGCGGCATCGCCGCGTTTTTCGTCGTACTGCTGGCCGACCGCGTGGGACGCAAGCCGGTCGTCTCTTATACTGTCCTCTTCTATACCATTTTCACACTGCTTACCGCGCTGTCGCGCGGCCTTGGCACTTTCACCATCTTCCAAAGTATCGCGCAGCTCTTTCTCTCCGCTGAATTCGCCGTCGCGACCATCATGGTCAGCGAGGAGTTTCCCGATAGCTGGCGCGGGCGCGGCGTGGCCATCCTCAACATGGTTGGGCTCATCGGGGTAATTATCGGCGGCAGCCTTTACGGTCCCGTCGCCACCTCGTCATGGGGATGGCGTGGCATGTACTTCATTGGCGTAGTGCCGCTGCTGTTGGTGGCTTTTCTGCGGCGCAATTTGCGCGAGACCGCACGCTTCGCGCGGACGGCGGCGCAGGCCCCGCGCGCGGGCATGATGCGCGGGATTCGCGAAAGCTTCACGCGCGCGCTGGCGGGCCTGCAAGGTCCCTATCGTGGCCGGCTCCTGTTGATCGCGCTGCTATGGAATTGCGTGGGCCTGGTGCGCGGCCCGGCGGTGACTTTCTTCGCCCTCTACGCCAAGCGCGACCATCATTGGAGCTCCGCCGACGTTGGCCATGCGGTGGTGCTCGCCTATGTCATCGGCACGCTCGGTCATTTGCTGGCCGGTTACCTGCTTGATCGGATTGGACGCAAAGCCACGACCTGTATTTTCTATGTCATCGGAGCGGTCACCGTGGTGCTGTTGTTCAAGTCGTCGATGCATGCGGCGATGCTGTCCTGGATGGTGCTGACGGTGTTTGCCTTCCAGGGCGCCCGCACCGCAACGGCGACCTATTCGACGGAGTTGTTTCCGACCGCGATTCGCGCCACTTCTTACGCGTTGACCGTGCAGGTCCTGGGCAATATCGCGGATTTGCTTACACCGTTAACTATCGGTGCGCTGGCCGGTTCGCTCGGGGGGCTGGGCAACGCGGTTTCAATCGTCGCCGTCGGTCCAGTGATCGGAGCCGTGATGGTAATCATGTTCGCGCCGGAAACGCGTGGCAGAAGCCTCGAGGAACTCGCTCCCGAGATACCCGAATGACGCACCCGATGCCATGGGGGTTAATCGAGTAGCGCCTTCCCATGCTCGACACGATTTTCGGCCGCAATACCGCCGTCAAACAAACGCAGCGGCGACTCGCCCATTTACTGTTCGTTGTTGGAGCTACGCCCAACCAGGTGACGCTGGCGGGACTCGCATGCGGCATCGCCGCCGGCGTGGCGTTTGGTTTGCGCGCGACCGGCTGGGGCATCGTGCTGTTGCTGATCAGCGCGGGGCTCGACGCTGTGGATGGAACGCTTGCGCGTGAGTTCGCGGTGCCGACGGCCTTGGGCGGCATTCTTGATTTGTGCGCGGATCGTCTGGTTGAGAGCGCCGTGATCATTGCGATCGTGTGGCAACGCCCCGCGCTTTACCTGCCATCCCTGCTGCTGGTGGCAAGCTGGTACATCAATATCACCGTGTTTCTAGCCAGCGGTGCGGCGCTCGAACGCGGCGACAAGCTGATCACTTATGCACCTGGGTGGGTCGAGCGCGGCGAGGCGATCGTCTTCTTCATAGTCCTGGCGCTGATTCCGTTGATCGGTCCCTGGCTCTGCTATCTTTACACCGCGCTCGAGTTGCTGACGGCGGCGCAGCGCCTGCGTTTCGCCCACGCCGCATTGGGCAGCTAGGGGAACCTCCGCGCAAGTCTGACTGTCATTCCGAGCGCAGCGAGGAATCCCGGATCTTTGGTCTTTTCAAGGTTTTTCCGGGATTCCTCACTTCGCAGACTCCGTTCGAAATGACAACTGGCGCGGAAATCTCCGCGCACGCCACCGTTGTCAATTTTTGAGCGCAGCTCGCGGACTCGCCTGCTTGTTCCGCCTGCGGCTGCACAGATGCTTCATGACCATGATCGATTACGTCCGGCTAAAGACGCTTCAGTTCAATGATGAATTCCATAGGAAACGCATGACAGTGAACGTCGGTTTTCACCAAATAATCAGCGTTAGGATCAATCGGCTGGTCTAAACAGCTTCATCAAGGCCTCGAAGGGAGCGGGCGGAACTCGCGCGACCTCCAAAGCGGCATGCACATGCGCGACCGAACTCATCCCGGCCAAGCCCACCTTGACGCCGGGAGTCGAGCGCACGAACTGCAGTGCGCGCTGAGCGTCGGATGTCATGCCGAAGGCGTCGGCCAATATCGGTGGCAGACCTTTGCTCAGCCTGCCTTGCAATAGCGCCGCGCTGGCGCACACCGCGACGCCGCTGGCGTCAGCCGCCGCCAATACGCTGCCCTTGGTGCCGTCAGGCAGGGCCTGGTTGTGGCGCGTGAACGCTTCCGCCATCGCGAGATTATAGGGCAATTGGATGACGCGGAAATGATGGTCGTCACCGGCCACGTCCTTGGCGATAGCAATCAGTTCCGCCAGCGACAGGTAAGCGGGATTGCTGACGTCGACCCGGTAACCGTTCCAGGTCGCGGTGCCGTAAAGGCGCAGCCAGCCCGCCTTTATTTTGCGTTCAAGCAAATCGAACGCGGCGCGTATGCGCGCGCGGAATTCGTCACGTCCAACCGCCTCCAATTGGGTCTCCGGATTGTGCAGGTAATAGATATCGATGGTCTCGAGGCCTAGATTGTCCCGGCTCGTCTCAAGCATGTGCTCCAGGTAGCGCGGCGTGATGCAATGCGAGCCCTCGACCATGTCGCCCGGACTGACGATTCCCGGTTTCAGATAATTGCGCTCGAACCATTCGCGCGGATTCTCGGGCGGCTCACGATCGAACGTCACATAGCCGCCTTTGGTGGCGACGATGAACTCGCCGCGTTTGAAACCGCGTTCCACCAGTTCATTAAGAACCTTGCCGACCACGCGCTCGCTGCGTTGGAAACGGTAATTTACCGCGGTATCGATCAGATTGATCCCGCTCGAGAGCGCCACTCGCAGCGCCTCCTCGTATGCGCGGTCGGTGCGGTCATCGTATTCGCCCAGGTATGTGCCGATTCCAATCGAACCGGCCAGCAGTCCGAGCATCGCGCGGTAGTTGCCGGGGAATTCGGTGAAGCGGTTGGCATAGGCGCGCGTATCCTCGGCCGTCGCATAGCCTTTCAGCATTGCGAGTATCTCCTCTGATGATCTCTGTCAGGGCCGGCGAACAATGGCGAGCGGGCTTATCGCGGGTTCGTAGAGAACTTGAATCACATTGCCATCCGGGTCACGAACATAAAACGAAACCGAACCGTCGCGATGATGGTGTAGGGGATGAACGATCGCAACGCCGTTTTCCTGTGCCCATGCGAAACCCGCTTCAACCTCCGCGATATTTGACGCGATGAAGCCC
Source organism: Binataceae bacterium (SeqCode) (assembly GCA_050736615.1). Lineage (GTDB taxonomy): Bacteria > Desulfobacterota > Binatia > Binatales > Binataceae > JBOHWJ01. The sequence continues at coordinate 3,993 of JBOHWL010000264.1, read as the reverse complement.
AAATGATCGAGTGCCTGCGCGTCAAGGCCGCCCGGGACACCGCGATGAAGCGCGAGATTGTCGCAGCCCGAACTCATATAGGCGTTATCGGCGTCGGGTTGCCACACCAGCCGCATCCCGAATACGCGCTGGTAAAATTCACTCGCCCGTTCGACGTCGGCGACGCGCAGCGCCAGATGCCTCAATCCGTGGTGTCTGATCACGGCTGCACTCGCCGCCGCGGGATGGAATAGCCCGCCACATCCCATATCGGATCAGCGAACGGTACACTACCGCGATCGAACACCTCGATATTTTCGAATGAATGACTCTCGGCAAAGTAACGTTTGACCAGTTCGAGCCGCTGCCGATCGTCGCAGTTATGCCAAATCGCGACGGCCTTGGTCGGGAACATCCGATTCGAAAACGTGACGATAAACGGCGCTTGCGGCTGCAACACGCGCGCCACTTCGCTAAACACCTCAAGCGGCCGCGTCAAGTATTGAATTGACACCGTCATCACCGCGCCATCAAAGACCGCATCGTCAAAAGGCAAGTGAGGATCGCGATTAACGTTATGCACGACGATCTCGGTGAGGGTGGGATTATCGCGCATCTCGTCCCGGTTCAGTCCCAATCCGGTCACGCGCGTGGGATGAAGGCGCTTGGGAATATGCGAACGCCAGCTACTCATCAGATCGAGTATCGCGCCCCCGGCCGGCAGCCGGCTCGCATAGATTTCACCCACCAGCTTGATTGCGGCGTCATCGATATGAACGACGAAGCGCGGTTCCACGTAAAACAACTCGTCGTCCGAATCGTCGAGACGGCGAAACCAAGCAGGGCTCAGATCGTTGGCCATCGAAATTCAGTGCCGAAAGGGGTTGCCCTGACTCTATCAGCAAACTTGACCTTGCTGAAACCACGCTGAACGGGTCGCAAACAGCGTTGACATGATTTGGCCTCGCCGTCTAAAGTAAAACAGTTTTCCAAAAGCCGCGCGCGGCGTTCCCGCCACGCCCGTCTTCATCGGGACAAGATCAAGCAACTATGGTTCGGCGCGACAAAACTAATTACGTCATCCAATCCGTCGCCCATTCGCTCGACGTACTCGAACAATTTTTCGGTGAAGGCGACGAGCTGGGCGTTACCGAATTATCCAAACGGCTCAAGCTGCATAAGAACAACGTCTTTCGGCTGCTCGCGACGCTGGAGGCGCGCGGCTATATCGAACAGAATCGCGCCACCGAGAATTATCGCCTCGGAATCAAGTGCCTGCATCTCGGCCGGCGCTACATCAATCATATGGGCCTGGTACGCCAGGCGCGCCCGATCCTGGCGGAAGTGGCGCGCAAATGCCGCGAGAGCGCGTTTGTTGCGATCGCGCGGCGGCACGGCGTGGTACCGCTGGAAGCGGCCGAACCCGAAGACCGCGCGGTGCGCATCACTCCGCCGATTGGCCAGGCCTTGCCGCTTCATTGCACGGCGATTGGCAAAGCCTATCTGGCGTTCGAGGCGGAGGAGCAACTAAAATCGATTCTGCCCGAACAGTTGGACCGTTTCACCGAACGCACCATCGTGGACCGCGCCGTGCTACTCGATCAGTTGCATTGCGCGGCGCATGAAGGTTATTCGGTCGATTCCGGTGAATTTTTTGAGGATGTCGCCTCGGTGGCCGTGCCGATTCGGGATTATACGCGCTCGGTGGTGGGCTCGTTGGCGGTGGCGGGGCCCGCCTATCGCATCTCCGGCGAGCGCATCACGGGCGAGCTCGCCCCGCTGATACTGGCGGCCGGCCGTGAGCTGTCCTACCGGCTGGGCTTCAATGAACCGCGCGAATAGCGCGAGACGACAAGCCCGCCGAAATCACGCTATACTTCAGCACCGAATCGCTGAAACGCGGCGCCGCCGCGTTATAATTCAGGTTTGACTGTGTGATTTTCGGTTGTTACGGTCGGTAAGTTTTACATCCGAGCCCCCAATCCAGCAGGAATCTCCATTCTTGCCAGATTAAAGACGATTGCCTGGAGTGGTATCACGTGAAGATTCTAGTTCCGGTCAAACGCGTTCCCGATCCCGCCACCACTATCAAGGTGATGCCGGATGGTTCGGGCATCGCCACCGAGAACGTCAAATGGGTCATCAACCCTTTCGACGAAATCGCGATTGAAGAGGCTTTGCGCATCAAAGAGCGGCAGAAGTCAGGCGAAGTAGTGCTGATTTCGGTTGGCCAACAAACCTGGCAGGAACAATTGCGCACCGGTCTCGCGATGGGCGCCGACCGCGCCATCCTGGTGCGCGCAGAGCAACCGCTCGACACCCTGGCCATCGCGCGCGTGATGGCCAAGGTCGTCGCCGATGAAAAGCCGGAGTTGGTGATTATCGGCAAGCAAGCCATCGATGATGATTCCAACCAGGTCGGCCAGATGCTGGCGGAAATCCTCGGATGGCCGCAGGCGACCTTTGCTTCCAAGCTCGAAATTGAAGGCGGCAAGTGCACCGTCGTGCGTGAAGTTGACGGCGGTCTCGAAACCGTGGCCTTTACTCCACCGGGCGTTATCACCACCGATTTGCGTCTCAACGAACCGCGCTATGCCTCGCTGCCCGGCATCATGAAGGCGCGCAAAAAGCCGCTTAAGGAAATCGCGGTTGACAGTCTCGGCGCCGATCTTGCGCCCAAACTTAAGATCAAAACACTCAAAGCGCCGGAAAAGCGCCAGGCTGGACGCAAACTAGCCTCGGTCGAGGAGTTGGTTCAATTGCTCCATACCGAAGCTAAAATCATCTGAGTCCGCCGCACGGCTTAATTAAGTAGAGCCAACGGCCGGACGACGCCGGAGTATTTTTCTTATGGGTGACGTACTGGTTTTTGCTGAACATAAAGCGGGGCATTTTCCCAAGACCACGCTAATCGCGATTAACGCCGGACTTGAAATGGCAGGCAAGCGCGGCGGCAATTGTATCGTCGTGATCGCCGGACAAAACCTCGAGCCACTCGCTGGGGAATTGGCGAAATACGGCGCCAGCAAAGTGGTCGCGCTTGAAGACGCCAGGCTCGCCAACTATCTGGCCGACGCGCACGCGCAAGCGCTGGCCGCTTTGGCCAAGAGTCTCAAGGCCGAGACCGTGCTGGCCACCGCCACCGCGATCGGCAAGGACCTGATGCCGCGGGTGGCGGCACGCCTGGACGCGCCGATGGCCTCCGAGATTATCGCAATCAATGACGACGGTACATTGGTGCGGCCGATGTATGCGGGCAATGTGCTGGCCACGGTCGAAATGGAGGGGCCGCTGCGCGTGGTAACCGTGCGCGGCACCGCCTTTGACGCGGCCAAGCCGGGCGATAGCGCCGCCCCGGTGGAAAAGATGGCGCCCGAATTTGACGCCGCGCCGCCTAAGATGGAATTCGTGAACTTCAACGAGATCAAAAGCGATCGGCCGCAGCTCACCGAAGCGCGCATCGTCGTATCCGGCGGCCGCGGCTTGCGCTCGGGGGATAACTTCAAGACCGTGCTCGAACCCCTGGTGGACGAAATGGGCGCGGCAATGGGTGCCAGCCGCGCGGCGGTTGACGCCGGCTTTGTCCCCAACGATTTGCAGGTTGGCCAGACTGGTAAAGTGGTGGCGCCCGAGCTATACGTCGCCGTAGGCATCTCCGGGGCGATTCAGCATCTGGCCGGCATGAAGGATTCCAAGACTATCGTCGCGATCAACAAGGATGGGGAAGCGCCCATTTTCAGCGTCGCCGACTATGGCTTGGTCGCCGATTTGTTCAAGGCGGTGCCGGAAATGGTCGAGGAATTAAAGAAGCTCAAGCATTAGAGAAGCTCCGCACCGGGATGAATGATTCTGTCATTCTGAGCACAGCGAAGAATCCCGGATCTTTTTGCCTCTGCGAGCTTTTTACCGTGATTCTTCACTTCGCAGGCTCCGTTAAGAATGACGACGTGTAGCTTCCGCAGAGGTTCCCTAAGCAGGCTCTGATTTGTCAGCAGCCTGCTAGCGGAGCCGCGC
>JBOHWL010000263.1:0-3420 GCA_050736615.1 Binataceae bacterium (SeqCode) | reverse complement strand
CGCTCGGCTTGCTCGATTTAATTGGCGCGTTTGAGGATTATTGCGGTCGCGAGCTCGATTTCGATGCGATGGACCCCGAACAGATGACTATCGTGGGGCCATTGTGCGATTTTGTGGCGGCGCAAATGGCCAAGGAATAGGTCCCATGCCGACCTTGCCAGCTGCTACCGGTGCGCATCATCCCCACCGCTCGCTTAAAGATTTTGACGGCGACTTCGAAGCGTTGGCGCGCTTGATGCGCGAGTCGTGGTCGCAAAACAAGTCTCAGCCGCTACTGTATACTCCGGCTTACCTGGCGTCGTGCCTTGCTTATCCCGGAACGACTCCACACCTGGCGCCCACTCTTTACCAGGACTCGCGCATCGTCGGTTTCGTGGCCGGCTTTCCACGTCGTGTGCATTATCGAGGCCGCGAGCTTCGCCTGATAATTTCGGCATTCCTGACTGTTGCCAGCGAACATAAACGCAGTGGCTATGGGATCGTACTTTGGAGTGAATTGGTCAAGCGGACGCGCGCCAGTGGTTATGACGGCCTGATTAGCTATTCAATCGATGGCGAACCAATGGCCAATATGATGTTGGGTTGTTATCAGCGAATGAATGTACCCGCCGCCAGGATCTTCTCAGTAAATTACCTCACCCGGCTGATGCCACACAGGCAAACCGGCGTCGAGCCCGAGCCCGCGGATCCGAACCTGGCTCTACGCTTTATGCATGCAGCATCGCGGATGGCGGCTGCCGTTCCGCTCGCGCGCATCTGGAGCGTGGAGGAGGTGCAATGGAATTGCCGCCGGGGCGACTCCGTCGTAGTCAGTCATGGCACGGATGAAAGCCAAGGGTTTTTGACCGGCTCGCTGATGTCGATCGCGGATCGCGACGCAACGAAATGCGTCGTGCTCGACGATGTGCTCTGGAATAACCTGGGAATCGAAGAACGACGCGCGCTGGTGGACAAGCTAGTGGCGCGCGCCATGGGGTTGGGGGCGAGAATGGCAATAGTGCCGTTGCAGGGCTACGCGGACGCCGAAGCGTTCACGAAATCCCGCTTTCTGCGTTCTCCGCGCCTGCTGCACGCATATCTGGGTATGTGGAATACGGATCTGCGGCCGGAGCCGGTAAATTCTTTCTATCTTGATGTTTTTTGAATAGCCAATGCTCTTCGCGAAGCTTCGCAACAAGCGCAAATAAATGACCGCCAAATCGATGGTCAAAGCGTTTGCAAATGAACTGGGGGCCCGGATGCCGGGTTCCACGGTGAGCAAGCTCGCGTCACTTTTAAATTATCTCGAGACCGGCCGCTGGATGAAAGAGCGGGATTTTTCTCCCACGATACGCGTTGACAACCGGATTGAGTTGATCAAGCGACTCGCAGCGCCGATAGCTGGGCAGGAAGTACTTTATCTTGAGTTCGGGGTATGGCAGGGAGAGATGATCAGGTTATGGTCGCAATTGCTGACGAATCCGGCTTCGCGCCTGCACGGGTTCGACAGTTTCGAAGGGCTTCCGGAGGCGTGGGATAATCGGGACGCAAACGGCCGGATTATAAAAGGGCATTTTTCAACCCAAGGGATCGTCCCTGATATTCCGGACTCGCGTGCGAGGTTTTTCAAGGGATGGTTTCAGGACCAGTTGCCGCATTATCAATTCGTACCCAGCCCGGTGACAGTAATCTCAATTGATGCGGACTTGTATTCCTCGGCTATCTACGTTTTAAAGACTCTCTTACCCCATATTAGCGTGGGTACGATCATTTACTTCGACGAGTTCTGGGACCCGCAACACGAGCAGAGGGCGTTTTCCGAGTTCCTCGCCGAAAGCGGAATGAGATTCGAAGCGGTGATTGCGGATTACGGCACGAAGCATGTGGCGTTCAAGCGTGTCGCCTGAGATTCTGTGAATTGTTGAATTCCCAAGGGGACGCACAAAAGATGGAGCGAGCCTCTTTTTGTCATCCTGAGCGAAGCGCACCAGCGGAGCCACAGGCGAGGCGAGCCGGCGAGTCTCCGAGCTGGGCGCGGAGAAGGACCGCGCGCGTCAGGCTTCAAACTGGAATCGAACAACGCATACAGGCGGCTCAATAAACGTTCTCCGGCTCTTCGAGATCGAATCAGGCACCCGCACGGATGGTCAATGAAGTTATTGGAGGCTCTCGAAATTCTGAAGCGACCGGCCGCCGCATCGGCGCTGGCGCAGGTAATTTTTCTGGAATGTGGATTTACTCCGCTTCATTTGAATACTTTTCTCGCCGCTCATCTCCGCTTGCGCTTCCCCGACAGCCGCATCGAGGTGAAAACCGGTTTGTACGGTGACCTGGCCGGTAATCTTGAACGTCTTGAGCCAAAGGGCGCGGTTGTATGCGTCGTGCTCGAATGGGCTGATCTTGATGCGCGGCTGGGCATACGATCGCTGGGCGGTTGGCGAACGGAACAAATTGCCGACATCGTCGAATCAGCACGTGTACAAAGCGAACGGCTGACCACGGCTATCCGGCACCTGGCTCAAAGTGCGCCGGTCTGCGTCGCGATGCCAACGCTTGCGTTTCCTCCCGTGTTTTCATGTCATGGCGCGCAGTTGCATCGTCAGGAATCCGAACTGCGGCAGATTATCGCGTCGCTCGCTACTTTGTTGGCGAGCCTGGAACGGACGCGTTTGGTGAATCCCCAACGGCTTGACGAACGTTCGCCTGCCGGAGAACGTTTCGATCTTAAATCAGAAATCGTCGTTGGTTTTCCCTATACGCTCAGCCATGGCGCCGTCGTGGCTGAGATGCTGGCGGAACTGGTGCGTGATGCGCCGCCAAAAAAGGGGCTCATCACCGACCTCGACGATACGCTGTGGGCGGGCATTCTGGGCGAAGTGGGGGTCGAGGGAATAGCCTGGGAACTCGCGCCTCACTCGCATCAGCACGGTATTTATCAGCAATTCCTTGCTTCGCTGGCCAGTGCCGGAGTACTGCTTGGCGCGACCAGCAAAAATGACCCGACGCTGGTGGCGCAGGCGTTTAAGCGCACTGACATGCTGCTTGCGGCCGACAGCCTCTTTCCGCTGGAAGTACAATGGGGCCCAAAATCCGAAGCCGTCGCACGTATTCTTTCGCGATGGAACGTGGCCGCCGACGATGTGGTCTTTATCGACGACAGCCCGATGGAGGTGGCGGAGGTGCACGTCGCCTTCCCAGCAATGGAATGCGTGGTATTTCCGAAGACTGATTATCAGGCATTATGGAGGCTACTTAATCAATTGCGGGATTGGTTCGGCAAAACCGCGGTAACCGCGGAGGACCATCTTCGCTCGGGCAGCATTCGTGCCGCTGAGGCTGTAAACGGCAAGTTGCGCACGCCCGGACCCGGCAGTGACGCCTTTCTTCGCGGCGTTGAGGCCACTATCGTATTCTCGATGAGCGACGGGATTCGGGATCAGC
>JBOHWL010000262.1:0-18458 GCA_050736615.1 Binataceae bacterium (SeqCode) | reverse complement strand
TATCATGCCGCGAGTCTATGATTTTTCTATCGTGCTAGGGCGTTAGAAGGAGTTCCATTAATCAACGCGGGCCAGCACGATTTCGGCGCTGGCGGGCTCGACCACCAGCCGGTCGCCGACCCGCACGCGCATCGCGGCCGTCACGATGGCGCGCTGGCTTTCTTCGCTCAGGGCCACGATTTCACCTTCGCAGCGCACGCGCTCGCCGGCGAACACCATTGCGCGCAGACGGAATTTTAAACGTCGGATAAAAGCGCGCGGACCGAGCCAGTCAATCAACATTTCGGCCAGCAGCGCCCCCATCATCTGCCCGTCCACCACCGGTCCGGGTAAATTCCGCGCCGCGCAATAGGCGGCTTCATAGTGGAGGCGATGCCAGTCCCAAGTCGCACCCGCGTACGCCACCATTCTCATCTGGCTCAGCGTACGTTCGAGCGCCGGCACACTTTGCCCGACGTACAAGGAGCGCGCGGTCTCCGGCGCCGTCATGAGCGCCGCTCCAACGGCTGAAAGATCAGCGTTTCGCGATTGCGCGCGAGCAACTCGCCGGATTGGTTTGAGTAGGTGGCCAGCGCAATCGCGATCAGCATCGGGCCGCCACGCGGCGACGCATGCTCGGTAATCTCGTCCAGCCGCCACACCACGGTAATCCGGTCGTCGGGAGTCACGCGGCGGAAGAATTCATAGTCATGGCCGCCGCGAATCATGCGAAAGCCCGCCAGCGGCAACTCCCATGCATGACCGATATAGCCGTCCTCGTTGGGTGCGCGATGGGCGTACTGGTTAGTCTCGCAGACCAGCGTCGGCGGCGCGACGATGGAGGCGAAGCCGGCGGCTTGTGCATAGGCCTCGTCGTGATACAGCGGATTGTCATCGCCGAGCGCCAGGGAAAAATACCTGATCGCGGCGCGGCCCAGATTCTCCGGCGCGGTGTAACTGACCTCGCGTCCGACCCAGGCGCGAATTTCGTCGGTAAGAAGATTCGTCGCGGTGCCTCCAAGATGGAGCTTGCGCGTTAGCCGATTCCGCCGTCAAGACCGGGACAAGATCCAAGCCAATAGCATAGTGAGCTTCTCCTCCAGGGTTTCGATAAATTCAGCGTTGACCGATTGAATCATCGTCAGCTCGTCAGCCAGCGCGCGACGCGGACACCATCAGCGTCCAGCTGGTGATGATTATCTGTCGAGAGAATTGATGGGCAGTCTCGATTTTGAACAGTCAGTGGCCAAGCTTCCTCGATTCGCTTCCGCTGGATCGACCTTCGCCTGTATGCGGCCGATAGTCCGGCCGAGTCGTGGTGCGCTGGTTATCTCGCCAACAAATCGGTGACCCCATTAGGGCACGGTGACGATGCGGCCGTCCCGGCCGGAGTGCCCGCGGTTGGCGCACGCTTGGTGACGCAGGTCAGTGGTGACGCCAGAGGATTGCCGTAATCTTGCCCTCGTCCTGAAAGACCTGAAACACGCCGTTGATACTGGTCAGGGGGACGTTGTTCACGACCAGTTGGAAAACCAGTTGTTTGCCACTTTTCGTCTCGATATAATCCGCCAACGCCTGACCTTCCAGCACGATGCTCGTCCTGTAAGCTACGACGAGAGATCCGGGCTTTGCGCGCACCTGTCCGGTTGCCCCCGCAAGCGAAGGATCCGACTGAAAATCCTTGACAAACGACAGCGAGCCGTCGACACCAAGACTGGGCATCGCATTGAAGTAAGTCTGGAACGTCGGACTCGGGATCATATCCGCAAGCATTTGTGTCACCGCGCGATTGATTGCGCTGGTATCGCCGCCGCCGCTTCCGTCAACGAAATGATATTCGTCGCGCGTTATTCCGTAATGCGAAGCCAGGTTTTGTTGCTCGGCGTCGAGCGCCGCGCTGATATTGTCGAGGCCTTGGGTGAGCCCCACAAAACCATGCTGGTATCGGCGCCAATGTTGTAGCTAACCTTCAGAATCAATTTGGCGTCGTCCGAATAGGGCAAGCCGATCAACTTTGTCACCAGCGTATTCGCATACGAGCCCTTGGGTGGAAGCAGTTGAACCGGATTCGCTTCGACCGGAGCTGCGTCGATCTTTACCCCAGACCCCTCAAGTGCCTCGATAAAAACCGTGCGCGCGTAGTTCGACGGTTGTGTAATGCTGAAAGTCTGGACGAGCGGATAGGCGTTGGTGAGTGGCGGAACGAAATCGGCTGAAAGTTGCCCGGTGATTCCGGCAGTGCAGCCCGGTTGACCGATGCACTGAGGAAATTGTGGATTCAATGTGAGCGTGTAGGCGGAACCGGGCGCGCCGGTTACTAGCGTGCTGGCTACCCCGACTGCGGCGGAGATGGGGCGCCATGCGACCGATGCGGGCTCGCCGGGCGTGGTTGGATTGATAGTCAGATCGACAAAGTCATCATTCACGAAAATCGGCGTTACCTCGAATTCGCCTCTGAAGTTGAAAGGTTGAAAGAGACGATCGTCGATGATCACCTCGCCGCTTACTTCCTTTATGCCGGCTGCGGCAACCTGCCCGGCGAGCGCCTTGTAACCAGCCAGCGGATCCGGCGCGGTCAGCACCGCGTTGCCGAGCGCGTCGGCATAGCTGTGATCGTCATTGCTCACCGCGATACTGCCGTCCTGGTTGGTTCTGCCTCCCATCGTGAGGTCGCCCGAGGCGACCAGTATGAGATTGCCATTGAGAACCCCCGATGGGTCTATGGTCCCCTCGTAATAGACCGGGGTGTCGTAGCTTTTCGTGGGACCAACCTGATTCAGCAATTGTCCTACGGTGAAGACTTTCCGGACGGAACCAATAAAGAACTGGTGCTTGGGCCTGGCATTTATCAGTACCTTGCCGGTGGCAGGATCGATCAGGGCGCAGGCCCCATAGCGAATGCTAGTACATGGGCTGGTCGAAAACCGCGCGTACGTCGGCAGGCACGCTGGTGGTCGCGGGACTCGAGGAAGTTTGATCGGCGCCGCAGCCGCCTATCAGCAAGGGAATCGCAAAGATTAAAATAAGGGGGATCGTGATCCGTGGCTTGTCCGTATGCGGTTACCCGATAAGTTCGTGTGCGCCGAATAGCAGCGTCGGCGCCAATTTCATATGTTGGGCAGGAGGCCGCCAAAGCAATTATGCCAAAATGTGTATTATGTCAAATGATTTGACACCAAGACCTCGAATTAAAGCACCTCACTGCAGCGCCTTTGGAACGCGCAATTCAGTGAAGCTAAATCCGAATCTCAGAGTATCGCCAGCGCGTCGATTTCGATTTGAAATTGTGGCCTCAAGAGAGTCTCGCATACCACGCCGGTCGAGGTGGGAAACGGCTCTCGCATGATTGACGTGCGCACCGCGGCGACCTCGCGATAGCGCGCCAACGCCGCCGGCGTGACGTACTCTACCGTTCGCGCCAGGTCTTCAAGTCCGCCGCCCGCCGCCGTCAGTACGCGCCGCAGATGGTCGTAGATGTAGGCCGACTGCGCCACCACGTCGCCGTCATGCAAGGCCGCTCCGGTATCGGGATCAAGCGCCGCCATGCCAGAGATGAAGAGCAGGTTGCCGGCTCGCACCGCCGGGCTGTAGGTCAATTGGCTATAGCGGCTGAAGCCCGGATTGACCACGGTCCGCTCGCGCCGCGAGGCGATAAATTCGACCTGGATCAGAGCATCGGGATGCGCCACGCGCGGCATCACGATACCGGTGGCGGCGGGAAACGAAGCACTAGCGGAGCACTCGGGCGCGGAGCGAGCAAACGAGTCTGCGAGGTGCGTTACATTAGTCGAGCGCTCTGGCGCGGAGCGAGCAAAATACTCGCGCCGGACCTGGGCGGTATCCTTGTACGACGGCAGCGCGGCGGCGCTGACATAATCGACCGTCTTGACCACATTCTCCAGGCCGAGGCCGCAATTGTTTAACTGCCGCGCCGCCTCCTGATAAATCGCGCGCGTCTGCGTAACCAAATCATTGGTGGCCAGCGCTTCGTCTGCTGGAAACAACGAAAGGTACACAAGCCCGTCTGTTTCATCGGAAGCCGGCGACGGGCCCGCTTCAACTTCGATCTCGATCAGCGCCTGCGGACGCAGCAACCGCTTCACCACGACCACGCTAACCGCCGGCGCGGAGCCGAGCAGCACCTCCTCCCGCACAGCGCGCGCCTGATCATAATCCTCGCTACCGGTGGCAGTGACGTATTCGACCACGTGCACGATATCGGCGAGGGGTTTTCCACCGGCGGAGAGAATCCTTGCGATTTTCGCCCAGGCGGTGCGTGCCTGCGCGGCCATCCCACCCTTGACCACGATCGCGCCGCTGGCCGCGTCGTATTCGGAGGCCGAATGGCCCGAGAGCAGGATGTGCCGCCCGGTCGTCAGGCCGAGCGAAAAGGTGTAACGCGAATAGTCAAACCAGGGAAAATCGCGGGGCTTGAGTGCATTGCGCATGATCAACGCTCCTCGGCCGATGTTCGGCTCGTCACACGCCGCGGCGACCGTTGGTGCCCGGCCCTCAGCGACCCTGGAAACGAGGCGGCCGTTTTTCCAAAAAGGCGCGCACGCCTTCCTTATAGTCCTCGCTGTCGAAGCATTGTGTGACCATCGCCGCGACTTTCTTCAAATCGCGTTCACCCCCATCCCGCAGCCCTTCGCGAATCGTCGCCTTGGCCGCCGCCATCGTCAGCGGCGCATTGGACGCCATGCGGGTGGCGTAGTCACGCACCGTCGCCTCCAATTCCCCCGGGTCGACGAGCTTATGCAGCAGGCCCATATGGAACGCCTCTTCCGCGTCGAAAATCCGACCCGACATGAGGATATCACGCGCGTTGGCCGGCCCCGCGATATGGCTCAGCGAGAGCACGCCGTCGAGCGGGTAGGCCAGGCCCAAACGCGCCGCCGGAATCCCGAAACGCGTGCCACGCGCTGCGATCCGCATATCGCACGAGAGGGCGACCTGCAGGCCGCCGCCGATACAGATGCCCGCGATCATCGCCACGATCGGCTTGGGGCAGTTGCTCAGCGCGCTGGTCGCGTTGCCCGGCGCGTCGCGATAGGCCTTGGCCTGATCGGCATTGGCGCGCATCGCGGGAAACTCGGAAATATCCGCCCCCGAGATGAAGGATTCGGAATTCACCCCGCGCATGATAATCACGCGCACCGCGGGATCGGCGTTGAGTTCATCGACGGTCTCGACGATCCGGCGCCAGGCGCGATAATTGAGCGCGTTGCGCAGCTGCGGGCGATTGACGATCATCCATCCGAACGGCGCCTGATGTTCGACCAGGATGGGGTTGTCAGTGTCATTGCTCATACAAAGTCCTCAAAAAGCACTGGGCGGAGCGAGGTGAAGCCGAGCACATTATGGAGCGCAGCGAAACGAGCGCATTGAAGTCGAAGACGGAGCGAGCAAGCGAGTCTGCGAGCTGCGCCTAGGAATACGAGTCCGCGAGCCGCGTTCAGAGTCAGCGGTCCGCGACGTGCGCATAAAAGAAATCGGATTCGGCTCCGTCACTATAGCTTCGCCATCTCGCCAGCGATTTGCTCCAGGCCGGTGCGCAGCTTGTCCGGGTTCGAAGACGGCGGCCGGAACAGCACGCGCGTGACGCCCACGTCGCGCAAGGCCTTGATCGAATCGGCCTTCGCTTCGGCCATCGAGCTGAATTCGAGCAGGTCGGGATTGCGCCCGGCCGCTTTCGCCTCGTCGCGCGCGAGCTGGAAAATCTTCTGGAGCCGATTAGGCGGAGAAATCGGAAAGAAGCCATCGCCGAAGCGGCCGGCCCGCCGCGCGGCGGCCGGTGAATGACCGCCGACATGGATCGGCACGCCGCCTTTTTGTACCGGCTTGGGATAGCTTTTGACGTCGTGGAAATGAAAATGCTTGCCGTGGAAGCTGGCCGCATCCTCGGACCAAATCGCGCGCATCGCCTGGATCGCCTCGTCGGTGCGTGCGCCTCGCGCGTGGAAGTCGACGCCCACCGCTTCGAACTCCTCCTTCATCCAGCCACTGCCGATGCCGATCATGAGACGGCCCTGTGAGAGCAGGTCGAGCGTGGCGAGTTGCTTGGCCAGGTACAGCGGATGGCGTTGCGGCAAAATCACAACGCCGGTGGAGAGCTTGATTTTGCTGGTAATCGCCGCCGCATACGCCAGCGGCATCAACGGATCGGAAATCGGGACTTCGTCCCCGCCCGGCATGCGGCCGTCCTTCGAGCCGGGATACGGCATATGGGGTTGCGGAATGACGACGTGCTCGACGGTCCAAATCGATTCGAAGCCCATTTGCTCCGCCTCGCGCGCGAGCATGCCAAACAATCCGGGTTGAGCAAACGGACCTGAATTGGCGAACATGATACCGGTTTTCATCGCTGCCATTTTTTGCTTCTCCGCTGACCCCTTACAGTCTGGCGATAACGTCGTTGCCGAGCTGATCGAGGCCGCGTTTGAGCCCGTCAAGGTCGAATGCGGGCGGCGCGACCACCACGCGAGCGACGCCGAGTTCGCGCATTTGGTTGATAAAATCCAGCCGCGCCCGCCCCATGCATGACAGCTCGATCGCGTTTGCGTCACGTCCCGCTTTGGCCGCTTCTTCACGCATGAGTGAGAACAGCTCCTTTAATTTGTCAGCCTCGCCGAGCGCGGGGAAAAAGCCATCGCCGAGCCGCCCCGCGCGGCGCGACGCGGCTGGCGAATGGCCTCCGACCAGAATCGGCACGCCGTTTTTCTGGACCGGCTTGGGAAAGCTCATCAACGGGCCGAAATTGAAATGCTTGCCATGGAAGCTCGAGGGATTGTCACGCCATACCGCGCGCATCGCCACCATCGCCTCGTCGGTGCGCGCGCCGCGGGTATGGAAATCCAGTCCCAGCGCGTCGAACTCCTCCCTGAGCCAACCACTGCCAATACCCAGAATCGTACGGCCGTTGGAAAGCACGTCGAGTGTGGCGATTTCCTTGGCCAGGTACAGCGGATTGCGCTGCGGCAGGATGACGACGCCGGTGGCGAGGCGGATCTTGCTGGTGAGCGCGGCGGCAAAGGCCAAGGGCAGCAGCGGATCGGGAATCGCGACATCCTCGCCGCCGGGAATCTTGCCGCTCTTCGAGTAGGGATAGGGCGATTGATAATTTTGCGGGATGACCACGTGCTCGACCGTCCAAATCGACTCGACCCCGCACGCTTCCGCATGTTGTGCCAATCCGGCCAGCATCTCGGGTTGGCTGAAAGGCCCCGAGTTCGCGAACATCAGCCCGATTTTCATCGACGCGCTCCTCTTTAATGCACAGGCGTTTCCTTGATCTATCGCGAGCCGGACCGGAAAGGAAAGCGCGCCGATGCGCTGAGCCGCATTAACGCAACCGCAGGCTGAGCGGACAAGGATTCTATGTTGGCCGAGGGCGCGCGGACTCGCCGGCCCACGGAACTGCGTTCGGGCATCCGCAGCGGAAACGCTTGCGAGGTTTTGCTGGCCGGGCTAATCAGGATGCATGGACATCGGCAAACTTGGCATTTGGTTCTTCCTCGACTCGATGACGGCGGCGGATTCGGTCGAGTTCGCACAAACATCCGAGCGGCTCGGCTATGGCGCGATGTGGATTCCGGAAGCGGTCGGACGCGAGCCCTTCGCCCATATCGGTTATCTCGCCGCACATACCGAGCGCATCGTTTTTGCCACCGGCATCGCCAATATCTGGGCGCGCGATCCGATAACCATGTCGGCGGCGTCAAAAACCGTGGCTGACGTTTCCAACTCACGCTTCGTGTTGGGGATTGGCGTCAGTCATAAGCCGCTGGTCACGAATCTGCGCGGCCACAGCTATGACAAACCTTACAGCTACATGAAGGAGTACCTGCCCAAGATGAAGGGCGCGCTCTATCGCGCGCCCGCGCCTAAGGAAGAAGTACCGGTGGTGCTCGCCGCGCTGCATCCGAAGATGCTCCAACTGGCCGCCACCCAGGCCACCGGCACGCATACTTATTTCGTCCCGCCCGAACATACCGCGAAGGCCCGCGCCGCGATCGGACCAAAGCCCTGGATCTGCGCGGCACAGGCGGTGGTGCTCGAAACCGATGCGAACAAGGCGCGGACCGCCGCGCGCACTTATATGAAGACCTACGTGCCGCGTCTGCCCAATTACACCAACAATCTCAAGAACCTGGGCTGGAAGGACGAGGACTTCGCCAACGGCTGCAGCGACCGGCTAGTCGACGCGATTGTCGCCTGGGGCACGGCGGATAAGATTCGCGAGCGTATCGACGCCCATCTCAAGGCCGGCGCAACGCACGTGTGTATTCTGCCGTTGCGCACCGACACGGATTCGTTACCGGACCCGCGCGCGATGGAGGCGCTGGCACCCCGCGGCTGAGGCAGGCCAGTTTCCTCAACCTTACATCCCCGGGCCTTCCAGGGCTGAAGGTCCACTAAAGCAGGCCGTTGATAAATCACCGTCTGCACCCCCTCTCAACCTTCTCCCCCGCAAAAAGAGCGGGGGAGAAGGTTGAGAGAAGCACCTGTCTTCACGCAGGGTGTTGAGAACCTCTACCATCCACTCGTAATAATCATGCCTTTTTCTACACCCTGTTAGGGTGAGGCACGGCGGATGCGCGCGCGGCGCATCCGCCGCTGGCGCGCCTTGGCCTGTTTCGGATCATTCCTGCGTTTGAGCGCAAGCTTGCGATTGCGCCGATTGCGTTGACGGGTGGCCGGTTTCATTTACTCTCCACTGGATCGGGTATGAACGCCCCGGCCTGCTTGCCAATCCCGCCGGTGACGGAAATACCATGATTTTCGTTCACTCCGGCTGGCGGACTGGCGGCGGCCACAGTGCTTTTCGAAGTCGCGGCCGGTTCGATCATCGGGCAAATCGCATCGAACTTGCTCATCACTTGGCCATTATCGGTCACGATGACTTCGCCCATCGGACGGCCGGGTGTAACCGGGCCACTTATCATCCCGGGTATGTTGTATTCAAGCTTGAGGCCGGCAACCGCGCTCTTGCGCACCACCAGCGCAAGATCACGCGGCGCCACCGGTTGAATCAACGGGCCCGACTCGACCTGCACGTGAACCGGCAAGGGCTGGCCGCGCTTGAGCACCGCGACGCGTTCGAAATTATCAAAACCCCAATCCAACAGCCTGGCGCTTTGCGAAAAGCGCGCCGGATTGGAGGGCGCCCCCAACACCACCGAGACGAGCCGCATGTTGTCGCGGATCGCGGTCGCGGTCAGGTTAAAACCGGCCATCATGGTGAAGCCGGTCTTGAGGCCGTCGCAACCGTCAAGATGGCCGACCAGATAATTGGTGTTGTGGAGAATATACCGGCCGCCGTCGAAGGGAGTCTGTGCCAGGCCTGTCCATTCCAGCAGATTGGTCTCATGGATGAGAGTGCGTGCGAGCGTCGCCAAATCCAGCGCGTCGGTATAGTCGACATCATGACCCGGCGTGGGTGGCAAGCCGTCGACGGTTTGATAATGCGTGCCGATCATACCGAGTTCCTCCGCACGCTGGTTCATTTTCTCCACACAGGCCTGGACCGAACCGCAGGCCGCCTGTGCTACCGCCACGGCGGCATCATTGGCGGAGCGGATAAGCGCCGCCTTCATTAACTCGCGCAGTGGAAATACCTGGCCTTGACGCAGGCCCAGCCGGGAACCCTCGGTATGCGCTGACAGCCACGAAATGCGCACCGGGTCATCCAGATGGATGTGGCCCGCCTTGAGCTCATCTTCGACCACCAGCATCAGCATCATCTTCGCCATCGAAGCCGGAGGCCATTCAACGGTGGCGTTATAAGCATAGAGCACCCGTCCGCTGTCGGCATCTTCGAGCAGTTCGGCGTGATAGGGAATCACGTGGACGCGGCGACGGCGTAAATAATGATGATGATGCCGGTAATGATGGTAATACGCGTGCGCGGGAGCGGGCGGAACAATCGTGATGGCCAGGAAAATCAGCACGACGACCCCAACGCCGAAGGAACGCCGCCGCAATGGATTGCGCGCTCCGCACGGACTAGCGTTTTCCACCGTCTGCCCCTCCACCGCTAAAGAAACCCGCGTACACGCATACTTCTGTCATTCCGCGCCACTTCATTCCACCTGATGCGCTTTCGCTCCACTGGCGCGCGCCGCGCCCGCGGCTACGTTCGCGGTGGCCTGCGTGAATGACGCTACTCGCTGGCGTGAACATTCCCTGTGGTTCGTCATGACACCATTAGCCGATGCGGCACGGAGCCAACGCTCAGTGCGCATTGGCGAAACCGCTAATCGGCCGCGCGCGCTTGAGCCGGCCGTGTGCAAGGCCGTTGAGAATGGATAGATTGACCCGTGCCGGTGAATAGGCGGGATCGGCCCCCGCCAATTCAGTCCACGCCCGACGAGCGCGCGCGTAATCGCCTTGCTCGGCATAAATCACGCCGAGCGTGTTACGCGCGTCCAATTGGGATGGATCGAGCCGCAGCGACGTCAGGACTTCCTGCCGCGCCGGGCCAAACATGCCCGCGCGTTCATACGCCAAACCCAAATCGTAATGCGTTTCGGGATGATAGGGTCCCAGCAGGGTTGCGAGCCTGAGCACCGCGACCGCCTCCTCCACCTGCCTCGTGTCCAGATACGCCAGTCCCAGGTTCAGGAACAATTGCCAATCGCTCAGGCCGAGCTCGACCGCACGTTTGTAATCGGCCAGTTCGCGGCGATGGTGGCCCAGCATGCCGTAGGCGAAACCGAGATGATAGTAAGCCAGCGCATCATCGGGATGCTGGCGGATGACCTCCAGGTGGCGCCTGACTGCCTGAGGATAATCCTCCATGCCGAGGTAATAATCCGC
The DNA here is from genome assembly GCA_050736615.1 of Binataceae bacterium (SeqCode). Classification (GTDB taxonomy): domain Bacteria; phylum Desulfobacterota; class Binatia; order Binatales; family Binataceae; genus JBOHWJ01. The sequence goes on along the minus strand of JBOHWL010000262.1, from coordinate 7,661 downwards.
CAAGGGATCACAGACCTGATCGTCGGAATCGATCGCGCGTCCTTTCGCCCAAGTCGCCACCGGCCATTGAAGGACCATGATCAAAGCGACCGCTATCAGTAGCGGCACCCGGCGGCTGAATAACAAATTGATAAGTCCCCGCCAACACACGGTAGCAGGCGGAAACGTCTCGATGTTAGCATTAATGCTCGAGAGGGGAAAAGCGGATTTCGGCCGCACGGCCCCAAGCGGTCGCGGAGCGACGGCCGACCAGTCGGGCCATCGCGGGCAAAGCTGCGCCCAGCGACGGCCGACTGGTAACGGCCAGGATTTCAGACTGTGCGCGGCCTATTCGCCGCTCGGAGAAGCCACGCCGCCGCTCGGAGCAGCCGTGCCGTTCGACGAACTCGAACCTGAGCTCTCCGGACTCTTCTTCTTGGCGTGATGGTGGTGCCAATGGTGGTGGTGATGCCGGTGCTTGTGATGATGAGTGGTCGGAGATGCCTCACTTGCCGGCGCCGCTATTGAGGATTCAGCCGCCGGCGCCGCTATTGACGGTGCAGCCGCTGGCGCTTGTGCAAAGGCGGGCGCCGCCATGGCACCGGCAAACAGCGCGGCGGTAAGGATGGAAATCGTGCGCTTCATGTCCCAGTTCTCCCTTTCGTTCATGACGATCCTTGGTGAATCGTACGTGCGTCACTTATGCCAACGGCGTGCCATTGCGCGCCGTCGCGATTACCCTGTGCTGGTGCGAACTTACAAGACTGATGGAACAACCGCCAGACGCAATCGGTTGCTCGCTAACCCCTTTGGTAAGCCCGCGCGGTTAATTCCCACGCTTGTGCCGCCTTGGGGGCCGACCCGCGCGTGCCCGCTTCAGTTCCCGATACAGGGCGAACAATTCGCTGAACGCTTCCACGATGACCTTGAGGCTGTTGCCAGTCTGCTCGCCCGCTCGGCGCGGCAGATGTCTCACGTCCACCTCGCAAATCCGGGCCTCGCGGCCAGCCAGCCGCGCCATCAGCTCCGTCGAGATGAGGGCGCCGCTGGAATGCAGCTCGAGACCTTCCAGAATCTCGCGCCGGAAGAGCTTGAAGCCGCAATCCATATCCCGCACGCTTAACCCGAACAAACCGCGCGCCAACCGCGTCCAGGCCTTGCCATTGATCCGCCGCATCAGATGGTCGGCGCGGGCCGCCCGACGTCCAATCACGGCGTCATAATTCTCGATCCGTTCGGCCAACAGCCGCACATCGGCGGCGTCAAATTGGCCGTCACCGTCGCACAGCAACACGAACGGCTGCGAGGCCGCCCGGATGCCCGAAATCACCGCCGCGCCATAGCCGCGATTGATGCCGTGATGGACAACTTTTATCCGCCCGTTAGCGGCGACCAGCCGGTCGGCAATTTCGCCGGTATTATCCCGGCTGCCATCGTCGACAATAATGATCTCGTAGTCGTCGGCGATTTTGGGCAATTCGTCATAAAAGCCCTCGACCACCCGCTCCAGGTTGGCTTCTTCGTTATGCGAAGGCAGAAAGACGCTGATGCCCGGCAGCAACGAGCCCACCGAGTCAGTCCGGCGTGCGCTCTTTTGCCGCGCCACGTCGCTCGTTGGTGCGTTGGATGGGTTCGATTTAGATTGAGTCAAAGCCACTGGTCAACTGACGGCAGAGAGGTGGAAGAGGATGGAAGCTCAATCGCCGAGGGTCCGGTAGCCGCCACGGAAGAATACCAGAGGCTTGGTCTCGATTGTCTCCGCCTGCTCGATTTCACCCAGATAGACGGTGTGGTCGCCGCCGTCACAGGAAGCGTAGAGCTTGCATTCAATATAGGCGAGCGCACCTTCCAGTATCGGCGCGCCGTTGGCACCATTGCTATAAGCAACGCCCTTGAATTTATCACCGCCGCTGACCGCGAAACGGCGCGAAAGGGCCTCCTGCCCCTCGGACAGGATATTGACGGTAAAAACCTTGCTTTCCTCGAAATATTGATAGCTCTCAGCTTTTTTATCGACACAAATGAGCAACAGCGACGGCTGCAAGGAGACTGAGGTGAAAGCGTTGGCGGTCAGCCCAAAGGGTTGGCCGTCCTTGTCGATGGTGGTGATTACGGTCACGCCGGTGGCGAAATGACCCATCACCCGGCGCAATTCGTTCTTCTCAATCGGCATCGCAAGCCTCTCTCGCGCGCGGATGCTAGCAGACGCTTTCATTAGGCGTCAATTAAACTACCAGCCGGAACGGTCGCGCGCGATTACTTCGCGTCCGCCCAAATAAACGTAATCGAGCTCAAGCGAGGTCAGCGGCCGTTCGGCCGCGTTGATCCGCACTGCGGCCGGTTGCGCAATAAAAATCGTATGGTCGCCAGCCACCACGCTATTCACCACCCGCGCCTCAATCGAGACCATCGCGAGCCGCAACCAGGGCACGCGCAGTTGGGGCGAAAGCTCGTAATCGAGCCCTTCCAAGTTATTTTCCCGGCGCGCCTGGGCCGAATAGAAGTAGTCTTCGAGCGCCTTGCCCCGGCGACCCACAATATTGAAGCCGAAGACGCCCGTCCGCGCCACTATCGCGCGTGAAAAATGGCCGTTGTCGACTGCGGTGCTGAACAACGGCGGCTCACCCGAGACTTGCGCCACCCATGAGGAGGACATGCCATGATGGCGGGCCCCTTCGGCAACTGTCAAAACGTAGATTCCGGTGGTCAGATTGGATAGCGCCAAAGCCAGCTTTTGTTCCATTGCGCCCGCGTCTCCGCGATAAATTTCATCTGACAGGCTAATTCTAATTGACGCTGCGTCCAAGTGTTTTCAAAATGAGCCTGAGGGAATCTGTGGTGAGGCGGGATGCGTAAAAGCTCGCGATCAATCGCGCTGATAACATGGGGACTAATCCTGACATCGGGACTAATCCTGAGCGGCTGGCAGCCACGCGCGCACGCGGCTGGTCAGAACGCGCCACCCGCCGCCGCACACGAGACTGCCCTGGTCTCCGCGGCGGTTATCTCCACGCCGTCAGGCGCCCATTGTGACCATGCGGACTGCGGCAAACCCCTGAGTGCGCCAGTCGCCAGCCCGCCGTTGCAACCGAGCGCGGCGCCCTTACCGCACGGCGCGCCGTTAATCGCGCCCTCGCGATTGAATAACCTGCCACCGACGTTGATTTGCGATGAAAGCGGCAAGAACTGCGTCGAGGGTAAGCCGTCACCGCCGCGCGCCGTTCACGCCGCCTCGTCCGCGATACGCTTGCAAGCGACCACCGCGCCATCTGGGCCGTGGCATCTGAGCGCGTTGCCCACAATGGTCTGCGATGCGAGCGGCGAACATTGTGTGCGCGGCGGCGCGCCAACGCCCATCAGCGGGGAAAAGCTCGCCGCCTTGCATCCACCCGCGCCGGTCCCGGCCGCTTCGCACCTGGCGGCGGGCGTCAGCGAGGGCGAAGTGCTCTACGACAAAGCCAGCCGCGCCGAGGATCGTGACTCCGCGAATTGGTCGGCAATGGCGTACAAATCGCGCCATCTGTTGATCATCTATTTCGAAGGACGGCTGTTCGCCCATTATCGCGCGGTGTTTGGCCGCAGCTTGATCGCGGGGGGCAAAGTTTACGAAGGTGATCGGCGCACTCCGGAAGGCGCTTATCGAATTATCGCCAAGCATCGCAGCTACCACTGGCGCTATTTCCTCAAGCTCAACTATCCCAACCAGCATGATCGGCTTCGTTTTGACGAGTTGCGCGCCGACGGCATGATTCCCACGCGCTTTCGCGAGGGCGGTGAGATCGGCATTCATGGCACCGACGAGCCGTTGCTTAACGCCGGGCTGATCAATTGGACAACCGGATGCATTTCGGTGGACAACAGCGCGATTGTTGCGCTCGATCGGTTTCTGCCAATCGGCACACTCGTGGTAATCAAACCGTAGCGACCCGCGAGTGGCCTTTCTCCGAGGCGAAGCGAAAATCCCGCGTGGGATTCTTCACTTTGCGGAGCGCTCTTCAGGAGGATCACAGTGGAAGCACTGGCTGGCGAATTCAACTTCACGCGTTTGGAAAAAGTAATTTTCGGGCCTGGCAAGGTGGCGATGCTGGGCCGCGAGCTCGAACGACGCGGCGTCCAACGCGCGGTGGTGGTCACGGGCAAAACCCTGGGTCGCTCGCGCCTGCTGGATAAAGTCACCGCCGCGATGGGTACGCGTTGCGCCGTCGTGTACAAGGGAGCCGCGCAACATGTGCCGTCGGCGACCGTGCGCGAGCTGGTGGCCGAGGTTAAGCGCGTCAATGGGGATTGCATCGTGGCTTTCGGCGGCGGCAGCCCGATTGATACCGCCAAAGTCGCCGCCGCCTCTATTCTAGGCGGCGACGACGCCACCGCGCGGGCGCGCGGCCTCGATTTCGCGGGTGCCAGCAGCAAAGTCGATCCCACACGGGATTTTTTACAAATCGCGATTCCGACCACGTTGTCTGCCGGGGAGTACACGCCGGTCGGTGGCGTCACCGACGAGAGCAATCGCGTCAAAAACGGTGTGGTCGATCCGCGCCTGCAGCCGCGCACCATCATCAATGATCCCGAATTGACGCTGGAGACGCCCGAATGGCTCTGGGTCGCAACCGGGATGCGCGCATTTGATCACGCGGTCGAGGCCGCCTACTCGATGCGCCATCAGCCGCTCACGGATACGCTGGCGGCCAAGGCCATCGCGCTGTTGGTGGCCCATCTGCCCGCCTCCATCAAGAGCGCCGGCGTCGAACAACTCGCCCATCGCGGGCAATGCCAGACCGCCGCGTGGTTTTCGATCTTCGGCGGAATGAACACGCGGTTTGGCGTGTCGCATGCGCTCGGCCATCAGATCGGCCCCAAATGGGACGTGCCGCATGGCATCACCTCGTGCATCACGATGCCGCATGCGATGCGCTTCGTGGCGGCGATCGCGCCGCAACGCTTCGCTCCAATCGCGGAAGGCCTCGGCGTCCGCTTCGACGCAAACAATCCGCGCGCGGCGGCCTTGGAATGCGCCGAGCGGGTCGCCCGCTTTATTGCGCAGTTCAATGTCGCACATACGCTCAAGGACGCCGGCGTGCCGCATGACGAACTGGCGCAAATCGCCGATACCGTGCTGAGCGAAGTTGAGCATTCCAGGGTGGTCGACCGTGCCGTGAATCGCGAGGAGATCGTCGGTCTGCTCGAAGCGGCGTACTGAACGTCACGGCGCGACTTCGCTCCGCGCGCAACAGCACGAGGGTCTAAGAGGCGAAATAGGTGCCCGACAGGCTGTGGAGGTTGTCGATCATCAGGGTTTGGCGGTCAGGCTGACCGAGGAGCGAATTATACATATTCTCAACCATCCCGAAATGACGAGACTCAAGTCCGCCATTTCAGAAACGTTGAAGTACCCGGCTCTGGTGGTGCAATCGATCAGCGACGATGCCGCCCGTCTCTATTATCGCTTCTATCCGGAAACCCCTATCGGCGATAAGTTTGTTTGCGTGGTCGTTAAGGTTTGCCGAGGCGATGCGTTGGTATTGACAGCCTATCTGACTGACAAGCCAAAGAAGGGAAGCATTTTATGGAGCGCAAGCACGTCACGGTCTGGTATGATGCCGAGGGCGATTACCTGGAGGTTTCGTTCGAGCGCAAAGAAGGGTATTTCAGGGAAACCGCCAACGACCAGGTGATGGCGAAGATCGACGCGGAAGGCAACGTGATTGGCTTTTCCGTGCTCAAGCTGAGCGCTCTTAAAGAGCATCCTATCGATGTTGCGCTTGCCTCGTAAATTCCAATTTAACGCTGGAATGTAGCTGAACCACCTCGGCTCCATGACTGCGGGGCTCGTGCGACAAACAGACGGCGCTTGCTACATCCGAAAAATGCCAAACCGGGTGGCGGGCGGAATGCCGGCATTAAGCGCGGCGGCGATGCCCAGCGCCAACGCCGCGCGCGTGTCCAGCGGATCAATTACACCGTCGTCCCATAGGCGCGCGCTGGCATAAAAGCAACTCGATTCATACTCGTACTTGTCCAGGGTCGGGCGGGTGAATTCGCTTTGCTCGGCCGGCGTCATCGAGCGGCTTTCGCGCGCGAGCTGATCAAGTTTCACCGTCAGCAGCGTATTGGCGGCCTGCTCGCCGCCCATCACCGAAATTCGCGCGTTGGGCCACATGAACAGCAGGCGCGGCGAATAGGCGCGGCCGCACATGCCGTAATTGCCCGCCCCGTTGGAAGCACCGATGATGACGGTGAACTTGGGTACCTGCGCGTTGGCAACCGCGTTGACCATCTTGGCGCCGTCCTTGGCGATACCGCCTTGCTCGTAACGCTTGCCGACCATGAAACCGGTGATGTTTTGCAGGAAAATCAAGGGAATTCGCCGTGCACAGCACATCTGTATAAAATGCGTGGCCTTGAGCGCCGATTCGCTGAAGAGCACGCCGTTGTTGGCGATGATGCCAACCGGATAACCATGAATCCGCGCGAAGCCGGTCACCAGCGTGATGCCGTAGCGCGGCTTGAACTCGTGCATGCGGCTGCCGTCGACCAGCCGCGCGATGACCTCGCGCACCTCGTAGGGACGGCGCGGGTCGGGCGAAATGATGCCGTAGAGTTCGGCGGGGTCGTAGTAAGGATCCTCGGGCGTGTCCTGCGGCAGCGCCTCTTCGCTCCGCGCGCGCACGCCCAGATTGGCAAAGATCGCACGCGCGATCGCAAGCGCATGCTGGTCGTCGTCCGCGAGATGATCACTGACCCCTGAAATCCGCGTATGCACGTCGCCGCCACCGAGCTCCTCGGCGCTGACCTCTTCGCCCGTGGCGGCCTTGACCAACGGCGGACCACCGAGAAAAATCGTGCCCTGCTCGCGCACGATGATGTTCTCGTCGCACATGGCGGGCACGTAGGCGCCGCCGGCCGTGCACGAACCCATTACCACCGCGACCTGAGCAATACCGTCCGACGACATTCGCGCCATATTGTAGAAGATGCGTCCGAAATGTTCACGATCGGGAAACACTTCCGCTTGCAGCGGCAAAAAGGCGCCGCCGGAATCAACCAGGTAGACGCAGGGCAGGCGATTCTCCCAAGCGATTTCCTGCGCGCGCAAATGTTTCTTGACCGTGATCGGATAGTATGTGCCGCCCTTGACGGTGGCGTCATTGGCGACGATCATCGCCTCGCGTCCGTGGATGCGGCCCAGCCCGGTGACCAGACCGGCGCAAGGCGCCTCATCGTCGTACATGCCGTGGGCGGCCAGCGCGGACAATTCGAGAAACGGAGTTTCGGGGTCGAGCAGCTCTTTGATGCGCTCGCGGACCAGCAATTTGCCGCGTTCGAGATGGCGGCGGCGCGCATGCTCGGGTCCACCCAGCTTGATGCGCTCGATCACTTCGCGCAGGCGGCCGGCCTGCGCCTCCATCACCTCGCGATTGCGCTGAAACTCGGGACTGCTGGTGCTGACGCGCGATTCGATCCGTTCCATCGGACTCCTCTCAATAATTCCCTGCTGATCCCATGATGTGGTGTCACGTAAATAACTCAGGCAGATACCGCTGTCATCCTGAGAGTTTGTGAATTTTTGAATTGCCCGAGTTTATGGACAAGCGGAGTCTCTTTGTCTGTCATCCTGAGCCGCCCGCGCAGCGCGAGGGCGTGTCGCACCAGCGGAGCCACAGGCGGAGCGAGCAAACGAGTCC
>JBOHWL010000261.1:0-12869 GCA_050736615.1 Binataceae bacterium (SeqCode) | reverse complement strand
TGCCGCTGGCGCGCGAGGTCATTCTGTCGTTGTTGGCTTCTGGCGGAATGCTGATCCAAGGCAACATTCCCAATATCATCGCCGCCGGAGCGCTCGGCATCTCCGCCGCAAGTTGGGCACGCGTCGGAATACCGTTGGGGCTACTTCTTCTGATTGCCTATTTTCTTAGCCTGCGACTAGCCTGAGCGGCCCGCGACGGCATGACTGAGCAACCAGGTCCAGGCATCGCGCCGTCCCTTTAGCGCGATAGCTCTCCGAGGCGGTGTAACTTCAGCAAATTCGTGCCGCCCGGCCTTGCAATAGGTTGTCCCGCCACAACCGCTACTCCATCGCCCGGCCTCAGATAACCACGCTGTAAAAGCACTTCCTCAACCAGATCGATCATGCGGTCGGTCGATTCGACGGCGGTGGCGAGCACGGGATGCACGCCGTAACTCAAGGACAGTTCGCGCGCGACGAGCGGCGACGGTGTGAATGCGAAGATCGGAAGAGCGGGGCGAATTCTCGAGATCAAGCGCGCCGCGGCGCCGCTGGTCGTGAACAGTGCGATGGCCGACACCGCTCCGGTGGCCGCGGTCCGCCCCACTGCCGCCGCGATAATCTCGGAATAGGTCGGCGTGTCGCCCAGAGAGAGTTCACCGTAAGCGCGAAATTTCCGACTGGATTCAGCTTCCACCGCGATACGGATCATCATTTTCACAGCTTCGACGGGATGCGCGCCAACCGAAGTTTCACCCGAAAGCATCACGGCGTCAGTACCATCATAGATCGCATTGGCGACATCACTCACCTCAGCCCGCGTCGGGAAGGGATTATCGATCATCGACTCCAGCATTTGCGTGGCCGTAATCACGATCTTTCCGCTCTTCCGTGATCGCTCGATGATGCTCTTTTGTATGAAGGGGACCTGCTCCAGCGCCATTTCCACTCCCAGATCGCCACGTGCCACCATCAACCCGTCAGACACGGCAAGGATTTTATCAAGATTTTCCCAGCCTTCCGGTTTTTCGATTTTCGAAATAATTTTGGTCGCGGCTCCTCTCGCTCGTAATAACGCTCGCAATCGCGTCACTTCTTCCGCATCGCGAACGAATGAAAGTGCCACGAAGTCAATGCCGCGATCGAGGCCAAATGCCAGATCGACAGCGTCCTTTTCCGTGAATGAGGGTGTCGTGATCTTTACCCCAGGCAGATTAATACCTTTGTGGTCACCGACACGGCCGCCGGCAATGATTCGGCTCCGAACGGAGGTTCCATCCGTATCCAGGACACGCAGCTCAATACTGCCGTCCGCGAGCAGAACCCTGTCTCCCTGCTTGACATCCTTCGCGAAATCCCGATACGTGGTCGAGGCTCTTTCCGCATTCCCCAAAATTTCCTCGACTGTGATTGTAAACATAGAGCCTGTTTTGAGCAGGCAGCCACCGCCGTCGAATTTCCCTAATCGTATTTTCGGTCCCTGAAGGTCGAACAGAATAGCGCTGTGAACCCCCATCGTAGCCGCTATCGATTGAACACACTGAATACGATTGGCGTGCTCCGCCAAGCTCCCATGAGAAGCATTCAGGCGAAAAACATCGACGCCGGCCTCTAACAAAGTACGGACGAGGCCTGCTGAGTCGGTCGCCGGGCCGAGTGTCACGACAACTTTTGTATTGCGCATGGCTTGTGATTGTTGGCCCTTCAAGACCGTTCGGTTGGAATCGATTACTGGCGCATGCAAGCCAACGGGAGGATGAACCCATGGGCGCGATTGTGTTCTCCGGAGCGTTCGCCAGAATTGTTCAACGTTGAGAACAAGTGGTTGAATCTGCGATGGACCACGTGGAGATCGATTATCGCCGATGAAGATATCTATGCGATGCCGATTCCGCGACAAACACGTCGTATCAGCCCACAACGTACCGGCGCGCGACGCACGCTCTCGAGCTGCGCGCTTAACGGATTACGCCGCAGGCGATACGAGCGCCGCCTCCTCCGAGCGGCTGCGGCCGATCCGAATAATTGTCTCCGCCGGCGTGGATCACAATCGAGTGGCCTCGCACGTCTTTGACCGTGAGTCGCGGCGCAAGGACAGGAAGCGTCGCCTCGCCGGCCGCATTCACCAGCAACGGCGGCAGGTCGCCTTCATGGCCTCTGTTGTTGTAGGGACCGAGATGTTTGCCGGTGTGTTGCGGGTCGTAATGGCCGCCCGCGGCTAAGCCCGCGGTCATCTTACCTTGGTTTTCCGCCGGGCCACATGCGCCCTTCTGATGAATATGAAAGCCGTGAATGCCGGGCGGCAGGCTGGAAAGATCGGGTTCCACCAGAAGGCCCCACTTCGTGTCCTCGAATGTCACCGTGCCGATGGCGGGTCCAACCCCTTTAACGTTGATGGAGTTGACGGTCGCGCGGAGGGTTGCCGCGCGGGCCGTTGCAGCCTGCGCGAAAATCAGCGCTGATACCAGCAACGCCAGGCACACTTGTCCGCGTCTAATGCCACCGGGATTAATCGAGATTGGCGCCGACCTTACCAGCCCACATGTCATTTTGCGGCATTCTCCAAAGCGGGACCATAACCTCGTTTTCGATGTAAACACGGACCCTCCACGATTGACGCCGATAGATTGGACTTAGAACACTCGGGTTGCGCCTGGATTCAGTCCCGATATTTTGAAGACTAATCGCGGAAATACAACCCGCGGCACTGCGTCACGAGAGGGCGCGCGTAGACGCGAATGGTGAACGCCCTGCAAAAAAACATGGAACTCTTTAAAGAGGAATGATTCAACTTTCCCATAAGGAATGTGCAGGATAATTTGGTCGGCAAGAACTTGGCGTCGTGCTAGGAGCGAACCTCATGTCGAAGGTGGAACGTACCGCCACCCGCATCGCGGGATTCGACAGTGGCGAGATGGACTTTCAGCTTATGCGCTCGCTTGGTGCCGCGAACTACGGTGGGGGCGCATCAGGCGAGATTTTCCACGCCCGGCAAGCGATTGCGGGAGACGACCCCTACGCCTGGCCGGCGGTCTTCGACGCCCTTGCGCAGCGCGCCGAGCAGGAAGGGGAGCACGCCAGGCAACGCGGGCGCCTAGTCAGCGCGCGCGCTCATTTCCTGCGCGCGTCGATGTATTGGCGCGCGGCCGAGTATTTCTCGGACCCGTTTGACGGCCAGATGGTCCAGCGCGGTTTGGCCTCTCGCGACACATTCGTGCGGGCCACCGGGTTCATGCGGGATTCGGTCACGACAATCGAAATTCAGTTCGAGGGTACGAAACTTCCCGGCTACTTCATGCGCCCCGCTGGATCGACCGGGAGAGGCCGGACGGTGGTGATTCTCACCGGCTTCGATGGGACCGCCGAAGAGGCTCTACTTTCAGGCGGCGCGTGCCGGCCTGGAACGCGGATTCAACGTGTTGGTCGCTGAGGGGCCGGGGCAGGTTGGTGCGATGCGCTTCAATAGCGAACTTACTTTTCGGCCCGATTACGAAAAGCCAATAGCAGCAATGCTTGATGCCGCCGTCGCCCGCCCGGAAGTCGATGTCGACCGGCTGGCGCTGTACGGCATCAGCTTTGGGGGATCCTTCGCCATTCGCGGGGGCGAACACGACCCGCGTATCCGTGCGCTTGTGGTTAATTCGCCTATCATCGACTGGGAGAGCGCCTAAATGGCATTCAGGAGGTCGGCAGTTCGATCCCGTTCAGCTCCACCAACAAAATCAAGGGCTTTTTCGATTCACGCACACAGCGGACAATGCGAATTGCCCGCATCCTGTCCGTATTTGCCAAGAAGAACATCCCTCAGGCCTGAAACCCGGAGTGACCTCCCAGACCTTCATGGCCTGTGAGTACGATTTGGTTTCAGGTCGCACGTCTTGCGAGACATTTCTGCAACATATAAAGATTGTCCAGTATGAGCGCGAAAATTCATTATCGGACTCCGGGGCCAGAGTCCATTGGTTTTTCAGACGGATTGGATCCAATGGACATCATCAACTTGAGACGCTTCAAGCGAGCGGCAGATTGCCGCTGAGTCGAGTGGTCGCGGAGGCCGGATCGTTCAAAGCGCAAAGTGAACTCCTTGGTTTGTTCCGAAGTGCCGGTGTGGAAATCACGTTCGACACCAGAATCGCGGAGTTGAGCGAACCGGGGAGTCATGTGCCGTCTGCGCAATGGCTCGCGTCTGTTGACAAATCGCGGCCCATGACTCCTCGAGATTTTGCTGGCGATGGCTGTCGGCGTATTGCTTCGGAGATCGCGGCTTTTGCGGTCGCGAACGCGGTAGATACAGTATTGGTACCATCGCACTTTCTGGCGAACACACTCAGCGCATGGTGGCCAATCGATCAGCAACTTTGCGCCGACCTGAGGCGAGCTTTAGATGAATCTGGTGGACGCGCCATAGGAGATTGATTACGCTTTAATAACTGCCTATGGAACGCTGCGAGAGCCTGAGCATCGCCGCGTTTTTCTCGCTGTACTAGAGGATCTCCCGTTCGAGAACCTGTGGCTCAGAGTTTCGGATTTCGGAGCCGTCGCGACGCCCGAAGCAATCCGACGCTATATTTCTGCTGTCGCTGATTTTTCACGCACTGAAGCGCCCGCTCATTGCGGACCACGTCGGCGGTCTCGCGGGTCTGGCGGCAACTGCTTTCGGAGCGACGGGAGCCATCGCTCACGACGTTTCGGAAAAGGAACGTTTTGATGCTCGCCGATGGTTGGTGCCCAGAAAGCCCGGTGGAGGGGGTCAGAGCGGGCGCGTATATCTTCCGGCTCTCGATCGCCACCTCAAAACTGACGAGGCGCGCGCCCTTCTGGAAGTGACAGGAGCCCGTCGCTTGCTGGCCTGCGAGGATCGAGATTGCTGTCCACGAGATGCGGACGACACTTTCAAATATCCCAAGGCACACTTCATTACGCAGCGACTTACTCAATTACGTGATCTGTCTAAAACTCCAGAGGAACGCAGGGTCAGTCGATTTCTGGACTTTCACCTTGCAGCTGCGGACCGGCGTGCTCGTCAAGCGGCCAAGCTTGAGACGGGCAATCCGACAACGAACCGGGCTTTAATGAAAGTAAGCCTCCGCCTTGATCGAATGCGTGTCGTTTTAGAGAACCTCGACCAAACGATGGGGCGCGAGCATTCCAGATCTCCTTCGCTGCAGCCACGCCCGAATAGCCGCCGAACCGGCCAAGGGAGGCTAGGCAGCTGATGGAAAGCGCAGTAGCTCGGATTCTGAATGAGCTTGAGCGGAGCGGGGGGCTGAAGGGCTCGGATATCGCAAACATTGTCAATGCGTCGCGGCCGACCGTATCGCGGTGGAAGACCGGTAAAGCCTCGCCACCGCTTGCGACCCAGACCATCATTGCCGAACTGCGCTACGTCGTCGATCGACTATCGGACTTCTATACGCCCGAGGAGACCCGGCTATGGCTTCATGCGAAACATCCGCTGCTTAACAACGAACGCGCGATTGACCTGATCCTCACAGAGCGAACGCAAGAAGTGCTCGCGGTGATCGAACGGCTCGATGCCGGTGCCTACCTGTGAGAGCCCGAGCCTGAACCGCAATGCCGGGAGCACGGAAGCCACGCGACCCCGCGCTGCTCGACGCGCTAGATGCCTTTAACAGAACTCCTTATGCGGGAGAGACGTGGCGGGTTGTACGCGACGGTCGCGACCCTTTGCAGGGAAGCGCTTCCGGCGGCCGCTGGGATCCTACATTGTTTGACGTACTATACACCTCCCTTGATGCTGACGGAGCGGTCGCAGAAGTTCACTTCCACCTTTCGCGTCAGCCCGTCTTTCCGTCAAAGATCGTGTACGGACTGCACCGTATCAGAGTCAAAACTGAGCAGACCCTTAGGCTTCCCGATTTAGACGCGATGGTTCCGTTTGGTGTCGATGCCTCCAGATACCGCGAGATCCTTTATGAGCCAACTCAGGCAATAAGCGACGCGGCTTACTTCCTGGGGTTCGATAGTATCATCGCTCCCAACGCCCGATGGTCGTGCCACAACCTAATTCTGTTCACCGATCAGACCGCGCTCTTCGACCTGAAAGTCACCCACTCCTCAAAAGTCAATTGGGCCAAATGGCGAAAGAGGCTGAGATGAAACGCCAAAAGGATCTGGCCACCGATTATTTCTCGTCGAGAATCGGTCTCACCTTTGCCGTTTGCTGCTGAGAGACTAAGTGCCTCCGCTATCACGATGTCGTGTCTGCAAGGCCTTCGCTGCTGACAACGTTATAACGGTCGAAGATTCGGCGTGTGTTGTGACCGCTGAGCTCCGTGCTACACGCTCCGGGATGCCGGCGCGGACCATGACATTCTCAAGACCAGAACATCGTGCTCCCGCGCCGGCTACGCAGTCTTCCGCCTCTTATCAAATATGCCACGGCGCATTTCTCCGGCGGCCGGCGCCGATGCGTCGTCATTGCCTTTTTGCGCGGAATTAGGTGGTGATGGATGACGTGCGCAACGCGTCGGCTGCGGGCTGGTTGTATGGCCAGAACGGCGCGGAGCGGCTGATGCGCAATAGTTCAATGCAGGGCGGCGATGGCTAGCGCGAGGGGCTGGTATGAGTCAACAGCCCCCCGCTACGGAATCACGCGAACGTGCCCGCGGTGCGCCGCGAACGAGACTCAATAGGTCAGGAGTTCGAACAACCAACTGCCCGCGGCGGTTCCATCCAGGAACAGATAAGTACCGAACCCCAAGAATGCGATCGCCACGAGTTCCACTGAGACCACTCCAGCGAGGGCAATGATTCCCAGCGTGATCAAGCCTACGGCGATCAGCACCGGTGCGGTATTCAGAGCTGATACGGCGGAGAGCGCCACTCTGGCCGCGGCATCCTGCTCGCCGGCCGACGCTTCTGGCGGAAGCATCCGTAATACGCGGATCTGGGCCTTGGCAAAAAAATCGAACAACACGGCGGCGCCGAATACAATCAATGCAACCGCCGTCAGCACATCGGGCACAATGCCCAGAATCGCGAGAATTCCAAGGACGATGCCGCTCGCCCCGGCCAAGGCACCCGCATTCAACCCACCTCCAAGTTCAGCCGCACTGAGCATGGCAGTGCCCGGCATGCCCTTTAATGCGCTGGCATACTTGGCCGCGAGTCCCGCACCTTCGACCAGCAAGGCGATACCCGCAACGATCGTTGCGATCGAGATCAGCATCGGGGGATGAATCTCGGCCAAGGCGAGAATGCCCAAGACGATAAGTGCGACTCCGCCCGCAGTGGTAACCAGCGACATCCCGGAGCCCATCCTGGCGATCAGTTCTCGCTTGCCTAGTTCGGTGGTAGCCATTCAATTTGCTCCTTCTTAGGTTTTTGGTCCCGCTTTTAACGACCCCCCTAATTCGTCCTCCTCAATGTTCTTTTGGCTGGACGCGCCACACACGATGGGCATTTCGAATGACCGCACGCTGACGAGGACTCGTATGTTCTTGGCGCCTGAAGGCGAAGACCTAGCCATGTCACGCAACTCGTAAGGACCCTCGGTTTAAGACGCTCTCTTCAGATATTCATAGCTCCTGAGAATCCTTTTGAACAGCGAAATCAGCACACCGATTGAGCGGGCGAAAGACTGTGGGCCAAATCGAAGGTGCAAAGCGCCGGTTACGCGCCGAAAGCGAGTGAACAACGACATTGCAGCAGCGCCGTGGTCACAGGCATTCTGGCTGGTCTCCAGACCGCCTCTTCTGTCCGGCGAGGAAATCAGCGCTAAGCCAACAATGATGTTGAAGGAGGGGCAAAGTTAACGCTTTCTCGCGATTTCACATCGCCCGTGCACACCATCTGTCACGCCAGATTCCGTCTTTAGCTTTCCGCCGGTTCGAAACCGGTGCACGAGGCTAACCGCCAGTGGATAAAGGAGGTTTTACGCAATGCCGGCCCTGTTGGCGGAGCTGGTAAGAATCCAGCGCTCGGTTCCGAATGACCAACTCGCGATCACGTGGGACGCCGTGCATGGAGTGCCGCTGTGGGAGTATCCTTCCAACTCATACGTGAGCGCATGGTTTGACGAGCCACTGCGCTGCGTACCTTCTTCGCCTCGGCAACGCGGTCGCCGCGGAGGTCGAACTCGGTTATCACCTCTGCTCTGGAAGCCTCGACCATAGCCACGCGCTTGAACCCCGCGATCCCGGCGCGTGTGTAAATCTGGCCAACGCGATCGCAAACCGACTCAAGCGGCCAATCGATTAATGTGCATATGCCGGTACCGCGCGCGGACGGACGACACCTATTTCGCGCCATTGTCGAGACTCGATTCGCGCTCGTGTCCGACACGTATATCTGGGGCTTGCCCACTACACGGACGGGCTCGACGGTGGGCGCCGTCGCATCGCCGCGATATCGGCCCGAGTGCGGAGTCGCCACGGAATGCGGGTTTGGGCGGCGGCCGAACGATCAGGACGTACGGCGGTTAATCGAGCTGCACGCGCAGGTCGTGTGCTGGCTCAAACTCCGAAATCATTAGAGCGAGCGCGAACCGCTAGCGCGCAATCGGCGCTCCAGTTGGGGGCACCCGCGCCGCGACGCTCACGCCGCTTTCGTTAGCCGAGCCGCGCAGGCCGAGGGATGGCGGCGGCTGCGCCGTGCTGGCGGGCGGGGGTCTCGCCTATTATCGGTTGTAGGACGGCACCCAACACCGGAATGTTTATCGGCCCAAGGACTGGGTCGCGTTGATTACAGCGGACTGAATCGCCCTGCTTTCCGCTTGGCCGAACACGAGGGTGATCGCGCCCAAGAGCAGGATAACCGTTGAGACACCCGCCAGGCGCCGCAATGCGCTGGGCTGCCGCGTCTGCTGATAGACTAATGGCAGATCCGCCAAAGCGCTCGCCATCGAGGCGAGCACCACAGCGATGCCCGCGACATCTGGCGTGATCTTGCCACTGGCGGCGAGCGCGGCGGCGGTCGCGGTGGCGCTCGCGCTGCTGACCAGGCCGCCAACCGCGCACAGCACCAGGAAGCCGAGACTGCCGAAATAGCGTTGTGCCAGCGTTCCGGCGGCCATCAGCGCGATGAACATCGCGGCGAAGCGCAGTACGTGTGGCAGCGAGACCGGCGAAGACAGCCGCAACTGCGGCATGGGCAGGTCACCGCGCGCCCAGTGCAGCCATAGAACCACCAGCGCGGCCACCGTCATGACCGCCAAGGGGATTAGCGCGGTACCAACCGCCGCCGAACCGAAGATCGCCAGGATGACAAGATTGCGGAGGAACATGGCGACGCTGGTCAGCATGATGACCGCCACGATCGTGGCCGCGCAATCGCCGGTGCCGCGAAATAACGACGAGACTTCCGCCGCCGTCGCCGTGCTGTTGACCAAGCCGCCTAGAAACGCCGTGTAATAGATGCCGCGCGTGCCGTAAAAGCGCAGCATTATGTAATTTGAAAACCCGAGCCCGGCGATGACGATCACGATGATCCAGTCCTGCCGCGGATTCAGTAATTGCCACGGATCGACGAAGCGATTGGGCAGCAGCGGACAGATGACGAAGCTCAGCAGCCCGAGCAGCACGGCGCTGCGAATTTCATCCGGCTGCAGCCCACCCGCAAAGCGGGCCAATTCCGCTTTCCAGGCAAGCAACAGGGTCATCAAAATGATCGCCGTGACCGCAGTGAAATAATGCCCTTGCCCGATCAGGGCACCGCCAACCAATACCACCAACAACGCGGCGGAGGTGGTCAGCTCCAGCGTGCCATTCCTGAAAAAGCTCTGCAGGTTCAAGAAGGCGAGCAACAGGAAGGTGCCGGCCATCGCGACGACCATCAGGCCGGGCGCGGTCAGGACCGTCAGCGCGCCGAACAGGCAGACGATCGCAAATGTGCGTACGCCGACGTCCTTTTGCGCCCATTCGCGCTCAAGCCCGACCAACAGACCCGCACCCAGCGCCAGGGCGATCTTAAGGGCGACCTGATCATATGGGAAAAATGCGAACACTTCCTCTTATCCGAATGACTACCCGGTTTCTGAACCGGACCATAGAGCGTTCGCGATTCTGCGGGGCACGCCTCGGCGCGCCCGTGCGGGCAACCAAGCACACCGACCGACCGCACCATCACGATTCGCGACTCGGTGAGCGGCGTGCAGTTCGAGCTGATGCTGACGATTACGCTGGCCGTGATGATGATTTTTCTGTTCCTGCGCAGCCTGTCCGCGACGGTGATTCCGAGCGTGGCCGCGCCGTTGTCGCTGATCGGCGCCTTCGGCGTGATGTATCTGCTCGGCTACAGCCTGGACAATCCGTCCGTGATGGCGCTCACCATTTCGACCGGCTTCGTGGTCGACGACGCCATCGTGGTGGTCGGGAACATCTCGCGCTTCATAGAGGAGGGCGACTCGCCGCTGCAAGCCGCGCCGAAAGGCTCGCAACAGATCGGCTTCACCATCGTGTCGCTGACCGTTTCACTCATAGCGATCTTGATACCGCTGCTGTTCACGGGCGACATCGTGGGGCGCCTGTTCCGCGAATTCGCCATCACGCTGTCGGCCGCGATCGCGGTTTTCGCTCACGCTGACGTGGATGATGTGCGCGCGGATTTTGCGCTCGGCGCACGAACGGCCGTATGGATACCTTGATCGGTACAGCGAGGCCGCCTTCAATTGGATGCACGATCATTATCGGCGCAGCTTGTCGTGGGCGCTGCATCATCCGCGGCTGACGCTGGCCGTGGTCTTCGCGACGATCGGCCTGAATGTCTATCTGTTCGTAGTGATTCCGAAAGGTTTTTTCCCGCAACAGGACAACGGCCGCATGATGGGCCAGGTGATGGCCGACCAGAATACGTCGTTTCAGCAAATGCGCGACAAGCTGCGGGAGTTCGTCAATATCGTGCGCCAGGATCCGGCGGTCGAACACGTCATTGCCTTTACCGGCAGCAACGCCGGTGCGACCAATACCGCCCGCATGTTCATCACACTCAAGCCTCTGTCGGAGCGCAAGATCGCCGCCGAGTATCAGTACACCCTGAAAGGCGAAAACCTCGACGAGTTCGACCAATGGGCGCCGTGGATGCGGGCGGCAGTGCGGAAGCTGCCGCAACTCAGGGACGTCAACAGCGATCAGCAAAACCATGAGCTGGGAGCCGACATAGAGGTCGATCACTAAACCGCCTCGCGCCCGGGTATCTCCGCGCAATTGCTCGACGACACCCTCTACCACGCCTTCGGCCAGCGCGAAGTATCAACTATGTATACGCCGCTCAATCAGTACTTCGTGGTGACGGAGGTCGCGCCGCAATCGGCGCCGCCTCCGCCGCGCTCCTTGGCCTGCTGTTTGTCGTGGTCTCCATCAACGTCTCGGTCGCGCTTGGTCCCGAGGAGGCCGTCTTCAAGACTGACGGAACAGGCCTTCCAGAATTATCTAGCGGTAATGATGGTGGCATTCCTGGCACTGTTTCCCGGCATCAGCGCTACGATCTCCGGGATGGTGACGCTTATCACCACTGCGGGTTGGTCAGGCTGGGTCGTCATCAGGTTCTGGCAGACGCTCGCCCTACGCCTTAAACGGTGATCATGGATCTACCCTGCGGCGCCACGTATCGGCTCTGAGCGGGTTCGGAATCCTGCTAGTCTCGGCGTTTCGCATGGCGCTAAATTGGGGTGAGCCGTACAATTGGTTCGCAGCCTCCACCCTTGTCTTGCTGTTCTCGGCGGCCACGGTGTCCTGGGAGTTGCTGAGGCGGACCGCTAACCGCCCTTCGCGATGACCTATTGCGGCGCCGTGAACGGCTCGCTGCGGCACCGCTATCACGCATGATAAACTCCGTAGGGCGCCACGCATACGTGGTCGGGCCATACCGCCGAATAACGGACAAAGTTTTACGCCAGATAATTCTCAAAGTGACAGCTTACCAGACGATGCGAATTGTGTAGCTAGCCAACAGGGGGTCGGCACTCACCAGTGCCAGTTCCTCGACGCTGGCCTGGGCAATCAGCAGCCGGTCGAAGGGATCCTTATGGTGGTCGGGCAGCGCGTAGGTCTTAAGCGCATGATGGAGATGTACCGGAAGAACCTCAAAGGCGTTGGCTGCGACCTGTTCCGCGACGAAGCCCTCAATGTCATCGCTGGCCAGAGTCAGGCGCCCGAGGCGCGCCTTTATGGCAATCTCCCAGCCGCTAACGGCGCTGAAGTACACCGCGTTTGACGCATCGCTCACGGTGCGCCGGGCGCGCGCGGATAAGCGGGAATCATCGGCTATCCACCACAAGAAAGCGTGGGTGTCGAGCAGTACCTTCACGCTTCGAAGGCCTGCTGAATATCTTTGGGAAGTGGCTCGTCGAAATCCGCACTGATCGTGACCAGCCCTTTGGCAGTTCCCGGGATGCGCCTTTCCGGGCGTTGGGTGAAAGGCACCAGTCGCGCGACTGGCTTGCCGGCCTTGGATATGACGATTTCCTCTCCTAGCTGCACGCGCCGGAGTAGCTTTGAGAAGCGAGTCTTGGCTTCATGCACATTTATCGCGCCTATCATTGTGAGAAATATAGACTTAGTTATGGCCTAAGTCCATAATCGCGCGACAATGCAGAAGAGCCTATCCTGCTGACCCACGAAATCGCGCCGCCGCCGGCGCTGGTCCGCGCCGGCCTGGAGGCGCTGCCCGCCATTATCCACGCCTGGGGTGAGTGCGCCAGCCGACGCTTCATCGAGTTTTTCACCGCCAGCATCCGCAACCGCAATACGCGCATGGCCTACGCGCGCGCGGTAAAACAATTCTTCGACTGGTGCGAGGGACGTCGGCTCAAGCTCGCCCACATCGAAGCCATCATGGTGGCCGTTGGGGCGCGATACGTGACCCACGCGATTAGCTGGCCTCAACCACGTCGATTAAATTGGCGCGGAATCAAATCACCGAGTCTAGCC
>JBOHWL010000260.1:0-3685 GCA_050736615.1 Binataceae bacterium (SeqCode) | reverse complement strand
CTGCTGATGTGGCTCAAGGCGAACGCGCCCGCCACGAGTCGTCTCGCGTTCGTTCACGGTGCCTATCGAACCGGCAATCTCATCATCAAGGATGACGCGATTGCGGCCATTATCGACTGGGAGCTGCAGGTGATTGGCGATCCGATGTATGACGTCGCCTACGTGCTTTCAGAGCTGAATCATCAGGGTTCACCCTTGCTGTCATGCGTGATCGAGCGCGATTTTTTTCTTGACTATTATCAAAAGCTGACTGGATTGACGGTCGACCTTGACGTTTGCCGCTATTACGAAATTCTCTACATGATGCGCAGCACGGCTTTCTGGCTGAGCGCTTCGGGATTATTTGCGGAAGGCCGCAACAAGGATCTGAGATTGGCGCGCACCACTTATTCGGTGCCGGTGGTCCTTGACATGGCGGCAAAAGCGCTGGGCTTTTGAAACGCAATCCACACACCGAACCCATTAGCGGAGCGGCAGCGGAGCGAGCAGGCGAGTCTGCGAGTTGCGTTTAGGAATGGGAGAATCGCGATGTTGACCAGGTGGGACGAAATGATGTGCCATCAACTGCCCGCGACGATGGACCATATTGCCACGGACAGTCCCGAATGGACCGAGCGCATCTACGTCAGCATCTATGACGTTCGCGACAAGGATACGATCATCGGCTTCGGCGTGGGTCAATATCCGAACAAAAATGTCCAAGACGGTTTCGCGACCGTCTGGCATCAGGGAAAACAATACAATTTTCGCGCCTCCCGCACCTTGCGTCCGCACATCGACCAACTGAAGATCGGGCCGCTCGAGGTCGAACTGCTCGAAGGGCTCAAGCGCTTTCGCCTGAAGCTCGGCGACAATTCGTCGAGCCTGCGGCTGGATCTCGAATGGCTGGCGAGCATGAATCCGCATGAAGAGGAACATGACTTTCGCCAAAGCGGCGGCAAGGTTGTGCAGGACATCACGCGCTTCGACCAGGTCGGGCGGGTGCGCGGCAGCCTGCAATTCGGCGGCAAGACGCTCGCGCTTAGTGAGGATCGATGGTGGGCCCATCGCGATCGCTCATGGGGCACGCGCCGTCCGCTTAGAACCGACGCCTCGGATTCGAAGCGCACCACCTTCGCGCCCTTTTTGTTCAGTTGGTCGGTCGCGCAGTTCCGCGATTACGCGTTGCACTGGCGTTTCGTCGAGCGAGGACCCGGCAAATACAGTTATTTCAGTGGAGAAAAGGTGGGCCCGTGCGGCGCTGAGCCGGACCCGGGATGGATGCTGGACCGCACCGAGCAGGAGTTCCGCTGGGACGCCTCAGGTCCGGTACAAACGCTGGCCGGCGGCGAGGTCCTGCTCCATTTTAAAAATGGCGAAAAGCGCGAGGTTTCATTCGTCACGCATGCGCCGCGATGGCATCTCAAGGGCGGCGGTTATGGCGGTTATCGCGGATGGTATCACGGCGATGACAAGGGTCCGTTCCACTGCGAGCATGAGGTCTGGAACTTATATGATCCGGCCATCCTGAAAGAAGCGAGCACCCTCAGCGACCATCTCATCGAATGGCACTGCGGCAACGATACCGGCTTCGGCATCATGGAGTACGGCGTCGGTCCCGGTTACTACAAGTATAAAGACATCCAGCATCTGCCCACGTTTTAGGACGCGGCGCGCGCGAGGACAGCAGCATTGAAAGCGCTTGTGATTGGAGGGACCGGCCCGAGCGGTCATCTCATCGTCAACGGCCTGGTCGAACGGGGTTATGCGGTCGCAATCCTGCACACCGGCAACCACGAGGTGGATGAAATTCCGCCCACGGTCGAGCACATCCATACCGACCCGTTTTCAGCCGAAGCGCTGCGTGGCGCGGTGGAACGGCGCGATTTCAATCTCACCATCGCGGCCTATGGCAGGCTGCGGCGCATCGCCGAAATTATGGCTGGACGCACTGGGCGCTTCATCTCGATAGGCGGCGCGCCCGCCTATCGCGGCTATATGAATCCCGCCGTGCTGTATCCGCGCGGAATGCCTTTGCCGACACCGGAGGATGCTCCGCTGCTCACGCGCGAGGAGGAGGATGGGAAGGGCTGGCGGGTGGTGCGGACCGAGGCGGCGGTCTTCCAGCACCATCCGCATGCGACGCATTTTCGCTATCCGTTGCTTTACGGTCCGTATCAGATTGCGCCGCGCGAATGGTCGATTGTGCGGCGCGTGATGGACGGTCGCCGCGCCATCATTGTGCCTGAAGACGGCCTGACGCTGAATCATGCCGCTTACGTCGGCAATGCCGCCCATGCGGTACTGCTGGCGGTGGATCAGCCGGACGCCGCGGCCGGGCAGATCTACAACGTTGGCGATGAGCGTGTGCTGACGTTGCGGCAGGTGATTGAGGTGGTCTCGAGCGCGCTCGATTATTCGCTCGAGATTGTTTCGATGCCGTGGGAGTTCGCGCTGCCCGCCCGCCCCATGATCTCGCAAGCCTGGACCACCCATCGCGTGCTCGACATCGGCAAAATCAAGGTTCAACTGGGATATGCGGATGTGATGCCGGCTGAGCAAGCGCTTGCGTTCACCGCGCGTTGGCTAAAAGAGCATCCATTACAACCGCGCGGCCCTGAAGAGAAGATCATTCAGGACCCCTTCGACTATCGCGCCGAGGATGAACTTATCGTCGCGTGGGAGAATCTGCGCGGCGA
Organism: Binataceae bacterium (SeqCode); assembly: GCA_050736615.1. GTDB lineage: Bacteria > Desulfobacterota > Binatia > Binatales > Binataceae > JBOHWJ01. Next base: position 1,007 of record JBOHWL010000260.1, on the reverse strand, counting down.
GATGCCGCAGGTGCGCTTCGAGACCGAACCGGGCTATACCTTGACCTACAGCGGACCTGGGGGAAAGCCGCGCTCCGGCTCGTTCTGAGCACTTATGAAAGGACTTCCCGTTTGCCCGAAGGAAAACGGGAAGCCTGCCGGATTTTTTTCGTCCGCGTTCGCGCGGCCGCTTACTTAATCAATCCCTCTTCCTTCATTGCTTCCTGGACTTTCGGGCGCGCGGCGATACGCTCGTTATAGGCCTTGAGCCGCGGCCACGTCGCCAAGTCCATCTTCATCAGCTTGGCCCAGTTGGTCATCACGAATAAGTAAGCGTCGGCCACGGTGAATTTAGAGCCCATCAGGAAGTCGCCCTTCAACTCACTATCGATTAGCGCGAAGCGGCGTGCGATACCCTCCCTCGCGATTCGCTTGTAATCTTCCGGAACCGCTTGGTTGAACAACGGCGCGAAGCTCTTGTGCAATTCGGCGCAGATGAAGTTGAGCCATTCCTGCAAGCGGTAGCGCTCGAAAGTTCCGGCCGCCGGAGCGAGTCCCGATGATGCTTTCTGATCCGCCAGATATTGCACGATGACGGGTCCCTCGGTCAGTATCTGGCCATTGTCCAAAGTCAGCACCGGCACATATCCCTTCGGGTTAATCGCGTTGAAATCGGCGCCAGCTTTAGTCTTTTTGCTCTTGAGATCAACCTGCTCGAGTTCCGCGTCAATTCCCGCTTCGCGCAACACGATATGCGGAGACAGCGAGCATGCGCCGGGGGCGAAATATAGTTTCATAGGAACTCCTTTGGAAATTTCCGTATCGGTTTACGGCACGTATGAGTTAGATTTTAACGCGGGCTCGCAGAATTTCAGTTTTGGCGCGACTCGCGGACTCGTTCGCTCGGCTCCGCTTCGCTCGCCTAATGTGCTCGCTTCGCCGCGCAGCGCGGCTCCGCTAGCAGGCTGCTGACAAATCAGAGCCTGCTTAGCGAACCTCTGCGGAAGCTACACGTCGTCATTCTGAAC
>JBOHWL010000259.1:0-3264 GCA_050736615.1 Binataceae bacterium (SeqCode) | reverse complement strand
CGGGCTTTGCAGCTCCAGCATCCGCCAGATGATGGCGGGTCACGAGACCGCGCTCGAAGCGGTCATCAGCGGCCGTCATGCCATGATCGGAATGTGGGGCGAGATGCGCGCGGACGAACGCCAGCAGGCGCTCAAGATTCTGCGCGAGGTCGAGGCGGTGGCCCTCCGCGATCGTCCATGGCGCGTGCTTTCGCAAGGCGAACGCCAGCGTGTGTTGATTGGCCGCGCTCTGATGGCGCGCCCGCAATTATTGATTCTCGATGAGCCTTGCGCAGGACTTGATCCGGTCGCACGCGAGCATTTCCTGCAGTTTTTGGAGCGCCTGGCGCGCCAACGCGGCGCCCCGACGCTGGTGCTGGTAACTCATCATGTGGAGGAGATCATGCCAGCCTTCTCGCACGTGCTGGTGCTTAAAGACGGCTTGGTAATGGGTGCGGGCCGCAAGAGTGAGATGCTGACCTCGAAAACCCTGTCGCGGGCGTTTCAAGCGCCGGTAAGCCTGCGCCGTGCGCGCGGCCGCTATTCGCTGACGGTCAGCCCCAGCATCGGTTTAATTGTCTGATTTGAGCTCTTCCTGAAAGACATGGCATGGCTCGAGTATGAGGGTGCGGGATAGCCGCTCAAGAGGTCGGCTTTTGCTCATATTCGGCCTCGCGGGTGGAAACATCTGCTGGCACTAGCTGGCGGATGGCATCAGGTTGTGGTTTGAAATGCAACGTCAATTGCCGAATGCCTGCAATCATCGAAAGTCTTTTCCTGACTCTGTCCTTGCGCGTAACAAACGTTACGGCGTCAAGGAGATCAGAGCCTTGCAGTCTTAGAGCAATCTCATCAAGGAAGGAACTGGACGGCGCCTCCGTCGCATCCAAATCCAAATCGACCGAGCCATATTCGTCGAGATAGCGGCGAATTTTTTCGTAAGCTTCGTCGCCTCTTGGCCTGGTCAAGCAACTAGTCGCTAAATCGGTCACTTTAACTAGTAGGGTGCCCTTCATCTCGTCGGTATCCGCACTTCGATTTGAACACCACTCAGATCAAATGCCATCTTGCCATACCGAAACGGCGCTGCTCCTGACATTCTCACGTAGCCATCTCCTGTGGCAAGCACCAGTTCACCCCACTATTCTTGTAGGTTATCGGTTACCGTAAAGAGGCCGAACCCGCCTTCGCGCGAGCGGCTCACTCCGGGTCGGAGCCATTTCCTCATCGATTCCGTCGCGACGCTCGATATCCACGATGTCGTTGAGCGACGTTCCGGTAGTAAATCGCCGCAGCAAGTCTTCGGGAACGGTGGCGGGATCGAAATTGAATCTATCAAAGAAATTTTGCCGCGCAAGGTATTTCTGAGCGGCGGATTTCGTCGGTAGTCTGACCCGAAAGCGTTTGTCCCGCGCGCTGTAATAGCGCAGGAACATGCCCAAATAGATTAGCGCAAACGGCTCGATAAACGTCACCGCCGACAGGTCGATTATCGGCGCTTCGCTCGTCAGATCCACTTTGGAGCAGACGTTATCGATATTCCAAGCGGTCAGATCCACAAACAGACAGCCTACTCAATTGTTCCTCAAGGGAGAATTGGCTGACGTTTTCCCGCCAGTGCTTTTGCGTTAGCCTCATGCCGTCGTCACATCGACATCAACATAAAGGGAGCGTCGCGCCGTCTTTTAGCGGGGGGCGGGCTCTGATAGATTTTGCTCGATTCTCTAGATCAAATGGCTCTGCTCAACATACGTAAATTTCCCGATCCGGCACTGAAAAATCCCGCCAAACAAGTGGAAAACATCGACGGCGGAGTGGATGGCCTGATCGAAAGCATGGTCCAGACCATGTACGCCGCGCCCGGCGTTGGGCTGGCCGCGCCGCAGGTCGGCGAGGCGCACCGTATTGTCGTGCTCGATACCGACCATGAGAATCCCGGCAAAAAGCTGCTCAAACTGATCAATCCGCGCATCGTCGAATCCGAAGGCGCGATCGTATGGGAAGAAGGTTGTTTGTCGGTCGTGGATTTCACCGCCGACGTGAAACGCGCGGCCAAAGTGCTGGTGCGTGCGTGGACGCCCGCGCAAAAGGAAATCGAAATCGAAGCTGAGGAACTGCTGGCGGTCGCCTTACAGCATGAACTCGACCATCTCGACGGCAAGCTCTTCATCGACCGCATCAGCCGCATCAAGCGCGAACTCTACAAACGCAAACTGCAGAAGATGATCAAAGAGGGCAAGGCTGATGGCAGGCCCTCCGCCGCCGTTCGCATCTGAGCACCCGCCCCGCCGCTTGAATCTCGTCTTTATGGGCACGCCGGCGCTTGCCGCGCACATTCTGAAGCGCTTGATTGAGGCATCGGGCGCGGATTTCCGCATTGCGGGCGTGGTTACGCGGCCGGACCAGCCGCGCCGGCGCGGGCTCAAGCTGGAACCGTCGGAGGTCGCGGCAACTGCCGCGCAATACGGCTTGCCGATTATCAAGCCGGCGAAGATAAAGACCCAAGAATTTACCGCCGAACTCGAAAGGTTGGAACCGGACCTGCTGGTGGTGGCCGCTTATGGCCGAATCCTGCCGTCCACGGTGCTGGGGGCCGCGCGCCTGATGCCACTCAATGTGCACGCCTCGCTTCTGCCGCGCCATCGCGGCCCGGCGCCGATAGAAGGCGCGATTCTCGCCGGTGATACGATCACCGGCGTGACTATCATGCGCATTGTTGAACGAATGGACGCGGGGCCAATTCTCCTGCAACGCCAAATTCCGCTGACATCCGATGAGACACAGGCAAGCCTCAAAAAGCGGCTGGCGGAGCTTGGCGCCGCCGCGCTGCTGGAAGCGCTCGCTCGCCTGCCCAACGGCGATTTGCCGGAAATTCAGCAGGATGAAGGCGTGGCGACCTATACGAAAATCATCAAGAAAGAAGACGCCGTAATCGATTGGTACGACGACGCCGCGGCGATTGAACGCATGACGCGCGCTTACGATCCCTGGCCGGTGGCGCGCACGACCTTGGCCGGCGAAGACCTGATGCTTCATCGCGTGCGTGTGGCCGCCGCACAGACACACGAGCATGAGGGCGAACCCGGAACCATCGTGCGTCTGAAGCCTGAGGTGGTGATCAAATGCGGGCGCGGCATGCTGATGCCAATTGAGGTACAGGGGGCGGGGCGGCGGCGCATGGCGGCGGCGGATTTTTTTCGCGGCCGGCGCCTTGAAGTGGGCGTGCGGCTGGGCGGATGAGCTGCGAAATGCGGCCACGGGCGGGCGTGCGGGATGGCGCCGGGG
>JBOHWL010000258.1:0-10491 GCA_050736615.1 Binataceae bacterium (SeqCode) | reverse complement strand
AAGTGCTTGGGCTTGACCAGCGCGAATTATTTTTTCTGGCCAATCCACGCGCGCTGGAAATGCTCAAGACTAACGATGGCCGCGGCAAACGCTCGGCTTGGGAAGAATTTCGCCGTGACGAACGTCTGCGCCGCCTGCACAGCATCACCACCGCCGAGATGGAGATATTGTCGCAAGTGGCGCTGATGGGCGAAATCAACTCACCGCGCGACTTCATCTACATACTCAACACCGTGCGCTACGCTCTGGGCCGTTGAAGGGCTTCGGGCGCGGCTCCCAGCCGCCTTCATCGCTTCGTCCAGGCTCCGCTGATCCGGCTGCGCTCGGAACGACGGACAAACAAGGCGATCATCATTCATGGTTGGTTTGGTGAACGCAAAAAACTCACAAAGCCTCAGCCCAATCCCAACTCTTTGAGTCTCAAGATCCGCGTACGCACTGACGACGGGAACGATGACGCGATCTTGCAGGATTCCCAATGCGCGGATGTGCCGACTTAAGTGAGCGACTGGAGCTTGGGCGCGCTTCGCGTATACCGTCCTTATACGTCGCGGCGTGCGCTGGCGGGCCCGCCAATTTCAAAATGCCCATCTTGTCTCAAAGCGGCGGCGGCGGTGCGGCAGCACCTAACGGTGCCGCCTGATCGCCTATGCTGAGCGAGCGGATCGTAGCAATAGCGATGCGTCTCATGACGGTCTCTCAAACTGGAATGGCTCCCATGAGCATCAAGATCGATGCCGAACCGCGAAGGCCATTTTTCGTCTGGTGGCGTAGGCTCTTTCGGCCTCGTGTATGGATCCCGCGCGCAGCCGGGCGTCCGCTGTGAAGACACCCACCCGTCTGTAGTTCGGACAGCCTCGCCGCAGTGATGAGCGAATCCATTGATGGACTCGATTGGCACGAGGCGTGCGCTTGGGCTCACATCATCCCCGACGCGAAGACCATCCTATCCCAGTGCGCAACCCCATCAACGACCACGATAACCCGTCGGTTCAACCTCTCGAGGCAACCGCGTCGGCGCGCAGTCTGCGCGCGCTCGACCTGGTGAACTTCTTCCAGGCCGACGTGCAGACCGGCGTCGGTCCCTATTTGGCGATTTATCTGCTGGCAAGCCTCCATTGGTCACTCGGACGCATCGGTATCGCGATGGGCGCGCAGGGGATCGCGACGGTGCTCGCGCAGACTCCGGTGGGTGCGCTGGTGGACGCGACGCGCCGCAAACGCGCGTTGATGGCGGCGGCGGCCCTCGCGCTCGCGGTTGGATGTCTGGCGATTGGCACCCAGTCGGGGATGGCGATCGTGGTCGGTTCCCAGGTCTGGATTGGGGTCGCCGCGGTAGTCTTCGGTCCCGCAATCGCGGCGGTCAGCCTGGGTCTGGTCGGGCGCGCACGATTTTCCCGCCGGGTGGGACGCAACGATGCGTACAACCATGCGGGTAATGTGTTTGGCGCGGCGATGGCGGGATTGGCCGGTCACTTCATCTCCTACGCCGCGATTTTCTACGCCTCGGCCGTGATGAGCCTGGCGACGGTGGCCTCCGCGCTTTCCATTCGCGAGCGTGAAATTGATCATGACCTCGCGCGCCAGGCCCCGCCCGGCGCCGGTGGCAAGGCGCACTTCGCGGGTATGAGAGAACTCGTCGCGGATCACCGGCTGATGATCTTCGCCGGCGCGGTAATCTTGTTTCATTTCGCCAATGCGGCGATGCTGCCGCTGGTCGGTGAGTTGCTGTCCTCGGCGCGGCACGCCAGTCCGGCGCTGGACATGTCCGCATGTATCATCGTCGCCCAAATCGTGATGATCCCGATAGCTTTGCTGGCGGGTCGTTACGCCAATCGCTGGGGACGCAAACCGATACTCATGATTGGCTTTGCCGCGCTGCCCCTGCGCGGGATTCTGTTCACTGTCACGCGCGATGCCTACGCCTTGATTTCGATCCAGGCTCTCGACGGCGTCGGCGCCGGCATCTTCGGCGTGATTTGGGTGATCATCGTGGCGGATTTGGCCCAAGGCACCGGCCGTTTCAATTTGATCCAGGGCGCCATTTCAACCGGCGTCGCGATTGGCGCTTCACTGAGCAACGTGATGACCGGATTCGTGGTCGAGCACGCCGGCTATAACGCCGGGTTTCTGATCCTGGCGGCGATCGCGCTGGCCGCTCTGGCGGTGCTCGGTCTGGCGATGCCCGAGACCATGACTGCGCGGACGCCGTCGGGAGAAACGCAACGGAGCCTGACGGCGCAATCTGAAACGGGCGGTTCGGGCCAGGGCTTGAGCGATTAGGCCCCGCGCAATACTCGCGTAGTCAAATAGATCATCAGCATGCCGATTGCGGTGGCGACGCCGACCCATGGCGAATCATGTTCGCGCGCTTCCGGCAACAGATCCGAAGCGCCAATATAGAGGAACGAGCCGGCGAAGAAGGCCAGCACCCACGGCAACAGGCCGCTGCCTAGATTGAACAGGAATGTCACCGCCGTGCCGGCCAACGGCGCGATCATATCCAACAGCAGCCATATCAGCGCGCGCCTGAGCTGGTTGCCATGCGCGAGAACGACGGTGACGGTGTTGAGCCCGTCGCTGAGATCGTGCGTGATTATGCCCAACGCGATAAGCAGGCCGGTCCTGGCGTTGGTCTGATAACCGACCCCGATGGCGACGCCGTCGAGAAAGCTGTGCAAGACCAAACCCGCTGCGGACAGCGTGCCCAATTCCGGCTCGTGCGCCGTGTGAGCATGGACGTGTTCGCGCGAGCGATGCATGGTGGTGTAACGTTCGAGGCCAAAGAAAACCAGAAAAGCGAAGGCGGCCAATGGCATATGGCCGTACCCATCGCCGAAGCTGAAGACTTCCGGCAGGATATCGAACAATGCCACGGCCAGGACGGCGCCGGAACTGAAGCCGAGCAACAGATGAAGACGGTCGCGCAAGCGCACAGCGGCGACCCCGCCCAAGCCGGTGGAAAAAAAAGTCGCCGAGGCGAGTGCGAGCGGCATCAACACGCGCTGAGGCATGCTTCAGACTTCAGTCAACAGGGAATAGCGGGAGCCGCGGCGCCTCGTGTTCAATTTCCTCGATTCAAATGCGCAGTGGCGGGTAGCTGAAATACCATCGAGCCATCAAATGTTCTCCGGCCATTTCCTGGCACCGTGAAACACTCTTAAAATTTCCACCATCTCACCTTTGACGCGGTACGGAACAATATACGGCGCGCCGCTGATCACTAATTCGCGCGTCCCAGACACTCGCCCCGGCCGGCCCGAGTCCGGATGTGTGATGAGGCGATTGACGCTCGCCATCACGAGTTCAATGAATTGGGCGGCGGCCTGCGGATCGTCACGCGCTATATACGCGGCCGCCTGATCGAGATTTCGCAGTGCGGTACGAAGCCATCTAACGTTCACCGTCGCGCCATTTCCCGACGACCGCTTTCACCTCTTCTTCCGTGGCGAAATTATTCTCATCGGCTTCGTTCAGCGCGCGCCCAAGTTCTTCAATTTGCCACGCGCTGAGGGCGAGGTAGGCGCGGATTGCCTCGACGGCGACATCGGATTGAGTGCGATCCATCGTTTTGGCGAGCTTTTCTAACCGGGTTTTGGTTTCGTCGTCCATGCGAATCGTCAACAGCTCGGACATGGCAGTATCATCCTTTATGCCAGCTTTATGCCAGATGCCGACGACAAGTATCGCGCGAGCAGGTCACGTCAGCGGCACCGATTTCCAGCGACGGTAAGCTTCCCCCGCCGCGAAGCAACAGAGAATCAGGCCCACCGCGATAAAAAAGCGCGGCGACTCCGGGTGCCATAAGGCGTCGCCCAAAAATGCAAACAGAATGGTGCCTGGAATCATGCCAACCAGGCTTGCCGACAAATAGTCGCGAAACCTGATGGGCGAAGCGCCCGCCAATAGATTGAGCGCGTTGTACGGAATCAGCGGCACGATGCGCAGGTAGAGAATAATGTAGAAGCCGCTACGTTCAAGCCGCTCCATGATATGGTCAAAGTGCGAGCCGATCACGCCCTCAACGAACGAATGACCGAGAAAGCGGCCGGCCGCGAACGCGACCAGCGCGCCCACGTCAGCGCCGACCATCGAATACAGCGCACCCCATAAGGCGCCAAAAGCGAGCCCGCCCGCCATGGTCATAACGGCGCCGGGCACAAGAAAAGACGGCCCGACCGCGTACAGCAGCATGTAAGCGATCGGCCCCCACACCCCCCATGACAGGATCTCGTACTTGACGATCAGCGGATTCTCGAACCATTCCGCGTGCGTGAGCAGGAGATAAATCGAGCCGCCAGCCAAAGCGGCCAGCAAAACGACTCGGATGACGTTCAGTAGCCAGGAGCCGCTGCCGCGCTTGCCGGGAGTACCACGCATTGGTGTGATGACGGCAGCCATTTGGAGCGACACTCATGATATGGTTGGACTCAAAGCGTGACAAGGCTGCGCTCGCGCGCCGTGCTCCGCTAGTCTAACGCGAATTGCGCGCGCACCGACATCCATCAACCGCGCGTCGCCGGACTGCACGCCATTCACCATGCGATGAGCTCTTGACACGTGTCAGCTTTGGAACATCTCATGTCACGCGTCGATGAAATCTTGGATTTTTGGTTTGGCCGCGATTGTCGACGTGAATTCGCGACGCGTTCGCGCCTGTGGTTCGAGCCGCGGAGCGAATTCGATCGGCAATGTACGTGGCGCTTTCTCGGTGACTGCCATCAAGCCGCGAGTGGGCTGCTGGATGAATGGCGCGGCGAAGCGCGAAGTTGTCTGGCGCTGATTCTTCTACTCGATCAATTGCCGCGCAATATTTTCCGTAATCAGCCGCGCGCTTTCGCCACTGATAGCTACGCGCTGGCAGTGGCAAAAGATGCCTTGCGGCGTGCGATTGATCGGCGGGTGGAATTGCCGGAGCGCTTGTTCTTTTATCTCCCCCTCGAGCACAGCGAAAATCTGTTCGACCAGCGCCAATCGGTCGAGTTGGCGCAAACCGCCGCAGTGGAATATCCGCCCGCCGCCGATTTCGTCAAACATGCCCGCGAGCACCTGGCGACAATTGAACGCTTCGGCCGCTTCCTCCATCGCAATGCAATTCTAGGACGCGCATCAACGCCTGAAGAAATCACTTTCTTGAAAAATTCGCCCGGATAATTCAACGCTGAGGGGGACCCACAGCTCGAAACGCGCGGCCGTGATTCGCCGGGAAATCGCGGCCGCGGTTTATCGCCGGCGGACGATAATCAGCCCGACTGGCGCATCGCCCGCACCAGGATCGCGGCCAGTTCCGGCCGGGTAAACTCCGGCGGCGGCGCCTCGCCCCGGCGCAACATTTCGCGCACCTTGGTGCCGGAGAGCAAGAGGCGGTCGGCTTCGGTATGCGGACAGGTTTTGAACGACGCCATCGAACCGCACTTGGAGCAATAAAAGCTGTTCTCGAAAGTCAGCGGCGTGATGCCCATCTCGGCATGATCGAAGCGCTCGAAAATTTTCTGCGCGTCGTAGGTGCCGTAGTAGTTGCCGACGCCGGCGTGATCGCGGCCCACGATAAAGTGCGTGCAGCCGTAGTTGCGCCGGATAATCGCGTGCAGAATCGCCTCGCGCGGGCCGCCGTAACGCATATGCGCCGGCATCACCGCGAGCATCGCGCGGTCTTTGGGATAATAAAGCTCGAGCAGGATTTTGTAGGTTTCCATCCGCACTGCGGCGGGCACGTCGTCGCTCTTGGTTTCCCCAACCAACGGATGAAGCAGCAGGCCGTCACACACTTCGAGCGCCGATTTTTGAATATATTCGTGCGCCCGATGGGTCGGATTGCGGGTTTGGAAGGCGACGATTTTCTTCCATCCCAGTTCACGAAAACGGGCGCGCGTCTGGCGCGGTTCAAGCCGGTATTCAAGGAAAGTGCGGCCGGGAATTTCGCCAAACAGGGTAATCGGTCCCGACAGGCACCACGGTGGCGACGACAGCACGTTTTTCGCGCCCGGATGCGTTTCATCGGCGGTGCCGAATACGGCCTCGGCTTCCTTCTTGCGGTCAGCCTGATAAATCGCGCCGAGCTTAAGCACAGCCAGCCGCGTGCCGTCGGCGGCCAGCGCCACGTCCTGGCCGGGCCCGAGTTCGCGCGCCTGCGCTTGCTCCACGCCCAGCGTAATTGGAATCGACCACGGCACGCCCGAAGACAAGCGCATCTCGTCGCGGCTGCGATGGTAATCGGCCTCGCCCATAAAGCCGGTCAAAGGCGAGAACGCACCCGCGGCAAGCATTTCGACATCCGCCAGCTCGCGCGCATTAAGTGTGACGACCGGCAGTTTCTCGGCATAGGCGAGCAACGCGGCGGCTTCCTTGCCGGGGGCTTTGCGATCGACTAGATCTCCGCCCCCATGGGCGCTGATGGCATCCTTTCCGGTGCTCATCGTCCGGTTCCGTTGCGGCTGACGTAATTGAGCGTTTCAAGCCGGGTGAGCAGGCGTGCCAGACTGTCCGCCACGGTCTCCCGATTGGTCTCGACCACGACTTCCGGATTGAGCGGCTCTTCGTAGGGATCCGAAACGCCGGTGAAGTTGGGAATTTCCCCTTTTAGTGCCTTTTTGTAGAGACCCTTGACGTCACGCTCGACCAGGGTTTCCAACGGGCATTTGACGAAAACTTCGAAAAAACGCTGATGCTGCCCGCGGATCTCGTCGCGGATAGCGCGATAAGGCGAGATCGCGGCTGAAATCGCGATTACGCCATTGCGCGCGAGCAAGCCACAAACATAGCCGATACGCCTGATGTTGGTGTCGCGGTCTTCCTTGGAAAAACCCAGACCTTTGGAGAGATTGGTGCGCACTTCGTCGCCGTCAAGAATCTCAACCCGACGACCCCGGCGGCGCAACTCCGCAGCCGCGAGATTGGCGAGCGTCGATTTGCCAGCGCCGGAAAGCCCGGTAAACCATAAAGTGAAACCTTGGTCCATCGCGAGATGATCTGCTCCAGGAATAGATTACTTTGCAACTTCCGTAAGTTATATTAACTATCTCGCCGGCGCAAGAAAAAAGCTTAGGGAACCTCTGCACAAGTTTGTTCTGTCATTCCGAGCGTAGCGAGGGAATCCCGGATCTTTCTGCTTTTCCTGTGTTTTTTCGGGATTCTTCACTTCGAAGACTCCGTTCAGAATGACAAAAATTCACAGACTCCGTACGTGGCTAGTGGAGCCGCGCTGCGCGGCGAAGCGAGCAGGCGAGTCCGCGAGCTGCATATAAAAGCGAGGAATCCCGGAAATCTGCCCGTTCCCGTAGCTTTAATCCGGGATTCCTCACTCCGCAGGCCCCGTTCGGAATGACCTCAGTGGCTTGCGCAGAGGTTCCTTAGGGGAAGACTGAAGATACGGATTCTATCGGTTGGGCTGCTGCTGGTCGGCAAAATTCACTTGGCTCAAGGCTCGGTTCAATGCGGGCGGAGTGAAATTCCAATCAGCGGCCAATAGAAGTGAATCGACAGATTCAGCACCAGCCATCCGGTCACGAACATCAGGAAGCCGGGTAAGACCAGGGCGCGCACCCGCAGATAGCCGCCGGAATAAGCCAGCGCATTCGCCGGCGTGCCGACCGGCAGAATGAAAGTCAAACCAGCGGGCAAGGCCACCGCCAGGGTCAGCGCGCGCGGGTCAAGCCCAAAGCGGCTCGCCAGCCCGAGCGCGACCGGGACCAGCGCGGCGACGACGGCGGAATGGCTCAGGGCTTCGCTTAAAAGTATCGCGGCCAGCGAGAGCAACAACAGTTTCAAGGTGATCGAATCGATATGGCCGAGAGTAACATGAGCGAGGAAACTGGCGGCGCCGGTCTTCTGCAACGCGGCGCCCATCGCGATCGCGCCGCCGTACATCAGGACGATTCCCCAATTGACGTACTCCTCGACCTCGTTCCACGAGAGCAGATTGAAAACGAATAACGCCACTACCGCGAGAATTGCGATACCCGCCAGTCCCCAGGTCGCGCTGAGAAAAAACCAAGCCAGCACGGTTAGCGTCAGGATAGCGGCGACGGCCTTTTCCTCGAAGCTCATGCGTCCGAGCTCGGCCACCTGCAGACCCTGAGCGACGTCGGCCTGCTCGAGCTCGGCTGGAAACCACAATTTCAAGATCAGATAGCCGAGTCCCAGTAACGCGGCCGTCATGGGCACGGTCGCCGCCGACCAGCGCATGAACGAAAGCGTTTGCCCGGTCGCTTCGTTCAGCATGCCGAGCGCGAGCGCGCCCCGCGCCCCGCCCAGCAAGGTCGCGATACCGCCAATATTCGCACCCCAGGCCATCGCGAGAAACAGTGCGCTGGCAAAACGCGACTGTCCCGGCTTGAGTTCCATGCTCACGGCGAGATCGAGCACGATTGGAAAAACCATCGCGGCGACGGCGTGCTCGGGAATCACGAACGACATAAACGCGCTTAGCAGAAATACCGAGCGCACCAGACCCTGGGGTGTGCGGCCGAAGCGGGCGAAGACGTGGAGTGCGACGCGCCGGCCCAGGCCGCGATGGCTGACGGCGGCGGCCAGCATAAAGGCAGCCAGAATGAAGAAGACCGCCTCATTGCCGAACAAGGCATAGGCGCTGCGCGGTGCCATCACGCCCGAGGCGCCGAGCAGCACGACCACCAGGAGACTCGTCACCATCAACGGCAGGACGCCGGTGACCCAGTAAACCACCGCCAGCGCGAACACCGCTAGCGCGCGTTCGGCGACCTCGCTCAAACCATGGGGCGGTTGCGCGCGCATCAGCAGCACGAAAACGATCACACCGGCGGCCAGGATAACGGGCCGCACGCCGCGCGAGAGCAACACCAGCGCGAGCGGCCGTGTATCAACGATAAGCTCTTCGAGTTCGTGCTCGTCGATGCCGCGGCGGCGGCTGTGGTCTTGGCGCGCGCTCACAAACGTGAAGAATCGAACGAGGCGCGCACGCGTTTAACCCGCAGGCGCCGGCGCATGCGGGCCAAGGAGCGAGTGGTCAGCGCGCCCAGCCGGTTGCGGGTCAACAGATGGATCAGGACGGGAATTTGCGGCGCATTCGGGACGAAGAAGCGGGCCTCAAAAGGCACGATCGCGCTTGAAATATCGCGGGCCCAGGTCGCACTCAAACCGGCTCTCGTGGCTGAATTATAAAGCTGGGCCAGGAGTGATGCGGCTTCGGCGCTCGTCACGGATCGACAACGCACGGGGGAAAAACCAATCAGCGGTGTGACGCCGGCAGCCGTCAATTCGTCGATCGCGGCGGCGGTGGCGGCGGCGCTGCTCAAATCAAGCAGCAATTCGCACCAGACCGCGCCGTTGGGAAAGATGCGCGCGGCGTGACGCAAGGCTTCAAGATAACGCGCGCGGCCGAAAAAACGCGTACGGCCGGGAAAATAACGCCGCATCGCGGCCTCGTCTGCAGCTTCCAGATTGTACGCGATGACGTCAGCGCCGGCCGCGTAAGTCAGTTCAACCATGCGCAAGGAGGCCGGCGGATGCATCGTCACCGCCACTATCGTGTCGAAATGACGGTGGATCGCGTCGAGATAGGGTCGCAAGAGAAAGAGTCCGGCATCGTCGCCGGGGAAATAGCCGAGATGAAAATGCACGAATTCGGCCGCGCCCTCGTCAAAAGCACCGCGCAGCGCCTCGACTACTTCGTCCACCGGCCACCGCTCACCCGCCTTTTGCGTGAGCTCGCGGCCCAGGCAGAAGGCACAGGCGTGGCCGGGCTGGTTAAGACCGCATCCACCACCCAGCATCACGGCCGCGTAACTGCCGCGGATGCGTACAATCTCCCCCGACGCGATCTCACGGCGGTTGCGAGTTAGCGTGAAAGCCGGCTCGGTCACCATCCGCACCGGGATAATGACGGACGGATCGCGCAGGGCGATACCGTCTTGATGCTCGATCAGCTCAATCGGCGAGGCGGGATTGACGCGCGCATGAGCAAAAAGGTCCGCCCTCAGCACCAATTCCACTTCAGTGGTTTCCAACAGACGTTCCACAGCGGCGGAAGCAGGCGTGGCGATGGCATTGGCGAGGCGCGGCGCGACACCCTCCAGCGCGAGCATAAACTTGAGCATCGCGGGGTTGTCGGCGGCTTGCGCAAGCAGCATGGCTACGAATCGCCTATAGGCCAGTTTCGGCCAGGCGGAATGCTTGCGCCAGCGCGGCTGGTGAGGGAAACACTTGGATGGCCCCGGCAGCGAGCAGGCGTTGACAGTTCACCGGTTCGATCGCGATGCCATAGAATCCCACGCGGGCCCCGCGTGCGGCGTCGGCGTCGGCTTCGCTGTCGCCCACGAAAACAGCCTCGCGCGCGCCCGTACCGGCGCGCACGAGCGCCTCGAGCACCATCGCCGGCGAGGGTTTGAGCGCAAGTCCGCTGTCGCGGCCGACGATGACGCCGACAGTTGTCACCAACTGATGGCGCTCGAGCCATCCTTGCACCGTGCGTGAGGAGTTGGAGGTGACGATGGCGGCGCGCTTGCTGTGCGCGGC
>JBOHWL010000257.1:0-21503 GCA_050736615.1 Binataceae bacterium (SeqCode) | reverse complement strand
GCTCTGACTTTCACGATTCGTCATCCTTATTGCCGCCCGCGCGATCGTCGATGGGCGCGCGCGGGCGGACTGATTGAAACATCTTCAACTTCAACGCGCGGCCGCGCGTTTGGCGCGCTTGCGCCGGAAGTGAGGGATCACCTTTTCCGCGAATAACTTCATGCTGTTGCGCACCTTTTTCGGCTCGATGCCCGGTAATTCCATGCCGAGCGCCAGATGCGTGCAATAGTGCTCGAGCTTCTCAATCCGTGCGATGGCTTCGTCGGGTGTGCCAACCATCATGCCGTCGCCAATCATGCCGGCGTCACTGGCGTTGCGCAGTTCACCCACTGGTGGAATTTGCGCATAGCGCTCATCTCCCGGCACGTCGTTGGCTTCCTTGATCCACTGGCCATAGCGGCTGAGTAGATAATGCAAGCCGAATTCGCACTCGTCCCACGCCTTGTCGTGCCGCTGGGCGATAAAACCGAAATTCAATTGCGCGATATTGAATTCGGCGGGATCATGGCCGGCGGCGGACAGGGCCTCGCGGTAAATTTCGGCCTGACGCTCGCCCGTGCCCGCCAGATGATAACCGTTGCGCGCGGCGCGCTCGGTCGCCGAACGTGAGCGCGCGCCGATCCAGATGGGCGGAGACGGCTGTTGCACCGGCTTCGGATACAGCGTTACGTCGCGCACGGTATAATGCTTGCCCTCGAAGGAAAATTTATCCTCGGTGAAGGCGCGCCGGACAATTTCGACGCCTTCGCGCAGACGCCGGCTGCGCTCCTCGCGCGGAATATTGAAACCGGTGAATTCCTGCGGACGATAACCCTGGCCCAGTCCCAGATCGAACCGGCCGTTGGAAAGCACGTCAAGCGTAGCCGCCGCTTCGGCGACGTGCAGCGGATGATGCAACGGCATCAGCAGCACGAAGGTGCCGATGCGGATTTTCCTGGTGCGCGCGGCGATCGCGGCGGCCAGCGGCATCATGTCGGGTGAGTAACCGTCGTCGACGAAGTGATGCTCGGTGAGCCAGATGGTGTCGTAGCCCATCTCCTCGGCCTCGACCGCGAGGTCGACGTGTTTGCGATAGAGTTCGGAAAAGGACAACTCGTTTTTCGAACTGTTCCGAAAGGAGAATAATAGTCCGAAGTTCACGCGGCTCCTCCTTGTAACAATCGCGCGGCGCGCCCGGTGATCATGCGGGCGTTTAACCGGGGACCGTGATAAACGCTCGCAAGCTCCCGAACTTTGCCGATAGCATTACAGCGGAATTTTCGAAAGCCGTCACGCCGCGCCCGAATCCACGGCGCGCATCGCGGCAACGGAATGCGCTATATGTAAACGGCGGTGCCAAAACTGGGGCTGGGCGCCCGGACGATTGCCGAACGGGCGGGAGAATGGCGTGAATACGTACGACTTCATCATCGTGGGCGGCGGTATCGCGGGCGCGTCGGCCGCCTATGCGCTGGCGGCGGATGCGCGCGTGCTGATGCTCGAGCGTGAAAGCCAATGCGGCTATCACTCGACCGGCCGTTCCGCCGCGCTCTTTTTGCAAAGCCACGGCCCCGATGTGGTGCGCGGTCTGGCCCGCGGCAGCAAGGCTTTTTTCCTCAACCCCCCGTCGGGTTTCTGCGATTACGAACTGCTGCGTCCACGCGGGATGCTGTTTATTGGCGGGCATGGGCAGGAGCCGGAGTTGGATCGGATCGCAACCGAATGCCGGCGCTTCGTCGCTACGATCGTGCGCCTCGACTCACGTGCGACACGCGAAATGGTGCCAGTGCTCAAAGCCGCCGCAGTGGCCGGCGCCGTGTTCGACCCGGAGGCGATGGACATGGATGTCCACGCGATTCATTACGGGTTTATTCGCGGCGCGCGCGGGCGTGGCGGCGTGACGTGTGAAAATGCGGAGGTGCTGGCCGCGTCGCGCGCGGATGGTCAGTGGAAATTGCATACGGCGGCGAGCGCTTGCGCCGCTCCGGTGGTGATAAACGCGGCCGGCGCCTGGTGCGATCAGGTCGGGCAGCTCTTCCACGCGCGGCCGCTCGGCCTGGTGCCAAAGCGGCGCACCGCGTTTGTTTTCGATCCGCCCGACGACGCGGATTCTGATAAATGGCCAGTGGTGCACGATGTCGGCGAGACGTTTTACTTCAAACCGGAGGCGGGAAAAATTCTCGCCTCGCCCGCTGACGAAACGCCGATGGAGCCGTGCGACGTTCATCCCGACGACCTAGATATTGCGGCCGCGGTCGCGCGCATTCAGCAGGCGGCCGAGTTACCGGTTACGCATATCGACCGCAAATGGGCCGGGCTGCGCTCGTTTGTCGCCGATGGTTGTCCAGTCGCCGGTTATGATCCCGCAATCGAGGGTTTCTTTTGGCTGGCGGGGCAAGGCGGCTATGGTATCGAGACTTCACCCGCGATGGGACGGCTATGCGCCAGTCTCGCCATGCAACGGGGCGTCCCGAATGACCTTGCGGCACTCGGCGTCAGCGAACGTGACCTTGCTCCGGCCCGCTTTAAGTAATGAGCGACAAAATCAACACTGTGCAAAGGACGACGCGGCGGACGACCTCATTAGAAGCCCTGCGCATGCCCTGTTTGTCATTTCGAGCGGAGTGTAGCCGGAGTCGAGAAATCTGCGCGGAGCGATTATGCTTTCCCCGATGAAAACACGACCCAAATCCATCGTTTCGCGTTGATCCCTCGACTCGGCTTCGCTCGGGATGACAGATCGGATTTGTGCGGAGTCTTCCTGATGAGTCAAAAAATCAACGCGCCGCAGGTGTCGCTCTACAGCTCGGGGCTGGTGGGCAGAAAAGATTCGCCCATTAGCCAGGCATCGACCGCGCGGGCGCATTCACGGCCTTCCCAGATGGCCCAGACCACCAGCGACTGGCCGCGGCGGGCGTCGCCACCGGCGAATACACCCGGCACGCTCGACATGTAGTTATCACAGGCGATATTGCCGCGCTGATCGAGCTTTACGCCAAATTCGCTGATAATGCCCTCAGGTTCCGGCCCCAGGAAGCCGAGCGCGAGCAGCACCAGTTCACAGTCGAGTTCAAATTCCGAGCTGGGCACTTCCTCCATCAGCATGCGACCGTTGTCGCGTTTCCATTCCAGCCGCACGCCGTGAAGCTTTTTGACCTGGCCGTTCTCACCCGAGAAAAATTTAGTGTTGATACTCCAATCGCGGCGGACGCCTTCCTCATGAGAGGTCGAAGTGCGCAGGATCATCGGCCAATCGGGCCACGGCATTTCGAGCGTCCGTTTCTCCGGTGGCATCGGCAACAGTTCGAACTGATGCACGATATTCGCGCCCTGGCGATTCGAGGTGCCGAGGCAATCCGAGCCGGTATCACCGCCGCCGAGAATCACCACGCGTTTGCCAGCGGCGATAATCGAGCGCTCCGGTGCAACCACGTCGCCGGCGTTGCGCTTGTTCTGTTGCGGCAGAAAATCCATCGCGAAATGGATACCGGCGAGTTCGCGGCCCGGCACCGGCAAGTCGCGCGGCTTGGTCGAACCGACCGTGAGCGCTACCGCGTCATACCTGGTGCGTAGTTCGTCCGCATGCAAATCAAAGCCGACGCGGCAGTTGGTGACGAATTCAACGCCTTCGGCCTCCATCTGTTCAACCCGGCGCTCGACCAGGCGTTTTTCGAGCTTGAAATCCGGGATGCCATAGCGCAGCAGACCGCCAATGCGATCGGCGCGTTCATAAAGCGTCACGGCGTGGCCGGCGCGCGCCAATTGTTGTGCGCACGCCATCCCGGACGGTCCCGAGCCGACCACCGCGACACGCTTGCCAGTCTTGCGCGGGTTTGGCTGCGGCGTGACCCAGCCTTCACTCCAGGCGTGATCGATGATGTTTTTTTCGATTAGCTTGATCGTTACCGGGTCGTTATTGATGTTGAGGACGCAGGCTTCCTCACACGGCGCGGGGCATACCCGGCCGGTGAATTCCGGAAAGTTGTTGGTCCAATGAAGCCGATCGATCGCCTCGCGCCAGTGCCCGCGATACACCAGATCGTTCCAGTCGGGAATGATGTTGCCCAGCGGACATCCCTTGTGGCAGAAGGGGATGCCGCAATCCATGCAGCGGGCGCCCTGATGCCTTAGGTCTTCCTCGGGCATTTTGAGCTCATACTCGCGCCAATCCTTGAGCCGTTCGCGGACCGGACGCCGCCCGGGCAATTCGCGTGGTATTTCCATGAAGCCCGTTATCTTTCCCATCTGCACCTGCTCTCCTGAGCCGCTATTTCCAAATCATATGCGATGCCGCGGATTTGCGATTCTGAACGCAGCCCGCGGACTCATTTGCTCGCTCCGCCTACGGCTCCGCTCGGGCGCCACAAGTCTTATGCGTCATTCCGAGCGTAGCGAGGAATCCCGGAATTCTATTCTCGCCCTGAGGTTTATCCGGGATCCGGGATTCCTCACTGCGCGGACTCCGTTCGGAATGACACCACGCGCTTGTTCAGAATCCCTGGTGTCATACGGCCGCCAGCCGCGCCAAATCGGAGTTCATGTTGAGCTGGCGTTCTAGCACGCGGCGATATTCGGTCGGCAGCACTTTGACGAATTTGGAAACGTAGTCTTGCCAATGGCTAAGAATGCGCTTGGCAACCTCACTGTCGGTGTACTGCTGATGGCGTACAAGCAGGGCGTGAATATGGTTGGCCTCGGTCTCGCCGGTCAGGCCGTGCAGTTCGACCATGCCCATGTTGCAGCGGCCGGAGAAGCTCGCGTCCTCGTCGAGCACGTAAGCCACGCCTCCGCTCATCCCTGCGGCGAAGTTGCGGCCGGTTTTGCCCAGCACGACCACGAGGCCGCGCGTCATGTACTCGCAGCCGTGGTCGCCCACGCCCTCGACCACCGCCGTGGCACCGCTGTTACGGACGGCGAAACGCTCGCCGGCGATACCGCGAAAAAACGCCTCGCCGGCGGTCGCGCCGTACAGCGCGACGTTGCCGATGAGGATGTTCTCCTCGGCTTTGAAGGTCGCCTCACGCGGCGGGCGCACGGCGAGGAAGCCGCCCGACAGGCCCTTGCCGCAATAGTCGTTCGCATCACCCTCAAGATAAAGCGCGACGCCGGGCGCCAGCCATGCGCCGAAACTCTGCCCCGCCGATCCTTTGAGATGGGTCTGAATCGTATAGGGTGGCAGACCATGCTCACCCCAGCGGCGCGACACCTCCGAGGACAGGATGGTGCCGACCGTGCGATTAACGTTACGGATCGGGAGGTGCACTTCGACCGGCTTTTTATGTTCGAGCGCACCGGCGCACAATTTCACGAGTTGGCGATCGAGCGCCCGTTCAAGGCCGTGGTCCTGCGCTTCGACACAATGCAGCGGCCATTCGTCCGGCACATCGGGCTTGTGCAGAATCGCGCTCAAATCAACATTGCGCGCCTTCCAATGTTCGATGGCCTCGTTGACGTCGAGGCATTCGACATGCCCGACCATCTCATCGACGGTGCGGAAGCCGAGCGCGGCCATATGCTCGCGCAGTTCCGCGGCGATGAAAATCATAAAGTTGACGACGTGTTCCGGTTTGCCTTCAAATTTCTTGCGCAATTCCGGATCCTGTGTCGCGATTCCGACCGGACACGTGTTGAGATGGCATACCCGCATCATGATGCATCCGGAGGACACCAGCGCCGCACTGGCGAAGCCGAATTCCTCAGCTCCGAGCAGGGTGGCGATCGCGACATCGCGGCCGGTCTTAAGCTGGCCGTCGGTCTCGACGCGGATGCGGCCGCGCAGATTGTTCATCACTAGAGTTTGTTGGGTCTCGGCCAGACCGAGTTCCCATGGAATACCCGCGTGCTTGATCGAGGTTAGCGGCGAGGCGCCGGTGCCACCGTCGTAGCCGCTGATCAGCACCACGTCGGCCTTGGCCTTGGAAACCCCGGCGGCGACGGTGCCGACGCCGACCTCGGCCACCAGCTTGACGCTGATGCGCGCGCGGTCGTTGGAATTTTTGAGGTCATGGATAAGTTGCGCGAGATCCTCAATCGAGTAGATGTCGTGATGTGGCGGGGGAGAAATGAGTCCGACGCCGGGGGTCGAATAGCGGATTTTCGCGATGAAGTCGTCAACCTTGTGCCCCGGTAGCTGGCCGCCTTCGCCGGGCTTGGCCCCCTGCGCCATCTTGATTTGCAACTCGTCGGCGTTGACCAGGTAATTGCTGGTCACGCCGAAGCGCGCCGAGGCGACCTGCTTGATGGCGCTGCGGCGCCAATCACCGTTGGCGTCGCGAACGAAGCGGCCGGGGTCTTCACCTCCCTCGCCGGTATTGCTCTTGCCGCCCAGCCGGTTCATCGCGATGGCGAGGTTCTCATGGGCCTCCTTGCTGATCGAACCAAACGACATCGCGCCGGTTTTGAAGCGTTTGACGATCTCGCTGGCGGGCTCGACCTCCTCGAGCGCGACCGCTGCGCGGTTGGGCTTGAATTTCAGCAGGCTGCGCAGGGTGGCGGAGTTGCCGCTGTACTCGTCGATCATGCGCGTGTAATCCTTGAACAGACGGTAACTGCCCGACCGCACCGAATGTTGCAGCTTGGCGATGGTGTTCGGATTGTACATGTGAAATTCGCCACGCCGCCGCCATTGATATTGCCCGCCCACCTCGAGTTCACCGTCGAGATTGGGATCGCCGGCGTAGGCGAGCTTATGGCGGTTGGACGCTTCGCGCGCGATTTCGGCCAGTCCGATGCCGCCGACACGTGAAGGCGTCCAAGTGAAGTAGCGGTCCACCAATTCGCGATCAAGCCCGATAGCCTCGAAAATCTGCGCGCCGCGATAGCTCTGTACGGTCGAGATACCCATCTTGGAGGCGACCTTGATCAGGCTTTTGCCCAGCGCCTTGATGAAGTGCTCGACCGCGCCATCTTCGTCAATGTCTTTGAGGCGGCCGTCATCGATCATGCCGGCCAGCGTGGCGTAGGCGAGATAGGGATTGACTGCGCCGGCGCCATAGCCAATCAACAAGCAAAAATGCATCACCTCGCGTGGTTCGCCCGATTCGACCACCAGGCCGCATCGCGTGCGCGTGCCTTCGCGAATCAGATGATGATGCACGGCGGCGGTGGCCAGCAGGATGGGAATCGGCGCCGCTTGCGCGTTCACGCCGCGGTCGGACAGGATGAGAATGGTATAGCCAGCGTCGAGTGCTTCCGAAGCTTTGCGGCATAACTGATCGAGCGCGTCGCGTAATCCCGCTTCACCCTCGGCGACCGGAAAGAGCGTGCTGAGGATGGCACTGCGCAGTCCCGGCCGTGACAGCCGGCGAATCTTTTCAAGTTGCGGGTTAGTAAGAATCGGCTGCTTGAGGCGCAACTGCCGGCAATGGCGCGCGGTTTCCTCGAACAGATTGCGCTCGGCGCCGATAGTGGTCTCCGCCGACATCACCATCTCCTCGCGAATCGGGTCGACCGGCGGGTTCGTAACCTGGGCGAAAAGCTGCTTGAAGTAGCTGAACAACAGCGGCGACTTATCCGATAAAACCGCCAGCGGCGTATCCGTGCCCATCGAACCGATCGGCTCCTGCCCATTGGCGGCCATCGGTGCGAGGATCATCTTCAGCTCTTCGAGCGTATAGCCAAAGGCCTGTTGCTGTTTGAGCAAATCGTGCGGCTCGTAACCGTTGACGGGCGGATGCGACGGTGGCTCGGGCAGATGCTCTAGCTCGACCAGGTTCTCGTCGAGCCATTGCCGATAAGGCTTGCGCGCGGCGAAGCCTTCTTTGATCTCCTCGTCCTGCACAATGCGGCCTTCGGTGGTATCGACGAAAAACATGCGGCCCGGCTGCAAGCGTCCTTTCAAGGCGACCTGATCCGGCGGGATGTCCAGCACCCCGGTCTCGGACGCCATCACGACCAGGCCGTCCTTGGTCACCAGGTAGCGCGAGGGCCGTAAGCCGTTGCGGTCGAGCACGGCGCCGATGCGACGTCCGTCGGTAAACGCGATAGAGGCGGGTCCGTCCCACGGCTCCATCATGCAGGAATGGAACTGATAGAAGGCGCGCTTGGCTTCACTCATCAACGGATCGTTCTGCCACGCCTCCGGAATTATCATCATCACGGCATGAGCCAGCGGCCGTCCGGTGCGTACCAGCAACTCAAGACAATTGTCGAACATGGCCGAATCGCTGCCGTTGGGCTCGATGATGGGCAGGATTTTCGCCATGTCCGCGCCAAACAGCGGCGAGGCGAACTGTTTCTCCCGCGCGTGCATCCAGTTGATATTGCCGCGTAAGGTGTTGATCTCGCCGTTGTGCGACAGGAAACGATAGGGATGGGCGCGATCCCAACTGGGGAAGGTGTTGGTCGAAAAACGCTGATGGACCATCACCAGCGCGGTCACCATCGCGGGGTCGAGCAAGTCGGGATAGAAGCGCGGAATCTGATGTGAGATGAGCTGGCCCTTATAAACGATGGTCGAGCTGGAAAGGCTGCAGACATAGAACAGCTCCCCCTCGGCCAGGCTTAATTTGGCGGCCTCATTGGTGACGCGCTTGCGAATTACGTAAAGCTTGCGTTCGAGCGTCTCCTCGTCCTCAATATCGGCGCTTCGCCCGATGAAGATTTGCCGGATCGCCGGCAGGCCTTGCCGCGCGATGGTGCCACAGGCGCTCTCGACTACCGGCACGTTACGCCAACCAAGGAACCGTTGTCCTTCCTCTCGCACGATCCGTTCGAAGATTTCCTCGCAGGCGTTGCGTTTTTCGGTTTCGAGCGGCAGGAACACCATCCCGACGCCATAAGCCCTCGGCGTGGGCAACATAAAACCAAGCTTTTCGCTTTCACGAGCAAAGAATTCGTGCGGAATCCGCATCAATACCCCGGCGCCATCGCCAGTCAGCGGATCGCATCCACACGCCCCGCGATGGGTCAGGTTGTCGAGCACCTGCAGACCCTTGAGCACGATATCGTGCGAGGCTTCGCCCTTGATATTGACGACGAAGCCCACCCCGCACGCGTCGTGCTCATGGGCGGGGTCATACAGACCTTGAGGGGACGGAATGCCGCGGTATCGATGCATCTTCATGCCCTTTTCGACTCGATGAAATTCTTCTGGGCGCCATGGCGATGACGTTTGCCATTGCCGCCTTCGTGCCCATCCTCGGGATGATTAACCGCAATCAGCGTGCGTTCAGTATGGGTGGACAGAACCACCATGGTTTCGGTGCGCAGCACCCCTTCGATCAGGCGGATGGTCCGAATCAAGCGTTCGAGCGATGCGGTGTTGCGGGTCTTGACCTTCAACAGCACGGTATGTTCGCCGGTCACGTGATGGCATTCGAGCACGTCATCGAGCAGCGCGACGGTTTGTTCGAACAGCCCGATCGTGCGTGGATGGCCGATCGAAACGCCGATAAAGGCCGTTACGTCCTTGCCCAGGCAGCGCGCGTCCACCGAGGCGTGATAGCCGGTGATGACGCCGGCCTCCTCGAGTTTTTTGACCCGCTCGATCACCGACGGCGCGGACAAACCGACCTGTTCACCGAGTTTGACCAGCGGAATGCGGCCGTGTTCCTGCAGAATTACGAGAATTTGGAAATCTATCGTGTCGGGCTCGAAAGCCTCATTACCTGACTTCATTAGGCAAACCTCGCGGGAACCCGTCAAAAATAGCAGGCGAGGCCGTACTGTCAAGTGTTTGTGAGGAGATTTAGTCGCGCAGGTGACGCTTTCAACGAGAATTGCCGGGTAAATACCTTAATCAGTTAGGACATCCGCTCCGAATGCCTTAATCGCCGTTTCCCGATGGGCTTGATTTATAAGGCTTACTGCGGCCAAATCTGTCATTTTCCACGGTCAGGGGCCATCCTCAGACGTTGGGATAGGCCTCGCTGCCCATCTCCAACGCGTCCAGTCCGCTCCATTCGACCTCGGCCGAGACCCGGTTGCCGATCGTTCGTTCGACTATCACGAAGAACAGCAAGGCCAGTCCGAACACCACCACCAGGTTAGTCACGATGCCGATCACCTGGGCGATGATCTGGCTGCTCTCGCCGGACAGCAGCCCGCGCACGGTGCCAGGCACTCCATTCCAGCCATAGCCGTAGGTGCCGTCGGCGAAAATTCCCACCGCCAGCGCGCCCCAGGTGCCGCATACGCCATGCACCGAAATGGCGCCAACGGGATCATCGAGGCGCAGCCGCCGCTCGAGAAAAAGGACACTGGCGACGACCAGCAGCCCCGCGACGATCCCGATCAACACCGCGGCGGCAGGGTTGACGAACGCACAGGGCGCGGTAATCGCCACCAGTCCGCCAAGCAGGCCGTTACAGGCCATCGCGATGTCGGGCTTATGGTAGCGATGCCACAAATACAGCAGCGCCGTGAGCGCGCCCGCCGCCGACGCCAACATCGTATTGGCCGCGATAATGCCGATGCGCGGATCGGAGGCCGCCAGGCTCGAGCCCGTGTTGAAGCCGAACCATCCGAAGGCCAGGATCAAGGTCCCGATTATCGCCATCGGCAGATTATGGCCCGGCAGCAATCCAATCGCGCCGTCGCGCCGGAACTTGCCGATGCGCGGTCCCAGCACCAGCGCGCCCGCCAGCGCGGTCACGCCACCCGTCATATGCACCACCGAGGAGCCGGCGAAATCCACATGGCCATGCCCTAATCCGGTATTAACGCCGAGTTGCGCGAGCCATCCACCACCCCAAACCCAATTGGCATAGAGCGGGTAGAGAAACATCGAGATGAAAAACCCGTAGATGAAGAAGGCGGAGAACTTCCAGCGCTCCGCCATCGCGCCGGTGGGAATCGTGGCGGCGGTATCCATGAAGACCAGCGCGAACAGGAACATCGCGAGGCTGGCGGAATCGTGCGCGACCCCCAGCAGCGTGAATTTACCAAAACCGAGCAGGCCCCAGTGCTGCCCGCCAATTGTGATCGCGAGTTCGCGGTGCGGGATCGGCACCACGTTCAACGACGGCCACTGCGCCACGCCACCCATCATGAAGGCGTAACCGACCAACCAGAAACCGATGATGCCAATCGGGTAGACCATGAGGTTCATCGCCATCGTGTTGACGGCATTTTTCGCCCGCGTGAAGCCGGTCTCTAGCATTGCGAAGCCGACCTGCATGAACATGACGAGAAAGCCGCCGATCAAAACCCAGGCGAGATTCAGCGATTGCGCCAGCGGCCGTGGATGAGCGATGAGTACCGGGCCGAGTTGGGCGCGCGCCGGGCCGCAAATTAACAGCACCATCGCCCCAATCAACCCGGCGGTGATCCCGACCCGGCGTACTGCCACTCCGCCACACGGCATCATTTCACCTGACCACGATAGGCGCGCCCGGCGGGCGCGGGTGTCGCCGGAAAACGATTGGCCAGCCAGACCAGGAAGGCGAAGACCGCAACCAGGGATGCGAAGAAGAGCGCCGACCACAGCACCCGCCGGATTTGCTGCTTTCTGAGGCTGCGCGGATGCAAGACGGCGGCACGTCCGGTCGGCCGCACGTGCGCGGGATCACGCAAGTCCGTCAGCAAATCAGCGGCGGAGGCATAGCGATTGCGCGGCTGACGTTCGAGCGCATGCAGGATGATTTCCTCCAGCGAGGGGGCGAGATCGGGTCGAAAACGGCTGGGCGGCTGCGGATCCTCGCTGGTCTTCGCCCGCATCACGTCGTACACATTCTCGCCGCGGTAGGGCAGCCCACCGGTCAACATTTCGTAGAGGATCGTACCTAAAGAGTAGATATCGGTACGAGCGCCGCCGCGCCGGCCGCTGACCTGCTCTGGCGCCATATAATCCGGCGTGCCAATGGTCGAAGACAGGCCCGACCACGTCAGGCGTCGCGCCGATTCATCCAGCGCGATGCCGAAGTCCATCAATTTGATCTGGCCTTCAGCCGTGACCAGGATGTTTTCGGGCTTGAGATCGCGATGGACCACCTGCTGGCCGTGCATGTATACAAGCGCCGAGCAAATCTGGCGCGCATAGTCGAGCGCGCGCTGGTCAGGCAACGGCCGCTGGTCGCGCAGGTGGCTACGCAAAGAGACGCCGTCAACATACTCCATAGCGATATACATGCGGCTTTTGCGCACGGGGGTCAGCACTTTGATGATGTTGGGATGATCGAGACGGCGTCCGACCGCTTCCTCGCGTTCAAAGCGCGTGTAGAAGACCACGTCGCTTTCGAATTGAAGATAAGGGACCTTGATGGCAACGGTCGCCCCGCTGACATTGTCGATCGCCTTGAAAATCGAGGCCATGCCGCTCCGAGCGATGAGTTCCGTCACCTCATACTGGTCCAGCTTTTCGCCGGCGTTGACCTCACGCATCCGGTTAGTTTGCCGTCCGGGCGCGGACGTTAACAGCCTCCCGTTTGGACTAACGGCCGCGGGTACCGCCGCAGCCCCGCCAGCGGCGCGGACTTCACCGGTCCCGTCAGGCCGTTCTGGCCCCTTCATCGGCTCCGCACGAAAATCGCACTGACCCGCCCAAGCCATCCCGGGCTCATTGGAATGGCGGCGGCGCGATGCATGAGGCACACCGCCGCGGTCAGATTATCGTGAGTGCCGCGCTGATTGGCGCTCGCGACCAGATTGCGGCACACGTCCTCAGCCTCCATCGCGTCGCCCGCCATGCGCTGGAGTGCGCGCTCGTCGAGAACGTTATAGAGACCGTCACTGCAGAGCAGCAGCCGGTCACCCGTCATCAGCGGCATCGACAACCGGTCAACCGATACGATCAGTTCGTGGCCGAGACTGCGGCTCAAGGCCGAGCGTTCCGGATGCGAACGGGCGCGCTCTGCGCTGAGCAAGCCCATCCGCACCCGTTCGGCGATTACCGTGTGATCCTTGGTGAGTTGGCGCATGCGGCCGGCGCGCAGCAGATACAGACGGCAATCGCCGACGTGCGCGCCATAGAGCATGCCGTCGTCAATCACCACGGCGGTCAACGTGGACGCCATGCGGCGCAATTCTGGCACAACCAGCGCACGATTGTGAATCTCGATATTCGCGCGTTGGACCGCGCGATTAAGCCTTTTGGCGGGTCCCCAGGCAACTGGGTTGTCGCGATAACTGTCGAGCGTTAACTCGATCGCCATCGCGCTGGCGATTTCGCCGCCTTCATAACCACCCACACCGTCGGCGACCGCGAACAATGCGCTAGTATCGCTCTCGACCAGATAGCCGCACGCGTCCTCGTTGTTCGCGCGTTCATTGCCGATATCCGACAGCGCCGCCAATTCGAACGCCGGCGTGCGCACCGCCGTCCGCGGAGGCAGGTTCATCCCGCCACCCGTGGAACACCGATTTTGTCCGCGGCGAAGCGCCGCTTCAATCGTTCGCGGCAGTCCGTCTCAACTCGCGCTCGGCCGCGAACCAATCGTTCATGTCTTCGCCATGAACTCCGCCGCGCGCAAGGAATAGCTGATAGGCGCGCAACTGGATTTGTTCGAAACTCGGCTCCAACGGCTGACCCGGAAAATTGACTCCGTGCACGCGTGGCCCGAGCTCGTGCTCCGCGCCGTTCACGCCCGGATTGCCATTGGTTGAGTGCGGATAGGGATCCGCGGGACTTGCCGCCGCAACCCCATTGCCGGTCGGGGTTGATTCCGCAACGGTCGCGGCCATGCCGTTTACATTTTTGATGGTCCGTTTGCCGCTGGTTTTGCGCGGCGTCTTGCGCGTAGTGGCCATCTCCGAGCCTCCTCCTGAAACCAACCTCAGCAACTTCTGCGAGGCCTGCGCTGATGTATATAAATTGCTCCCGGGCCGGATGTAGATTCAAGTGGCCTTTATCAATATTCATTGCATATCCGCGCCGCGCTCATGAATAGCAGGCACTGAGAGCCACCTTGCGGCTCTCGGTGCGCGACGTTTGAATATGCTGTCGCGTACTCTCTATTGTGAACGCGGTTCCACTTTCGTTCCGCCCGGTGCCGCCGCAGGTTCATGCCAGCTTGGCCTTGGCCGTGACCAGCGTGCTCTTGCCGCGCCGGCGCGAATTGCGCGTGAAGTAAATCGCGCCATACACGCCCCAAATCACCGCCAGCGCCACTGCCAACAGCGGTTCCTTCGCGCTGCCCAGGCCTTCGAGCGGGCCAATGATATAAAAGGCCAGACAGGCGAAGTTGGCCAGCGCGCCGAAGACCGGCACCACCACATGCTTGAAGCCGCTGAATTCGTGATGCTCGCGAAAGGCCACGATACATACGATGTTGGTCAGTCCATACAGCACGAAAGTGCCAAAATTCGACAGCAGCGTGATGAGCAACAGGCCATTGGGCAGCCGCGACAACGACGCATTGGAGGAAAGGCCCAGCGCATACCACAAATTATGCGGCAAGGTGGCAATGGTCTTGTCGTCGGGAGCCGAGCCGCCGGCAAAATAGAACAGCGCGCCATATGCGCCCAGCACCGCGGAAATCCCCGCCAGCGTCCAAATCGCGCGATGAGGCGTCAGGCGCTCACCGTGCAACAGGCCGAAATGCTCCGGCACCTCCTCGTCGCGGCCCATCGCGTAAGTGACGCGCGCGCCGGTATTGATGCAACTGAGGGTGGTGCCAATCAGCGCCAGGAATACCGTCAACGCCTCCAACAGCATGAAGGCCTGGCCGTGTCCGCCCAGGAGTGCGTTGCCCACGATCACCATCATGTCGCCAATCGGCGCCGCCGAGCCCTTCGCCGCCGCCAGGCTATAGGCACTGTTCATGAAATAGTTCGCGGCAAAATACTCAATCAGATAACAGAATAGGCCCTGGATGGTGAGCGAGAGCAACACGCCGCGCGGAATGTCGCGCTTGGGATTTTTGGCTTCTTCGCCCAAGGCCGTCACCGATTCGAAACCAACCAGCAACAGAATCGCGATCGTCGCCTGCAGCATTACCCAGCTAAACTGATGCGGCATGATTACCGAGAGTGCGCCCGGATGCGACGGGTTGGCGCTGGATAGCGAATAACTCAGCGTGGATTTGAGCAGATTGCCGCCGGCGCCGGCGGTCAGGACGGTCGAGCCCGCCGGATGCGACAGGCGATAGGCAATTGCCAACGCGGAGAAGAACAGCAGCGCGGCGATCTGGATGCCGTTGATCGCGACATTGATTATGGTCGAGCCGGTCACGCCGCGAAACGCGATATACGCCACCAGGAAAGAAAATATAATCGCCACCAGCGCCATGAAGACCGGACCCGGTATCGCGGCATTCATCATTCCCGGCACGAGATTGCCGAAGATGTAGCCCACCATCACCCCCATCGTCGCCACCATCACCGCGGGATATACCCAGTAGTAAAGATGTGAGGCCCAGCCGATTACAAACTTCGCGATACGGGCGAAGCGATAGGCCGTGGTGGTGTTCAAAAAGGCCTGCTCGGCGAATAGATAGGAGCTGCCCGCACCGGGATAGAGCTTGGCCAGTTCGGAGTACGACAGCGCGGTCGCGTACGCGAGCATCAACGCGACAAAAATCCCCGCCCACATCGCCAGGCCCGAAGGGAACACGTAACCGGCTTGCAGCACAAAAGTGATCCAAAGAAAGGCGCCGGGCGCGATCAACGCCATCGCGTTGACCGTCACCCCGGTCAGCCCGAGGGTGGGTTTCATGGACGGTCGGTCCGGTGAGGCGGCCATAGCTTCTCCTTCCCAGGCGGCGTGATTGATTACGCTTGGGGAGCACAGGTTACGGCCTGTTGAGCAAGCCCGATGCCACCAAAACCGCTGTTTTTCAGGCAAAATTCGGGCTTTGGATGCACACGCGACGGGCATCCGCCCACACAATGGTCAGCTAAACCGCCGAGCTTAGTTCAGCCCTTCGATGGAGGCGCGGTGGAATCCTTGACGAAAGCGAAAAAGTTCGCCGTAATCGCGTCAACTCAAGCCGAGTCCGCGGGAGCATCAAGATGGTTTATGAATTGCGCGTCTATCATTGCGTGGCCGGCCGCTTGCCGGACTTGTCAAAGCGCTTCCAGGACGTGACCGTCCGCCTGTTCGAAAAGCACGGCATCCAGCAGGTCGGGTTTTGGACGGTGGCGATCGGTGAGTCCAGCGCGGATTTCGTCTATATGCTCAAATGGGAGTCGCTGGACGATCGTGCGCAGCACTTCGCCGCCTTTCAGCGCGATCCGGAATGGATCGCCGCGCGGGCCAAAAGCGAGGAGAACGGCCCGCTGGTGGCTTCGATCACCAATTCGATTCTGATGCCGACGGCCTATTCAGCCGCCCGGTAGGAAACCTCCGCACACGGGGTGATGCTGTCATTCTGAGCACAGCGAAGAATCCCGCAAATCTGTTCATTTCCTGCGGTTTATCCGGGATTCCTCACTTATTTCGAAACGCATCGCGCAGACTCGTGTGCTCGCTCCGCCTCACGCAATGCACACTTGTTCGTAATGTGAACAGCGGAGCGCGCATGAAGGTTGGCGGGGGTGGCGGAGGAGCATGAGGGCACCACCATGCTCGAAGGCAATCCGCGCGGCCGTCCGATGGGTCGAATCGTCGCGCGCCGCGGCCATATGGCGCTGCTGCCCAAGGGCTCGGCCTATCGTTTTCAGGCGGCGCGGCCCGGGGTAATCCTGCTGCAGACCATCGCGGGCGATCTTACGGTCGAGCGCTGGAAAGAGATTTGCCAGAAGTAACACTGGGTGCGCCGCGGGCCCAGTGGAGGTGATCAAGATGGCGCAAGATGATCAAGCCGGGCAGGTCAACGAATTCGGCTATCGCGATTTTAATCTGGGCAAATTCCATTTCTGGCGCGATGAGTATTTCGTCCATATCGAATGGCCCGGCGACGGTCATTTGATGCCGGCGGACAAATTCCTGAAGGCCCTGATGCGCGATGTGGCGTGGAATTTCTTTTACGGGATTGTCAACTTCGACGAAGTCTTCGGCACCACCAATCATTACGGTACGATCGATCTTTTCGCCGGTTTGTATAACGGCGGCTGGCGCGCCCGCAACAAGGTTTTCGTCGAGAATCTCGCCAGTGACCAGGCGCGGACGGTGTTTCTCGCGATCCTGGATGACTGGACCAACGCGGGGTTCGATCCATTCGCCGCGCCCCAGGAAACCGGCCACCCATTTGGCCCCAAACATGGCAACAATACCGCGGCCGTCACCCGCAAACGCGTGGTCGCGCGGCGCATGGCGGGGCTCCAGGGCGATACGCCCTTGCGCTCCGACCAAAACGGCTACCCAATCAATCGTCATTTCAAGGATGTCGATCAGGACGAGCCCGAGGTGCACGTTGAACCCGGCTTCGAGGACGAGGTTCACGCCTTCAACTTTTTCGCTTACCTGTCACGCTCGGACGTGACCTGGAATCCCTCGGTATGCTCCGCGGTCAAGGACAGTCTGCTGTGTCCGACCACGGAAGAGTTCGCGCTGCCGATCATTCATGGCAACGATCGGGTCGAATGGTTCCTGCAGCTTACTGATGAAATCCATTGGGACGTGCAGGATCGTGAGACCGGCGCGCCCCGCGCGCGCGTCGTGATGAAGGCGGGCGATATCGCGGCGATGCCGGCCGATATCCGTCACCAGGGCTTTTCGCCCAAGCGCTCGATGCTGCTCGTGTGGGAAAATGCCGATAACACGCTGCCCGAACGTTATGCCAGGAAGGAGCTCAAGCCAAATCCGGTTGATTTTTAGTTGGCATCCGAGCGGTCTTCGTCAGCGCCACCGCCGTGATTCGCGATGGGCGGCATCATGGGCGAATCCGGGTATGGCGCTGCGTCGGCCAACCTGGCGGCGTTGCGACGCAACGTCAGCGCCGGGCATGAAGCGCCCGTCAGAGCCGATAAGGCACCGGATGGGCCGACTCATAAGCGCTGATTTCCTCACCGTGCCCAAGCGTCAGCGCGATATCGTCGAGACCCTCGAGCAGGCATTTCTTGGGGAACGGATCGATTGGGAAATGGGCTGACCAGCCCAACTCGTCGGAAACGCTCTGCGCTTCAAGATCAACCTTCAGGTGATAGCCGTCGTGGCGCTTGATCGCGGCGAAAATCGCGTCGACTTCGACCGGCGTGAGAATAATCGTCAGCAAACCGTTCTTGAGGCAATTGTTGCGGAAGATATCGGCGAAGCTTGGCGCGATTACCGCTTTGAAGCCGAAATCCGCCAACGCCCACACCGCGTGCTCGCGCGAACTGCCACAGCCGAAGTTGGCGCGCGCGACCAGGATCGTCGCCTTTTCGAAGCGCGGCTGATCCAGCACGAACTGGCTGTCGGGTTTGTTGCGCCAGTCATAGAAAAGGCCGCGTCCAAGTCCGCTGCGTACCACCGCTTTGAGAAATTGCTTCGGGATAACTTGATCGGTATCAACATTGGCGCGGTCCAGCGGCGCCATCAGGCCGGTAAACTGCTTGAAAGGTTCCATCGCGATATTTCCTGCGGCTCCTTATTTATTCGCCCATTCACGAACGTCAACGAAATGGCCCGCGATCGCGGCCGCCGCCGCCATGATTGGGCTGACCAGGTGAGTGCGGCCGCCCTGGCCCTGGCGCCCTTCGAAATTGCGGTTCGAAGTACTCGCGCAACGCTCACCCGGCGCGAGGATATCTGGATTCATGCCGAGACACATGCTGCATCCGGACTCGCGCCATTCAAACCCCGCTTCAGTAAAGATACGATCCAGTCCAAGCTGTTCGGCCTCGGCCTTGACCTGCTGCGAGCCCGGTACCACCAGCGCGCGCACACCGTGGTTGACCTTGCGGCCATTGACGATTGCGGCGGCTGCCCGCAGATCGCTGATACGCGAGTTGGTGCATGAACCGATGAAGACACGATCGAGCTTCACATCCCGCAGCGGCGTGCCCGGCTTGAGCGCCATATAATCGAGCGCCAGTTCAACGGCGCGGCGCTGTCCGGCATCGGCATAATCAGCCGGATCGGGCACTTTCGCGGTCACTTCCGCCACCATCCCGGGATTGGTGCCCCACGTGACCTGCGGAGCAAAGGAAGCCGCGTCGAAGCTTATCGTGTGATCAAAGAGGGCGCCCACATCGGTTTTGTATTCAAGCCATTTCCTCGCAAGGGAGTCGAAAGCGGCGCCGTCGGGCACAAAACGCCGTCCTTGCAAGTAATCGACGGTCTTCTGATCCGCCGCGATCATGCCCGCGCGCGCACCCGCCTCGATCGACATGTTGCTCACGGTCATCCGCTCTTCCATCGAGAGCGCCTCAATGGCCGAGCCGCGATACTCGACCACATGGCCGGTGCCACCGTCAGTCGTGATACGGCCAATGATGCCGAGAATGAGATCTTTGGCGCCTACTCCCGTTCCCAACCTGCCGTCCACGCGAATTTCGAGCGTTTTCGGCCGCGTCTGCCACAAGCATTGTGTCGCCAGTACATGTTCGACTTCGCTGGTGCCGATACCAAAGGCGAGCGCGGCAAAGGCGCCATGCGTCGCCGTATGGCTGTTGCCGCACACGATGGTCATGCCGGGCTGGGTCAGGCCGAGTTCCGGCCCAATTACATGCACGATCCCTTGTTCGGAGGAATCGAGATCGAACAGGCGCACGCCGAACTGTTGGCAGTTCTTGCGCATGGTCTCGACTTGAAGACGCGAATCGGGGTCCGTGATCGGAAGCCCGCGGTCGGTGGTCGGCACATTATGGTCCATGGTCGCGAAGGTGCGGTCGGGGCAGCGCACTTTGCGCTCCGCCTTGGCTAAACCTTCAAACGCCTGCGGCGAGGTGACTTCGTGAACCAGATGAAGGTCCACGTAGAGCAAGGCGGGTTCGCCGGACTTTTCGTAGACGACGTGATTATTCCAGATTTTCTCGAACAGCGTTTGTGCCGCCATCGCGGGGGATATCCCTCCAACGAAATGCTGAATCTATAGAATTAGCGGAGACTGACCCTCCGCGTCAAAGCAGGGCAAAGCTCCGCATGGCGCTAAACTGCAGAGTGATGAAAGCGCAACGCGAACGATTCACGCTTAAAGATTTCCGCCCGCTTTGGTCACGGAAGTAGCCCACACATGATATCGCGCAGACGACGTCTTGCAGAAACAAAAGTTGCTCTCGGGTCTAGTTAACGTGACGCTTGCTTCCCCATCTTCTTTTTAGTTTCCCGCGACCTGGACGCGACGATATCCCGCACAAGTGCCAAATCGAAAGGATCAATTTCCCGTAGCTTTATTTTTGTTAGCAGGTCCTCGCCGTAACGCTTCGCAAGCATTCCAAATGATTCGTCAAAGAACGACACCGAGGTTATCTGCATGCCCGCAAAGTCAACGACCACCGAACCCGAAGTTTCAAGCGCCTTCTCAAGAAGAGCCCGCATTTTTTCGCCATGCTGGCGTGATACGACCTCGTTGCCTAATTCGTGTTTGATTTCAATTCGTGTCATGGCTTTCTTCTTCATCCCCCAAGACAAATAAACCCCTTCGGGTGGGAATGAGTGAGAGGAAAACTGCGGTACCGGGAAACGTTCCGTCAATTTTGTCTCTCATTGGCCGCCGATCCGGTCGAAACCGAACCCGACCTTCACCAGATATTATAGTCATCGTTCCCCCATTTACACGAACGAAACGTCGGATAATTGCCAGCCCTCGCCCGCGACCGACAGCTCCCGCTGACACACCGTCCTGCGAGGCCACCTCGATCAATCGCTGGTCGCCATAACGACGGTAACGATCCACGCTGCGAAGGCTATTCGGTATGCCTTTGCCGAGATCAAGTAGGCACAGTGTAATTCTGGTCTGGTACTTCTGGCCCGCTGCCCAAGCACCAAATGTAGATTCAGAATGTTCTGCGAAATTCTGCACGAGTTCGAGTAGCGACATCCGCATTGACGATCTCAAATCTGAGGCAAAAGGCTGAACCGATTCTAGGAAATCCAGAAGACCATCTATAAAGAGCGGCTCGAGCGTTTGAATGTGGACAAGGTCTACGCGGTCGGGCTTCGGCTGTCGCGGACGAAATTGGTCCCCTAGGCCTATAGATTCATAGAGACCTGCATTCTTCAGATACATATTCACATTGTCTCTTTGGGGAGGATGGACGAGAATTCTTCTATTCTCTACTCCTTTCCAACGGTCTAAGCAGGCTGCAAGATAACTCAAACCGAATGAGTCCAAAAATTCTATCGTCGAAGGATCTACGACAAATTCTTGATGTGGAAGGTCTCCGAGCAGTGGCAGCGTCTGCCGAAGCAGCGGGTTCGCCCAACCTATCGTGGCCAATCGATAAAACGAAAATCGTGGAATTTCGTGCGGAGCAGTCCCCATCGGTGCCGATGGTTAAAACAAAAACACGAAATTGTTAAGCAACATGGGTTGGCAACATCCTGGTCTCCAGCCTTTTAATTATCCATCCTATTTTAGCGGTGGCGCAAAACATAAGGATGAAATTCTTCACCCGAAAAGCACGCGGGGTCATTTCGGATAAAAGGAATAGAATCTGGGCGACTTAGGGGGTTACCGTCGCACTTCGTACAGCACCGAAAAGGCGTCCTTGACCGGCAGCCGGCGAAATTGCTTGAACCCCGCCTCCAGGCACAGTTCGCGCGCTTTTGGCTCGCCCATCAA
>JBOHWL010000256.1:0-8442 GCA_050736615.1 Binataceae bacterium (SeqCode) | reverse complement strand
GCCCTGGCTCGCGCGCTGGGCTTCGACAAGCTTGAACAGGAAATCAAGGAGCTACGCGAGCAGCTCGAAAAACTCGATTTGGGTTCGGCGCTGCGCGCCAAAATGGAGGAGTACCTCGATCGCCGGCTCAAGATGCTCGACGACATCATCCGCAAATACGTGCGTCAGGAGCGCGAAAAACGCGACCTCAAGTCACGCGAAGAGCAGCGGATGAATCAGCTCGCCGACAAGAGTTTCTATTATCTGAGCGACGAAGAATTGGACAAAATGCGCGAGGCGGTGACGCGCTTGGCGCAGCGCCTCAAGAACATTATCGCGGTGCGACGCAAGCGCATGAAAAAGGGCCGCTTCGATATCAAGCGCACCCTGCGCAGTAACCTTGAATACGGCGGCGTGCCCTTCAAGCTCAAGTTCGAGCGGCGCAAGAAGGAAAAGCCCTCGATTCTGATCATGTGCGACGTGTCGGACTCGGTACGCAACGCGTCGCGCTTTATGCTGCAATTCGTCTATTCGTTGCAGGATCTCTATTCACGCGTGCGCAGTTTCGTGTTCGTCTCCGATATCGGCGAGGTGACCGAACATTTTCGCACCAACGATATCAAAGAGGCGCTCGACGTGGCGCTGCGCGGTGATATTATTAACGTGTACGCGCACTCGGATTTCGGTCGCGCGTTCCGCAACTTCGTCGGCGATCACCTGGGCGCCGTCAACAAGCGGACCACGGTTATCATCCTGGGCGACGCGCGCAACAACTACAATCTGCCGCATGATTGGTGCTTGCGCGAGATCAAACAGCGCGCCAAGCGCATAATCTGGCTTAATCCGGAAAGCCGCAACACGTGGGGATTCGGCGACAGCGAGATGGAACGTTACCAGGTTCATTGCGACCTGGTGGAGGAATGCCGCAATCTCAACCAGCTCTACCGGGTGATCGATCATCTCGTGCCGCACTGAAACGGCTGTGGCACAGGCTCCTGCGACCAATCAGGTTGACGCTCGCAACCGTTTGGTCCAAGATAAATGGACAGCCGTGCGCCGTGCGCTATGAGCGCCGCAGGTATCAGAGGATAGTGCCAAAGAGACCTATTATGGCCGGTCCCAAGGAAGATTTTATTTTGATGATGGTCGGCGGGCTTACACTCGATCCGACAACCAAAATGCCAATAGTGGTGCTGAAGGACCCTGATAATAAGCTCAATTTACCGATTTGGATCGGTCCGCTCGAAGCCGCTTCGATGGCGACCGAACTCGAAGGCATCAAGCCGCAGCGGCCGATGACCCACGACTTGATGCGTAACATGCTGGGCGAACTTGGCGCTTCGGTCGAGTCGGTCGAGATCACCGAACTGCGCGAGAATACCTACTACGCCCGGCTCGAACTCAAGACCCGCGAAGGCGGAGTGCTGCATATCGATTCGCGCCCGAGCGACGCTATCTCGGTCGCGCTCCGTACCAAGTCACCTATCTACGTAGCCAAGACCGTGCTCGAACTGTCCAGCGAGCTGCATGAATCGGCCGCCGAGCAGCAAGCCGGCTCCGACCAGAACCTGGCCGGTGTCTCCCGCGACAAATGGTCCGAAATCCTCGAAAAGATGTCGCCCGAGGATTTCAAGTACAAGATGTGAGCGCGGGTACGCGCTTGCCAAGTTCCTCGCGCCGGCTAAATCCGCTACGCTGTCCCCTCTGAGCACTCGCCATGGCGACTCATCATAAGCTGCGCCGCAAGGACCTCAAGCAGCCCGACGAATTCCAGAGCTTCTTTGAAGATGCCGGGGAATTCCTGCTCGACCACCTTGCCGCGGTAATAATTGCGATTGCCGCGGTAATAATTCTGGCGGCCATCGCCTTCGGGGTTTATTTCTTCTGGCAGCATCAAAACCGCGTCATCGGTGAGAAGTTTTATCAGGGGCTGACGGCGCTCGAGCACAAAGATTATAAAAGCGCGGAAAACGATTTTCATTCACTAGCCAAAAAACGTCCGAATCATCAATTAGGCCGGCTGGCCCAATTCTATTTGGGCAATACCTATCTTGCCGACGGTAAGGCGGCTCAGGCGCGCGACGCGCTCAAGGCATATCTGTCCACCGCCGCGCATCCGGTGTTTGAGAACCTCGCGCGCACTCAATTGGGTGTCGCATATGAAGAATTGGGCGATTTCAAGCTGGCCCAAAAGTCCTATAGTGAAGCGGCGCAAATTCCCGGCCCGCGACAAACACAAGCCGAGCTCAGTAATGCGCGCATGTTGCTAAAAATTGGCAACAAGCAGGGCGCTATCGACGCTTATCAGAAATTTCTGAAGAGCAATCCGTTCTCGCGTGAGCGCACAGAGGTGGTGGACGATCTCGCGCAATTGGGCGTTGCGGCTCCCAAGACTCCGCCTTCCCCGATTGCGATGCAGGTGCCGCACGCGGCAGTGCCAGCGCCGAGAAGTCCCGCCAGCGCGCCCAATCGGGCTGTGAAAGGCGCGGGCGGAAGGGCCGCGCCGGTCGCGCCAATGCCGGCGCTACCGGTCGCGCCAACGCCGTTGCATAAATGGCTCCCGCAGTAATCCAGCGATCTCTCTCAGCGGCTGACTAGCGCGTGGCGTTCCGCTGCTTCAATTGCGACGTGATCACAAAGTCGAACACGTTGCCGCTCGGTAGCCCCACTACAGGAACGCCGTTAATGATGAAGGTTGGCGTCGATTCCAAGTGCAGCGCCTGGCCGTCCCGCATGTCCTGTTGAACGCGTTGTTGCGCCGCATCACCCAGCACGCAGGCGTTGAGCGTTTTGCCGTCGAGGCCGGCGTCGCTAGTGTAATCATCAACATGCTGGCGAAGGTTTTCGACTGAAATTTGATCCTGGTCGCGATAGAAATCGTGGGCAAAAGTCCAAAACGCGTGTGGGTTCTGCCGCCGCGCGCATTCCGCCGCGATCGCCGCCTGCTCGGCCCACGGATGAACGTGGATCAAGGGATAATTTTTCCAGATAAGATGAACTTTGCCACGATAAGTGGTGTTGACCAAAGTCTCGATTTCATTAAAGGCGCGCTTGCAAAAAGGACATTCGAAATCCGCGAATTCGATAATCGTGACGGGGGCGTCCGCGAGACCAAGGGTGGGACGATCCTTGAGATGCAGCGCCTTGACGTCGAGTTCCTGCCACGGATGGCTGGTATCGACGTAACGTCCGCCGATAATCAACCGGTTTTCGCTTGGATCCAGATAAATCGGATAAGTCGCCTTCTGCCCCTGCGCATTGCTGAAAGTGACGCTACGCTGCCATAGGCCCGGAAACGGACTATGCATCGCCGAGCCGAGCTCGATGTCGGCGACATTTGGAATTAAGAACTGCTTCTGTAAGGCGGCTTTGAGTGCGGCGTCGTGCGCCGTGTCGAGCGCGGGCGTGTCACCGGCCTGGGCCAGCGCCGGTGCAATGGCCCATCCGGCTAACATGAATCCAACCACGACGAGGGCGAAGACCAGCCGAACGATGGCGGTTCGCGGCAAACGGGCGAGCTTTTTCCAATGCATCACGGAGTGGGATTTTAGAGATGGCACGCCCGCAGTGCCAGTCATCCCGGAAAGATTCGCGGCATTCCATGCCGGCGGAGGCATTCCATGCCTGCGGTAGGAAGAGCGCTCGCGTTGCTCGGGACCGGTTGCACTTACGCAAGTGCGCGAAAATGACGCCCGTGAGAGACAATCAGCTAAGTTCCCGAGAAGTGGAGCGGTTCTGTTCCTTCCAGCATACTTGGGGTTATGACGTAATCGCCGCCCATCGAGGCACGCCAGATCTGATCGGCGACGCGCCGGTTTCCAACCGTGGCGAGATAAGCGCCGCCACCGACGATGCCTCCGATGATGGCGTAGGCCGCTTTGAAGGGAAAATACACGAGACTGGCGAGGGCGGACCCCGCGCCGTAACCGACATCGCTCCAGTTGACGCCATTACTCGGCGCCGCTTGCGACTGCGCCAGCCCAGCCGCCGGCGTGGTAATCGCCATAATCAATAATAAAAGCGCTATGGCGAACGTCTTCTTACTACTCTTCGGCAATCGCATCCGGGACTTATACCATATGGATCCGCCGCCGACACACTCCGGATTGAAAGAGTAGGGCGGGAGCGGGTTTTCGCGGTTAAACAATACTCGGGATAGAGACTCACGCCGCTCCAACATCAAGGCTGGATGCAAACGCGAGCGGCCTGATCCATGACGGGTGAAAGTTCAAACCCCGCGTCCGTCAACCGCTATGGCAGCGGCTCATTACTCATGAAGCGCTCGAGGACGTTGCCCGTGATGCGCGCAACATTGTTGTCGTAATTGTTATGCGAGAGGCTGCCGCACCATGAAATCGAGCCGGTCGCAAAGACAGCGCCGCCGCCAGCGGTTCGAAAATACACTATATCGGAGCGGACGCCCGGATCCTGCGTGCCGCCGGTGCCCGGGTATGTGAAGTAAATCTCTTCGACCACGCGTTGATAATTGTCGCCATGTCCTTCCGAGCTGGCGATCAGCATCGCTTCGGGCGGCGTGCCCAGGGTGAGGTCGTAACGGTCCAACTCATGACCCGCGGCGCCGCCGCCGATCAGACCGAAATTACCGATCAACTCATCGTCGCCGATCCCGGCAAAGATGAAATTTGCGCGAGGGTCGCAACTATCTGGCATCCGACGGAAATACGAGGAGCGGTCGAAACCTTGCGCCGCAAAGCCGATGCCGACCAGCTTCTGCGGCGCACGCGCCCGATTGCGCCACACGCCTCCACGCTCGCCCGTGGTGCTATGGAAGTATTCGCCCGGGCGCGCCTGCCATGCGCGCGAGCCGCCTTCGCCCTTGCGCACTTCGATCAGATGCGGCTTATCCGGATGAAATGAAGTTACCCAATAGTAACCGTTGCCACCCAGATACATCAGCCGCCCACCGGAAGTTAGAAACGCCTCCATCGCATCGAGCATCCTCGACGAGTAGTACTCGGGGTGAGTGCCGGTTAGAACGACTTTGTAACCATTCAGTAGCGCCGAACCCTCGCGATGGAGGTCCTCGTCGGTGACGACGTCGTAGCGAACGCCTTTGGCCTCAAGCCATCCCACCAGGTCGAGGTCGGCGGCCAGTCCCCATAACGAGCCGCTTTCATGACGGTAATTGGGCCGCATGTTCGGGATTGGGCGCAGGCGTGACGAGTAACACACGCCGCCGCCGTCCGCATGATGGTCGTAAGTCGAAAGCCC
Source organism: Binataceae bacterium (SeqCode) (assembly GCA_050736615.1). Lineage (GTDB taxonomy): Bacteria > Desulfobacterota > Binatia > Binatales > Binataceae > JBOHWJ01. Next base: position 3,231 of record JBOHWL010000256.1, on the reverse strand, counting down.
GAGTTCGGGATGTTGATGAAGGTAGAGGTCTTCGGTTTGTACCAGCGTCATCCGTCCCATGATCGCACCGATGCCGAAGCCGAACGCGAGCTGTTCATTGGCATAGGCCATGTACGACGCGGTTGGCGCGAGGAAGACAATCTCGCTCTCAGGCCGTGCCGCGCGCACGAAGAATGGAATGTAGTCGGTGGCATCGCCGGCGCGCACGCACGCGGCATAGACACCTGAACGCATTGTGTCCGGCAGCGCCAGGTCGAAGCCGGGCTCCCAGCCGGCATCTTCGAGGTCATCGTCGTGAAAATGGATCGCACCGTACTCGGCGGGCGCGTGGATAAAGTGCTCCTCGCGGCCGGTCCAGTTATATCCGGTCACCGCGCGCGCCGGCATATTAATACAATGCCCATGCAGGCCATTGCCCGAAATATCGGTCACGCGGTCGCTGGGAATTCCCGCCGGCCCGATTCCGTCGGCAAAGTCCCAGCGCGCGACGAGACCGCTAGCGTCGGGCTCGCGTCCGGCGCTTATTTCGGCCAGTTCGGCGGCGTTGAACGCGCGTGCGTAAACTCGCGGACGGTCGATTTTGCCGTTGTAATGGCCGTCGACGATGATGCCTTTGGACACCGGCTTGCCCCATCCAGCGATCACCGTCGTGGACGAAGAATGAAAATCAAGCCGTGCGACGGTGGCCCGATGCGTCAGCGGCCCCGGAATCGCCGCGACCGGCCCGATCAGCGAATTGACCGAGTTAACGACCGGCGCCAGATGGATAATTACGCTTCGGTGGGCGCCGTCATAACTGGCACCCGCCGCGTACCAGACATTGGCCAAAAGCGCCATCGGCGCGGCCACTTGCACCAACCGCCCGGTCCCATCGCCGAGCCATAGCGCCACCCGCCGCTGATCATCGATCATCAGAGCCCAGCCAATACGCCGTTCCGCATCCCATCGCGTGACGATTCCTTGCATCCCCTTGGCGGGTGTGGTGGGCATGATGAAAGCATGCACCGTGATTGCTTCGTTGATGTTCAGCAAAGCGCCGGAGTCGTCCACCACGATATGAGAGCCGGCGCGCACCGGCTGAAAGCGCCCGGAATATTCGCCATTGGCCGGCGTGTTGACTACTTCAGCTTTGAAACCTGGACCCTCGGGATTGGCGTCACCGCGCATCAGACGCACAATCTCAGCGCGATAGCGATCGGCGTTCTCCACGCTGACCATGAAACGGATCCGTTCGCCGGACGCGACGCTTATCTTGTCGCTATAGCCGTGAATGTGGGGCATCGTCGTTACCTCGTCGAAAATCCTAATCGCGCATCACTTCTTCCACACGCATCAGAAAGACGGCGTGCATCGCCTCGGCCTCAGAAGTGAACCTGCGGTTATCGAAGGCCGGGGCCTGCTCGCGCGTCGTGGCGAGGCGGGCGACGCGCCATTCTTTGAACGGCTCGGTACAGATAACGACGAGCGCGCCGTCGAGCTCGGTGCGGCGGATATAATTGAGTACGCGCTTGAGGGCGTCGCTGTGATCGCCAAGTGGGTCGCGCGCATGCTCAGCAATGAGTTCCGCAGTGATGAGCGGACGCAGCGCCGCGCGCATCCGCCGATGCCATCTCGCGACGGCGATCTCGTTGCGGTCACTCGATTGGCTTTCCACGTCACTCATGGCCGGCTCCTCGCCTCGGTTAAACCTCGGACGGCAAATAGCGAAACCCTCGCGGATGTCACATGAGCTAAAGAATCATCTTCATGAACCGCATGTCCAACGTCGATCTGAGCGTTGCTGTGTATGTTCGTTGACTTATCTAAAATGGCGGCATAAGCAGATTAGTGTTGAAATAATTGCTTTACGAGCAGTCTGTTTCTTCGAGAACCGCGGCTTTCGATCCAACTGGGCTCGGATATCTCGAATTTTTCCGCGTGCGGAATTGATTTCAAGCCAAAAAGGGAGGGGTAACCATGGCTTCATTGAGCAAAGGAATCGAACCGGTCACCAGAGCGTTCCTCGAGGCGGTCAACGCGCAGCGAGGTCCGCAAATTTACGAAATTCCGGTAGAAGAAGGGCGTGCCGCCTTCACTCGCCTGCAAGCGGTTGCCGTAACCAAGCCGCCAGCCGATATCGAAGAACGCACGATCGCGGGCGGACCCAAAGGCGAGGTCCGAATCCGTATCGTGCGCCCCAAGGGGGTCACGGGAACGCTGCCCACGCTGCTCTATACGCATGGCGCGGGATGGGTGTTCGGTGACAAGGACATTTACGATCGCCTGGTTCGCGACCTTGCAACCGGAGCGCAGGCCGGGGTGGTTTTCGTGGACTTCTCCCGTTCGCCCGAAGCGCGTTATCCGGTGGCGTTGGAGGAGGCCTACGCGGCGGCCAAATATGTCGCGGAAAATGGCAAGGCGCTCAATCTCGATACCTCGCGCTTCGCGGTGGCGGGCGATAGCGTCGGCGGCAATATGACGGCCGCGATGACGCTCCTCGCCAAGCGGCGGGGAGGGCCGAAGATTGGTTTCCAGGTGCTGTTCTACCCCGTCACCGACGCTGGCTTCGATACGCCGTCGTATCAGCAATTCGCCACCGGTCACTTTCTTACGCTGGAAGCGATGAAGTGGTTCTGGAATCAGTATCTGCCCGACCAGGCCAAGCGCCGCGAACCGACCGCCTCGCCTCTGCGCGCTTCGGTCGAAGAGTTTGCGGGATTGCCGCAGGCACTGGTGATAAATGCCGAATTCGACGTGCTGCGCGACGAAGGCGAGGCTTACGCGCACAAGCTGATTGAAGCCGGCGTTAATGTCACCGCCGTGCGCTTCCACGGCACCATCCACGATTTTGTGCTGCTCAATCCCTTGGCCGGGACGCCGGCGACGCGTGGCGCCATCGCCCTGGCCTGCGACCGCCTCCGCCATTTCTTTGCGGGTTAGCTCTCGGGCAACCGACAGCAAACGGGGCAGCGGTTAAGCCGTAGCGAACGCGCCGCGACTGCGCATGAGGGAAGCAGTGCATAGAGTTTTATCTAGCATCCCGAGAACGTGTGATTTTTAGCGCGATTGAACCGACGGCTGCTCGATTAACATGCGCCCTAATTTTTGTCATCCCGAGCGGAGGCTGCAGGAGTCGAGGGATCGACGCGGAGCGATGGGGTATTCGTTTTTTGAAAATCGATGAATAACCATTGGCTCTTTATGGTCGGTAGTTTATTGACCAACTGTACGAAAGTATCGGCAATTTGATTA
>JBOHWL010000255.1:0-2451 GCA_050736615.1 Binataceae bacterium (SeqCode) | reverse complement strand
ATTGTCGTTCGCGGCCGGATCGCCGGCTCGATGTGCCGCCACGAGAGGATGCCGTCTTCGGTGGGCACGGCGCGAATCAGGCAGCCGGAGAAGATGGCGGCCCCGGCCATTTCGTAATCGAGGATGTGCGTGCGCGATTCCGCGATCACCTCCTGGCCGGGCTGCGTGTGGAGGCGGATCGCGATCTGGTTCCCCATGGTGCCGCTGGGCACAAAGAGTGCCGCTTCACGGTCGAAAATCTCGGCTGCGCGTTGCTCCAGGAGATTGACGGTGGGGTCTTCGCCGTAAACGTCGTCGCCCAATTCGGCGCGCGCCATCGCCTCGCGCATTTCGGCGGTCGGCAGCGTAACCGTGTCACTGCGCAGATCGATCAATTTGGGTTTCGTGCCGATCGCCGTCGCTCCTGATGCAAGCTTGCTCATTCGGGAAAAATCGCGTTGACAATCTCGTTGATGGCGCGCTTGCTGTCGGTTTCATCAGTCAATGACCACGTCACGGCGACCGTGGCCGCCCGCCGCGGCGCAATCCCCTGCTGGATCAACTCGCCGGCGTAGATCAGCAGCCGGGTGGAGACGCCCTCTTCCAGTCCCGAGGCTTTCAGATTGCGCACCTTTTCGCCCAATAGCGCGAGTTGATAGGCTATCTCATGATCGACGCCCGACTCGTGCGCGATAATCTCAACTTCCTTTTCCGCCGGCGGATAATTGAACTCGATGGTGATGAAACGCTGACGCGTCGAATGTTTGAGATTTTTCTGAATGCTCTGGTAGCCAGGATTGTAGGATATCACCAAAAGAAAACCGGTATGCGCTTCCAAAGTCTCACCGCGTTTTTCAATCGGCAGAATGCGCCGATGATCCGAGAGCGGATGGATCAGCACGGTGGTGTCCTTGCGCGCCTCGACAATTTCGTCGAGGTAGCAAATTGCACCGCGGCGCACCGCCTGAGTCAAAGGGCCATCGACCCACACGGTTTCGTCCGCCTGGATTAGAAAACGTCCGACCAGGTCACTGCCGGTCAAATCCTCATGGCAGGCGACGGTAATAAGCTCGGTCGGCCCTTCACCGTTGATCGCCAGTTGATGGGCCATGTGCTCGACAAAGCGCGTCTTGCCGCATCCGGTGGGTCCTTTAAGCAGGACCGGCAGGCGGGCCTGGTAGGCGGCGGTGAAAATCGTTACCTCGTCGCTGATTGGCAAATAGTAGGGAATGTTACTCGGATCGAGGTGGCGGACTTCCGCGCCCTCGTGGCTGCCCTGCATGCGGCTGTCGAATTTCTTTAGCTCAATGGCCATTGGATACCTTTGTTGCGGGCGATGGGTTGCGCCATGCGTCCCGCGCGCCGTCGCTCGGATGAGGCGATTGTAGGAAAGCGTGTGCCGATGGTTCAAGGCGTGCCACCCGCCACGAACAGCCTTTTCAGACGATAGCCCGGCGCGGCGCGCACGTCCTCGACCTTGTAGCCGCTTTGGAGAAGTTCCTGACGCAGTGCGTCCGCCTTCTCGTATTGCTTGCTCTCCCTGAGTTGTTTGCGTTGGCGAGCCTTAAGATGAGCCGCGACATCCTGCGTTTTTGAACTCTCAGAGAGAACAGCGATTTTCTGTTGTGCGTTCTCCAAATCGACGCCCAAAATGGAATCAAATTTTCTGATCGCGTTGCAAACATTATAATCGCGCATCCTGTGCGCCGCCGTAAGCACTTCGAAGACGACGGCCAAGGCCTGAGCGGTATTGAGATCGTCGTTGAGGGCTTCACCAAACCGTTCGACATATTCTCCGACCCAGCCCGCATCCGGCCCTTCTTTCACGGCCTCCGGCATATCGGCGATGAAATTATAAAGCCTGAGTAGACTGTTCTGCGCGGCGCGAACGGCATCGACTGTGAAAATCAGCTCGGACCGATATTTCGCCATCAGGCACAACCACCTAAAGGCGAGTGGATCGATATCGGCGGCGATCAGATCGTCCAAGATCGGGAAGCGGCCGGCGCTCTTGCTGATCTTCGCCCCCTCCATTCCGACCAGGAAGGCGTTGTGAATGAAGTAGCGCACGAACGGATGGCCGGTCGCGCCCTCGGACTGCGCGATTTCGTTCTCATGATGGACCGGGACATGGTCGAGGCCACCCGAATGAATATCGATGGTCTCGCCCAGGTACTTCATCGACATCGCGGAGCATTCGATATGCCAGCCCGGATAACCGCGTCCCCATGGACTATCCCATTGCATCAGATGACCCGGCTGATTCAGCACCCATAAGGCGAAATCGTGCGGACTCTTCTTGTCCGCCGCGTGTTCGAGGCGCTGGCCATGCTGCTCGTCGAGACTCTGGCGCGATAAGCGTCCGGCACGGTGTTTTCCGCGCCATTTCTCGACATCGAAGTAAACCCCCGAACCAACCACGTAGGCGAGGCGATTTTTCACAATGCGCTGGATCAGTGCGATCATGTCGCC
>JBOHWL010000254.1:0-36263 GCA_050736615.1 Binataceae bacterium (SeqCode) | reverse complement strand
GGGCCTCGGCGGCGAGGCTGGCCGGCGGGGCCTCGGCGCCGCCGGCCAGTCCCGCCTGCGCGCTCTCCGCTTCACCAGCGGACGGAGCATCGCCGGGCCGCATTCCCTCGACTGAACGGATCATTGCCGCCGCCCTCTGGCGGTTGGATGCGGGTCGTTTGGACATTGCGCGCAATTATACCATCATTCGCAATCAGGCCTGATCAGCGGACGAGGAGGGGTCGTTCTCACCTGGTCCGCATAATTGTCGCCGGAGGGCGCGGGCCGGGAGGTCTTTTATGGCAAAGCTGGACGGCAAAGTTGCGGTTATTACGGGCGCGGCCAGTGGCATGGGCCGCGCCACGGCGATCCGCTTCGCGGGCGAAGGCGCCGCCGTCGTGCTCGCCGACCTTAACGAGGAAGGCGGAGAAGCATCGGTGCGGGATTGCAGGGAGAACGGCGGACGCGCCGTCTTCCAGAAGACCAATGTCGCGGCCGAAGCCGAAGTGAAAGCCACCATCGCGCGGGCGGTGAAAGAATTCGGCCGGCTGGACATTATCTTTAACAATGCCGGACTGGCCGGTGCGCTGGGCGGTATCGAACAGACCACCGTTGAGGATTGGGACCGTACCCAGGCGGTGCTGCTGCGCGGCGTTTTTCTCGGCATGAAGCACGCGATACCGGAGTTGCGCAAAGCGGGAGGCGGCTCGATCATTTCGACCGCCTCTATTGCTGGTCTGGCTGGCGGTCTCGGCCCGCATTCTTACAGCGCCGCCAAAGCGGGCGTGGTAAATCTCACCCGCTCAGTCGCGCTTGAGGTCGCCAAGGATAAAATTCGCGTCAACTGCATCTGCCCCGGCGGCGTCAACACGCCAATTTTCAACCTGATGAGCACCGACCGTGCCCTGATGGAACAGATGCTGGCCAAGCTGCATCCGTTGCGTCGCGCCGGCCATCCGGAAGATATCGCCGCGATGGCATTGTTTCTGGCCAGTGATGATTCCGAATGGATCACCGGCAGTGCGATGGTGGTTGATGGCGGCATCATGGCGGGTAAGGATTTGTTCGCCGATTCGGACTTCGGCGGCGCGATGTATACCGCCAACGCTTATGTCGGGCCTTCGTTCGAAGTTGGAAAGAAATAGGCTCGCGTCGTCTGTCACACCAGGCGCCGGGCGGCATTTACCCCCGGCGCCCGCTCATTATTGACTGGTATGGCCCACCCGGTCTCACCCGGTAATCACTCGGGGCGATCAGGGATCAGTTTGAGCCGTCCCTGGCGGGCGGGTTTCCGCTCGGCTTGGCGGCGTTGGCCGGATTTCAATTGCGCTCCGGTTTTTGCCTTGCCCACAGTGCCGGCTTGAGCAGTTCCGACACTCCTGGACGGAACGGCCATATCGTCCGAACGGCGCGGACGCGAATGCGCGGAACCCGCCGGCGCGGCGGGCGATGGGTGACGCTGGTCGAGACCGAAGACCTGGCGTTCGAGCCGTTTAATCCGATCGCGCAGTTCGGCGGCGCGCTCGTATTCGAGATGTTCCGCCGCCGCCATCATGTCCCGTCGCAGTTCGCTGATGCGATCGGATAATTCATGCGGAGCGACGAACTCCTCTTCTCGCGCGGGCGCGTCGTCGACTTCCGGCACCACCGCCCATTCCGGCGAATACATCTCGACCAGCGACGCATCGATGGCCTTCACCACCGATTTAGGCGTGATCCCATGCGCCTGGTTATGGGCCAGTTGGCGGGCGCGGCGGCGATTGGTCTCATCAATCGCGGTTTTCATCGAGGCGGTAATGATGTCGGCATACATGATGACCTTGCCGTTGAGATTGCGCGCGGCGCGTCCGATGGTCTGGATCAAGGAGCGTGCCGAACGCAGATAACCCTCTTTGTCCGCGTCAAGAATGGCGACCAGCGACACTTCCGGCAGATCGAGGCCTTCGCGCAACAGGTTGATACCCACCAGCACGTCGAAATCGCCCTTGCGCAGCGAGCGGATGATTTCGACGCGTTCAATCGTCTCGATATCCGAATGGAGATAACGAACGCGCACGCCGAGATCGTGATAATAGTCGGTCAGGTCCTCCGCCATTTTTTTAGTCAGGCAGGTTACCAGTACCCGCTCGCCACATTCGATCCGCTTGCGCAGCTCTTCGAGCAGATCATCGACCTGGGTGCCCGCCTTGCGCACCTCGATTTCGGGGTCGATCAGACCGGTCGGCCGAATTAACTGCTCGACCACCAAGCCGCCCGACTGCGTGAGCTCGTAATCTCCAGGGGTGGCGGAAACGTACACCAGCTGATTGGCCAGGGCCCCCCATTCCTCGAAATTAAGCGGGCGGTTATCCAGCGCCGAAGGCAGGCGGAAACCGAACTCGACCAGCGTGCTCTTGCGCGAGTGATCGCCGCGATACATCCCGCCCAGTTGTGGAATCGTCACGTGACTTTCGTCAACGAAGCAGAGAAAATTCTTGGGAAAGTAGTCCAGCAGCGTCGGCGGCGGCTGGCCGGGGGCGCGGCCGGTGAGATGGCGCGAATAATTTTCGATCCCGGGACAAAATCCCATCTCGGCGAGCAACTCAAGGTCATAGAGTGTTCGTTGCTCAAGCCGTTGCGCTTCGAGCAGACGGTTTTCCGCGCGGAAAAATTCGAGCCGCTCCTTCAATTCCGCTCGAATGTTGCGCACCGCGACCTCCATCCGCCCGGAAGTGGTCACATAATGCGAGGCCGGATAAATCGCCACGCTTTGCAGCTTGCGCAGGATGCGGCCGCGCAGCGGATCGATCTCGTAAAGCGCTTCGACCTCATCGCCGAAGAATTCGATGCGCACGGCGCGGCTTTCTTCATATGCGGGGAACACTTCGACCACGTCGCCGCGCACCCGGAAGGTCCCGCGATGGAAATCATAGTCGTTGCGTTGATACTGAATATCGACCAGCTTGCGCAGCACGCGGTCGCGCTCGATCGCCTGGCCTTCTTCGAGAAACACCAGCATCTCGAAATAGACTTCCGGCTCGCCGAGGCCATAGATGCACGAGACCGAAGCGACAATCAGCACATCGTTGCGCTCCAGCAGCGCCTTGGTCGCGGAATGCCGCAGCTTGTCGATTTCGTCATTGATGCTGGAGTCTTTCTCAATATAGGTGTCGGTCGAGGGAACGTACGCCTCAGGCTGGTAATAATCGTAGTACGAAACGAAATAGCGTACCGCGTTTTCAGGAAACAAGCTCTTGAATTCGTTGTAAAGCTGCGCCGCCAGCGTTTTGTTGGGCGCGATCACCAGCGTCGGCCGATTCACCGCGGCGACCACATTCGCCATCGTGAAGGTTTTGCCCGAGCCGGTGACGCCAAGCAGCACCTGATGCTTGACGCCTTCAACGACGTTGCCCGCAAGGCCGGTGATGGCCGCCGGCTGATCACCTTGCGGGCGGTAGCCGGAGACCAGCTTGAACACCCCATCTTTGCCGCGCGCCAATGAAAGCATGATAACGCGGTATTCTAGCAGCCCGTCGCTCAAGGCTGAAAACCATCCGCGGAGCAAGCGATGAACCTTCCGAGGGGAAGAAAACGCCTCATGCCCGACGTGAGGCGCACGCAAGGTCATCACAATGTCAAACATTACAATCGAGAGCGCGCCAATGTGCGATCATGCGCCGTATCTTTGCCATCTCCGAGTTGAATTGATTTGGCGCGCGATTAGCCAGTTCGCGTTCTTGTAAAAGAGCCGCCGCGCCACCCCCACCCGCGGACGCGGAGGATGGGCATCACGATCGGAGCAAATCGATCAACCAGCTTGCGCTATAGTGGTCCAAGGCACCGGTAACTGTGCGAAATTCCGGCGGCAGAAGCTCGAAACCCCAATAAATAGGGCGAAATCTTTGTCCTGCCGCCAATTCAGCCGCGGACACGCGTTGACACCCGAAATAATCCGGCGGCATTTCACGGTTGCATAGGATTACCGATGAGCTAGAATATTGCTGCATGAAGTTGAATTTGAGTAGGTATCAACTCCGCTAGCAAGTAGTCATCTTGTGCTCACTATCAGTTAGCGGGGATTGAGTAAATAGTTTTCATTCGCACGCGATATTCGAAAATACTTGGGGCCGTAGGCGAGAGGAAAACATCGAGATGAATTCTGAACTGATGGACGTGTCGTTGATCAATGACGCCGCGAGCGTGGCGAGTGTTTGCGCCGACGCGCTCGCCGACGGCGGCCTCCTGGTTTGCCATGGCTGCGGGGACGTCGAGGCGGTGATCACGGGCATTCTGGTGGTCGACGACACCGAGGAGGCTTGGGTGTTATGCGGTCCATGTATGCGGCGACTGCCGCTGCATGGCGCCGTGGTATGAGCTACGAAGTGGTATGGCCGAAAAGACGTTGTGCGCGGGGTGGGGCAACCGTGAGCACAACGGATCGAACGATTAACACCAATGCGGGTTGTGGACCGGATGCGGCCGAAGCGCCCGTTCCCTGAGTGAGGCCCTACTCCAAGCCTTGTCCGGTCATTCCGGGCGCGGCGAGGAATCCCAGATCCGTTGGTCTTTTCAGAGGGTTTTCCGGGATTCTTCACTTATTTCGAACGCACCTCGCGGACTCGTTGTCCTGAACGCGACTCGCGGACTCGTTCGCTCGGTTCCGCTTCGCTCTGCCTGGTGTGCTCGCTCCGCCTACGGCACGTAGCGACAGACTTCGTTCTAGTGACAAAAAGGAGCTTGCGCAAAGGTTCCTCAAGTGACGGAACCTTGGATCGTCAGTCTCCACCATGCCGATTGTCACTCTCTCCGATGATGTGTCCCATCATTCTTCGTAACTTCTGAGCGCGCAGCCGCCAGAGAACCTTTGCGGACATGCCATAACGCTTCAGTGATTACCTGAAGCTTTACCGCGCGTTGAGTCAGAATGACGTGCGGATGTTGCAAATTGTCAGCATTGACAAGTAATATTGCTCCGGTTGTGACGTGAGGGCAGGAGGGCGCGCCACTGGGGGAGTTTCTTAGCCGTCTCGTTCGATAGACGATGCGGGACGCGAACCACCGCCCGCCGCAGGACAGATCTGCCAAATTCGTTCTGATGGCTTGCTCAGGCCCATTACCGTGGTTGCGGTGGTGGCAAGGAAAGAAGGAAGGTGCCGGTCGTGGTGAAAAGAATAAGAATTTACGTCCTGGGGTTAGCCGCCTTGGCGATGGTCTCAGGCTGCGGGATGACCGCCGAGCAGCGCAGCAGCACCTTGGAGGGTGCGGCGATTGGCGCGGCAATCGGCGGCGGCATCGGTGCGGGGGTGTTTGCCGCCGACAACAGCGATAACTGGCCTGGCATTCCAGTCGGTATCGGCGCGGGCGCATTGGCCGGCGCGATCATCGGCTACCTGATGGCACCGCCGACACCAGCTCCGCCGCCGCCACCACCGCCGCCTCTTCCGCCACCACCACCGCCGCCAGTGGCGCAGAGGATCATTTTGCGGGGCGTCCATTTCAATTTCGATAAAGCCATCATCCGGCCGGTCGATAAGCCGGTACTCGACGAGGCGGCGCAAGTACTCAAGCAGCACCCGGATATGACCGTCAACGTTGATGGATACTGCGATGCGATCGGCGGTTACGCGTACAACCTCAAACTGTCGCGGCGACGTGCGGACGCGGTCACCCGCTATCTGGAGGGACAAGGCGTCCAGTCGAACCGCCTGATTCCGCGAGGCTACGGCAAGACGCATTTCGTCGCCACCAACTCCACCGCCGAAGGGAGAGCCCAGAATCGGCGTGTCGAACTCGTGCCGGTGCAATAAGTATAGAGTCCAGCTGTCTCAGTCGCCACGGCCGCGGCCCTTGTAAGCGGGTCGCGGCCGTGGCAGCCTTGGGGCCATCTCAATCGAAGATGATGTGCCGATGTTGCGAGGAAGACCGTTCGGCAGAAGTTGCGCGATGGTGGTGGGGTTGTTGACGGCTTATTTTACGGTCTCACCAAACCTCTACGCACAATCACAGACTGGTCCACCAGTACCATCATTTTCATCGCCGGCCACCACGAGCGGTCGAAATGTTTTCTCCACTGGACGCGGTGCCGTGCTCAAGGCGCCGCCGCCTTCAGCGGAAGCACCGTCCCAGCTCAACAATTCGACTATCATGAAGCCATCCGCCGTCTCCGCGGCAATTGCGCCGGCCATCAACTCAGCCGCACTCCAAGCCGCTAAACCGAATATGCGAGCGGGCTCGATGAATGCCTCCTTGTCGCCCGGGACGTATCCTTCGATGATGCGGCCGCTCGCCTCGGGTCAGGCGGACGAGCGCGCGCAAAAGGCTGAACTGGAGGCTTTGCTAAGCAGGTTGACGCCAAAGGATCGCCGCAAATTCAAAATTGCCTCGGATAGATTTCCGTCGTTCTGCCGTGATTGGCAACAAAAATTGCGCGCGCGCGAGTCAAACAATCTCTCCCATCTGAAGTTCCAGGAACACGGCGGTTGGGAGTCCGCGACCTACGTCGGCTATGGACCGGTGCGGACCTGTGAGTGCAAGGAATCCCGCGAGGGCATCCCGATCGGCAAGGTCACCTACCAGGAATACAGCTATTATTTGACTGGCCGGACGATCAATCAGGCCAAGCATGCCACGCCGCGAATTGTTGGGACGACCAACACGCTCGAAATCTTCAGTTGGGACAGGCACCGCTGGTTTTATTGAACAATAGGCGAGCGGACCCGGCGCGTCATTCGCGCGCCCCGGTATGGTGGCTTGCTCCCAGTGGTATATCCGCCGCGGACTAATTCAATTCTTTGCTGCCGTAGTCGAGAATTCGGCGCGCGACAATCATCAAGTTGATCTGTTGCGTACCTTCAAAAATGTCGTTGATTTTCGCGTCCCGCATCCACTTTTCGACTAACACGGCGCGGGAATAGCCGAGTGGACCCAATAATTCGACCGCTTTCTGCGTGATATGGGTGACGGCTTTGCCCGCCTTGGCCTTGGCCATTGAGGCCTCGAGGCTATTGCGGATTCCCCGATCGAGCATCCAGGCGGCTCGCCAGGTCAGCAGCCGTGCCGCCTTGAGCTGCACCTCCATTTCCATGAAATCGCGTTCGATCCCGATAAGCCGGCGCGGCGACAGTCCGTAACGGATTGGCACGTTGTGCTCGGAAAGAAAATCGCGCACGAACTCAAGGGCGGCGCGCCCCACTCCGATCGCCATCGCGGCGACAATCGGGCGAGTCGCGTCGAAAGTCGCCATGACGTCCTTGAAACCGCCGCCTTGTCGTCTGACCTCGGCGCTACCGAGCAGATGATCGGCGGGAACGCGGCAGTTGTCGAACACGATCATCGCGGTGTCGGAGGCACGGATTCCGAGTTTGTTTTCGACGCGCGCCACCGACATCCCCGGCGTATTATGTTCGACCACGAACGGCTTGATACCGGCGCGTCCGGCGCTCTTCTCCACGGTCGCCCACACCACGACAAAGCCGTCGGATTGTTCCGCTGACATTTGTCCGGCGGTGCAGAAGATTTTAGTGCCGTTGATGACATAGTGATCGCCGTCGCGGGTCGCGGTGGTGATGATCGCGGCGGAATCGGAGCCGCACCCCGGCTCGGTTATCGCCATCGCGCCCCACTTCGGCTTGCCCTCGCGGAAGCGGCGGAGAAACCGCTCCTTCTGCTCGGGCGTACCCGCGGCGGCAACGGCGGCGCCGCCCAAGCCTGGGTTGGGAATCGACAGGAACAGGCCGGCATCACCCCAGCATAATTCCTCGGTGCTGGCGACGGTCTGGAGATTGCGCGTTTGGCCTTCCCGGCCGTCGCTCTTGTTCGAACGGTCCGCACCGGCGGCCGGACCCAGGCTGTTCGACGCCGACCACATAGACTCGAAAAATTGCCATGGTTTTTGGTGCTCGTGCTCGTCGCATTCGCGCGAGATTGGCCGCATCATATGTTCGGCAACCGCATGATACATCTTGAGTTGACTCAGCATCCGCGGCTCAAATTCAAAATCGATCATGGCAGCAGTTCCTTTTATACCGTGGCGAGGCCTTCGAACACGGCAAAACCACGCGCGTTGCGCAGCCACATCTCGACCGGATGGTCCCGGATATAGCCGTGGCCGCCAAGCACCTGCACGGCGTTATCCGTGACCGTCAGCGACGAGGCGGCGGCGTAATTGCGAGCCTGATAACCCTCCACCAGCGCGTCTTGACCATGATCCAGGCGCGCGGCCGCTTCCCAGGCCAGCAAGCGCATCGCGTCGATTTCGATCGCCATCTCGGCCAACATAAACGCGATCGCCTGCTTGCTTGAGATCGGCACGCCGAAAGCGCGGCGCTGTTTGGCGTAGTCGCGTGCATAATCGAACGCCGCGCGCGCCACCCCCACCGCCATCGCCGCCGCCGCCACGCGGGTTTCGCTCAATAACCTGATGAAGTTGATACCGCGATCTCCGCCCAGCTTCGCACCGCCATCGACACGGCAATTTTCAAGTTTGATCTCGTAAGTGCAAAGGCCTTTCAGGCCCATGTTTTTCTCACGCGCGGAAATCACGACGCCATCGGCGGTCCGGGGCACGATAAATCCCTGGACGCTAGCCGTCTCGCTTACGCCTTCCATCGCCGCATAGATCAGCAGCTCGTCCGATTGAGCCGCCAGCGGCACGCCGCATTTGATGCCGGTCAGCCGGAAGCCGGAACCGTCCGCACGCGCCACGGTCGTAATCGAAGCCGCATCGAAATCAAAGCGCGGCTCGGTCAGTGCGGCGGTGACAGGCACGAAAGCGTCAGTGCCGAAGGCGCCCAGAAACTGTGCCCGCTGTTCGTCGGTGCCCATCTCGAGTACGGGAAAAGCGAACAGGCGCGGGGCCAGCGCATGCAGCGTTATGGCAAGATCGCCGTAAGCCAGTTCTTCGGCGACGAGCGCGCCGGTTACTGCCGAACGCACGTCGCCGTAACCACCGAATTGCTCCGGAATCTGTCCGCGCACCAGCCCCAATTGCCACAGCCGGGTAATCAAGCCGTCGGGAATTTCACCGGATTCATCAGCCGGCCGCGCGGCGGGCCGGATTTCATCGGCGGCGAAGGCCGCCACGGTATCGCGGATCATCCGCTGTTCGTCGGTCAAATCAAAACTGATCATGCTGGATGGCGTCCAAGGAGATTCCTGTCATGGCGCTGATGATTACCCGAATTGTGCATTTTGTCATTTTGAGCGGAGCGCCGTTGACGCTCGCGTTCGCGCGCGCGCTGGTATTTCTTCGAATCATCTTCGACCCGGGAGGGTGGCGCCATCGGCTTGCGCAGCTTTCGAATCAAGCCCGGCGTCACGGACGTTTTCTTTGCCGGTGGCTTGCGTTTGCGCCCACGTTTTCGCGCTTTGCTGGAGGTTCTGGAAGTCATCGTTGGCATCACGGCCGATGGATATCGGAGGATTCACGCCGACTGGTCCAAACCGATAAAGCTGAGCTGGAGGCCGGTAACGCCATCCGCCATCGCGCGCCGGGAGAAAAAGCGGTCATATGCGCATCGCGTACACGGTCCGACACTTATAATGGACTCGCGCCGCACACCGCATCGCTCCAGTTGCTCGCGCAGTATAGCACGCAGGCTGAGGTACGCCTTGCCTGGCCGGCCGGCCCGGATGTGCTTGCCGCCCGCTACGTCAGCAAAGCGCTCAGCCAGCCCGGTATCAACTTCGAAGCAGCATCCCCCGATGGCGGGGCCCAGGGCGGCGTGGATCGAGTTCGCCCTCGCTCCCAGCCTGCTCATCGCGACTACGCCTTCGCTCGCGATGCGGGCAAGGGTGCCGCGCCAACCCGCGTGTATAGCGGCACAGATGCGTCGTTGCGGGTCGATCATGAGGAGTGGCACGCAGTCGGCGGTAAATATTCCCAAGGTGATTCCCGCTATCGCCGTAACCATGCCATCGCCATCAGCAGGCGGGCTTTCAGCACTTTCAATGGTCCGCACCGCGGCGCCATGCACCTGGCGCAGACGGGTGATGCGACGCGAGGGGAATTCCGCATCGAAGCGCCGCCAATTGCGATCGACCGCCGATGGCTCGTCGCCCACCCAGCCCGCCAGGTTGAAGCTTCGATACGGCCCGCCGCTGTGGCCGCCGGTCCGGCCCAAAAAGACCGCGCACATCCCCGGCCTATTCCAGGGGGAACAGCGCGGTGATGCCGGGTTCGCGCAGTATTGTCGATAACGCGCTCATGGGCGGTTGTCGGGACGATTCAGGATAAACTATAATTACGATCTTTGGAATTTGCTTTTAGGGCGCCCTATGAATGGTTATCAATATCTGATCGAGCGTAACCGCCTGATGTACCGGCTGGAAGACGAACTCAAAAAACTCGAGCATCTGCAGGAAGCGCAACGCCGTGCGGAGACCAATCGGCTGCAGGGCCAATTCGATGTGCGGCTCAAAGAGTTGTATGCACAAATGGCCGACGAATATCCGGGCGAGCGCGCAAGCAAAGCGCGGCCGCTGTCCGACCGCTAAACGCGTGTAGTTGCGTAGGCCAGGCCGAGGGGGCGTTGGAGCGTTCAATCAGTATCCGCGGGGCCCGCACCCACAATCTGCGCAATATCTCACTCGAAATACCGCATCGCCGCCTCACCGTTGTAACGGGGGTATCCGGCTCGGGCAAATCGAGCCTGGTGTTCGACACGATTTACGCGGAAGGGCAGCGCCGCTATGTGCAAAGCCTGTCGACGTATACGCGGTTGTTCCTGGAACGGATGGAACGGCCGGATGTGGACTCGATTTCCGATATTCCACCCGCGCTCGCGCTGCGTCAGAAGAATACCATCAAGAATGCCCGTTCGACCGTCGGCACGGTCACGGAAATCAACGATTATTTACGGCTGCTATTCGCCGCAACCGGTAAGACCATGTGTCCGCGTTGCCATACGGAGGTCACACGCGATAGCACCGATAGCGCGGCGGCGCGCGTGAACGCCGCGCCCGGCCTTTATCTTTTTCTCGCACCTTTCGAAGCCGGCTCGCGATCGCTGGCTGAAGCCTGTGCCTATCTGGTCCAAAACGGCTATCACCGCGTTTACCATTCGGAACGAATCGTCGAAACGGCCGAAATTCCCGAACGCCTGGGTCCAGATTTGGTTGACGCGTTGATGGTGGTCATCGACCGCGTCGCCGTGAGCAATGCTTCAGCGGATCGGGTGCGCGAGGCGCTCGAAAAATCATTTTATCTCGGCGGCGGACGCGCCCGCGTCGTACGGATCGCGCGTGAGAATGGCATTTTGCGGACCGAGGACGCGCTCGAGCTGGATCGGCGGTTCAACTGTTCGCGATGTGGCAGCGGTTTTGCGGAGCCCAGCCCCGCGCTGTTTTCCTCAAACAGCCCGATCGGCGCATGTTCGGAATGCGAGGGCTTTGGACGCACCGTCGAGCTCGATCTTGAAAAGGTGTTGCCTAATCCGCGGCTCTCGTTGCGCCAGGGTCTGGTCGCGCCCTGGCGCACTCCCGCTTACCGCGAAATGCATCAGTGGATGCTCAAGCGCGCGCGTGGCGCGCGGGTGCGCACGGCGGTCGCGTTCGCTGAAATGACCGCCGAGGAACGCGCGTGGCTGCTCGACGGCGAACCGCGCGCCGACGGGCAAAATTGGGATGAGCACTGGCCGGGCGTGCGCGGGTTCTTTCGCTGGATGGAACGCCGGCGTTACAAGACGCACGTCAGGATTCTGCTCGCACGCTATCGCCGTTTCGTGCCGTGCGCGGTATGCGGTGGAACCAAATTGAAGCCGGACGCGCTGAACGTCACCGTCGACGGCAAATCGGTGGCGGCGGTTGGTCAAATGGCGGTGCGTGATATACCCGCATGGCTGGAAAAGCTCGAGGCCGATCGCGTGATCGCCGCGCGCGCCGGCGTACTTTTGCGCGAACTGCGCAATCGCATCGGCTATTTGATCGAGGTGGGGCTCGGGTACCTTTCCTTGGAGCGGCAGGCGCGCACGCTCTCCGGTGGTGAAGCACAACGCATTCATCTGGCCAGCGCCCTGGGCAGCCTCTTGTCGCATACGCTCTACGCACTCGACGAACCGACCGTGGGCCTGCACGCGAGTGATTCGCGAAACCTGCTCGGCGTCTTACGCCATCTGCGCGATTTGGATAACACCGTGGTGGTGGTCGAGCACGACCCCACGATGATCGCGGGAGCTGATTTCGTGGCCGAATTGGGACCGGGGGGCGGACGCGAAGGCGGGCAACTCCTTTATGCGGGAGCGCCCCGGAAGGGGCGCGCGAGCCGCGCGGATGAAACCCCCGGGCGGGTGCTGCTGATGCGCGCGTTGTCGCGTCAGCGTCGTTTCACCCGGCGCGATCCCGCCATACGAATTGCCGGCGCGCGCGAAAATAATTTGCGCGGCATCGACGTTTCGCTTCCGCTTGGACGCCTGATATGTCTCACGGGCGTATCCGGTTCAGGCAAATCGACCCTGCTCGAGAACGTGCTCTACAACAACTACCTGCGGCATAGCGGCGAACCGGTCAGCGAGGTTGGCACTTGCGAGCGCATCGATGGCCTTGAGCAAATCGGGGCGATGGTGCATATGGGTCAGGAGTTGCCCTCCCGCTCGTTGCGTTCGAACCCGGCCACTTACCTGAAAATTTACGACGAGATCCGCAAGCTTTTCGCCTCCAGTGCGGAGGCGCGCCGTCTCGGCATCAAGCCCCGTGACTTTTCCTTCAACGTCGAAGGCGGCCGTTGCAGCCGATGCCAGGGGACCGGAACGGTCACCATCGAGATGCATTTTATGGCGGACCTCGAAGTCAAGTGCGAGACGTGCGACGGCCGCCGTTTTCAGAGTCATATTCTCGCCATCCGATTTCAGGGGCGGAACGTCACCGAGGTGCTTGAACTCACAATCGATGAGGCCCGCGCCTTCTTCGAGCGTTTTCCCGCAATCGTCCGGCGGCTGGAACCGCTGAGCGCGGTTGGCCTCGGCTATCTGCAACTCGGGCAGACGACCTCGACGCTCTCCGGCGGTGAAGCGCAACGGCTCAAGCTTGCGCGCTTTCTACTGGCCGACCTTGAGCCGCCCGCCTCCGATAAAAACGGCAAAGTGTTGCCGCGCATGTTTTTGCTCGACGAACCGACCACGGGTCTCGCCTCGTCGGACATCCGGCGTTTGTTGCGCGTGCTGGGGCGGCTGACCGTCGACGGCAACACCTTGGTGGTGATCGAGCATAATCTTGAATTCATCGCGCACGCCGATTACGTGGTGGACCTCGGCCCCGGCGGCGGCGACGAGGGCGGACGTATTGTCGCCACCGGCGATCCGCTGAGTATCGCGTCGAGCGAAAGATCGCTTACTGGCCGTGAGCTCAGACGCTTGTTCGGGTTGCCGGTGAAGGCCAAACGCGGAGCGATTCGCTCCGCTTTACACGCGGCGGAAGGGTGATGATCGCTTCGGCATTGATGGAACAGCGCATGCGGCGGCGTACGGGGTGGGCAGTCGGAGCGATCAGGCTGGGACTGGCCGACGTGATAACGGCGCTGATCGTGCTGGCGCTGTTGGTTTGGGCGTCATGGTGGCAGTTTCCCGCCTACCAGCATAAATTCGCCGCACCCAGCGGCGGCGTTCGCTCGCGCGCAACTTCCGGGGCCTTGGCGCCGCGGACCCGCCTATCAGCGCGGCGCGCCGACGCCTGACTCTGAACGCGACTCGCAGACTCGTTTGCTAGCTCCGCCTTTGGCGTCGCTAATGCGCTCGTCCCGCTGGGCTCCACTAATGTGCTCGGCTCCACTTTTTCTCAACGCAGCTCGCGGACTCGCCTGCTCGGCTCCACTACGTCCCGCCCGGCGTCGGTCCGCCTGGTGTCAATGGCGCGATCACGCTCGAGCCGCTAAGATTATACACAAGTAGGGAAACTCACGCGGCGACTTCGGGTAGGATTGGAGACCTGTATGCGGGTTGAGCGATCGTCTTCGGAGAAACTCAAAGGCTTCTTCCTCATCATGGTCCGCAAAAGTTTCGATCAGCTTGGCGTCGGCGACCAGCGGATCGCTGAATACCTTGCCACCGTGCTGGCCGACTTCAGCCGCTCCGACCGTTGGCTCGCGTTGCGCGACGCTGAGGGGCGGCGTCTCAAGAGCGTGGTCGAGATGATGCTGGCGCAACTTACCCCGCTCGCGGATAACCAGGAGATGCGGGTGGTGGGCGAGCGGACGGTGCACAAATACGTGGGCGATTATACCCTATTCATGTCAGGACTGTTCCGGCGTTTTGTCGAACGCGGTGGCTATTTGAACTTCTACCTCGAAGAGGGGGCGCGCTCCTATCGGATGGTGTCGGAACTCGACGTTTCGCTTTACCGTCCGGGCTTTCTGATGTTCGAAGAACTGAGCAAAGGTTTCGAGCATTACTCGGGAGCGCTCGATTACATGCGCAAGTGCTTCTTTGTGCCGGCGGCTAACGAAAATCCGTTTGGCGGGTTTTTCCGGCAAATCGAAGGCTGGGTGCGTTACGGCATTTCGGACAACTGAAGCCATCCACATTAGAGAAGCGTCACATACGAGTTGTCATATTGATTTCGAGACGCAATTCGCAGACTCGTATCCTGAACGCAGCGAACCGACTCGTCTGCTCGCTCCGCCGCCGGCTTCGCTAATGGAGCGGCTTGATCGTTACCTGGTGCGAACGGGAATGGCCGCTTCACGCCGAATGGCGCGCGAACTGATCGCGCAAGGCGGCGTGTTGCTCAACGGCCATCGATGCCGCAAGGGCGCAATCGTCGGGCGGGACGACCAAGTCGAGGTGATCGCCCGGCCCGAGATATGCACCATCGCGCCCGCCGGTGAGGTGAACGTCTTGTACGAGGACCAGAACGTTGTGGTCATCGACAAGCCGCCGCTGATGCCGTGCCATCCGATTCGCGCCGGCGAGCTTGGAACCGTGATTAATGCTGTCGTCGCGCGTTATCCCGAGGTCGCGACGGTCGGGGATAATCCACTCGAAGGCGGCCTCGTTCATCGGCTGGATAATGGGACCTCCGGCGCATTGTTAATCGCCCGCAACACCGAGGCGCTGATGAAGCTACGGGCGGACATCCGCAACGGCCGCGTTGCACGGATTTATGAGGCGTTGATCACCGGAACGCTGATCGCGCCCATCGAGATCGCTCGCCCGATCGCTCATAGCCCGAAGAATCGGCGCAAGATGGTCGCGCTCAATCCTGACGCCGGCAGAGGCAATCGTCTCGCTGGTGTTGCGCGGCCCGCCGCCACACTGATCGAACCGCTCGAATGCCTTGGAGCTTTTACGCGCGTGAGAGTGACGCCGCGCACCGGGCGGCGGCATCAGATACGCATGCACCTGGCGAGTGAAGACTTCCCATTGGCTGGTGACAAACTCTACGGCGGTCCGTCGCTGGAGGGGCTGGCGGAAGGCCGCTTCTGGCTACATCTGGCGGAACTCCAATTCACGACGCCCCACGGTGGGCACGTCCACGTAAGAGCGCCGTTGGCGGCTGATTTGAACGCGGTCCTGGAGCGTCTTGGTTTGCAACCAGACACCGGCGCGACCACCTAACTCGGATAAGAGCGCGGCGCTTCAGGCGTGACCGTCGATTGTCACCTTGCGGCTCTCAAACAGCCATTCACCGTTGACCTTGCGCAACCGGTCATCGTAACGCCCCAAGGCGGCCAGCGAGACCTTGCCGTCTTTGCAATGATAATAGCTGAGATAGCAACTGCCGTTGGCGTGATCGCCGTCCACCTCGAACAGGATGTTGCTCATGACATGGCGGACCCGCGCCCCGCCCATCGATTCCTTGTACAGCGCCGTGAATTTGAACAGCCCCTGTGGGCCCGAATGCTTGCCAAAGATGGGACTTTCGAAGGTCCCATCCTCGGTGAAACATTTCACCCAGGCGGGAAATTGGTCATGGTCAACGGTATGCGCATAACGCGCGTACAACTCCCGAATCTGCTCGCGATCTTCCAGTGTTCCCGTCAAGCCCATGGAATTATCTCCATCGTGCGGGTCTTTCCCGCAATTTCAGATAACGCCGGATTCGTGCAGGCGCGCCACGTCTTCCCAGCTATAGTCCAGTAATTCCGTCAGAATCATCTCGGTATTTTCCCCCAGTTCAGGCGCCCGCCCGCGCGCTTCACCGGGTGTCTCGCTGAGAAGCACGGGGACGCCGACCAGTTTGGTCGATCCAATCTCCGGATGGTCGTAGTCGACAATATAGCCGTTGGCCAGCACCTGCTCGTCGTTGGGCAAATCGTCGATGCGGTTGACGACGGTGTAAATGAAGTCACCACCCTGCTTGAGTATTTTGAGCCACTCCGGGCGCGATTTAGTGGCGAACAGGCCGTCAAGGATACGCACGAGTTCGCGATGATTGCGGCCACGCGCCTTTATATTGCTGAAGCGTTCATCGTCGGTCAGCTCCTCGATGCCGACGGCTTTACAGAAATCCTTCCAATAGCGATCGGTTTGCAGCATCCCGAGGCTCAACCATTTGCCATCGGCGCATTTATAATGATTCCATAACGGATTGTAGGCGTCGTCACGGGTATTGCGCGGAAACTCGTGGCCCAGGATCGTGCGGCTCGAGACGTTCAGACCCTGCAACGCGATCATCGAGCCGAGATGCGAGGCGTTAACCTCCTGGCCGACGCCTTGGCGTTCGCGCGCAACCAGAGCGCTCATCACGCCATAGGCCAGCATAATCGCGCCCATCTGGTCGGCGATCCCGCCGGTAAGGTAGATCGGCTCGTCACTGGTGACGCTGGCGATATTCATGATGCCCGAGCGCGACTGCGCGAGATAATCGAACGACGGCTCGCCGCTGTCGGGTCCGTACGGGCCATAACCGGAGGAACTGGCGTAAATCAGCTTGGCATTATGCTTGCGCAGTTCCTCGTAGCCAAGTCCCAGCCGTCCGGCCACGCCTTTGCGGAAATTCTGCACAAACACGTCGCTTTTGGCCACGAGCTTGTAGACTATTTCGCGGGCTTCGAGCTTGGTTAGATTGAGCGTGATACTCTTCTTATGGCGATTGTTGGCTTCGAAATAGAAATTGTGACTGCCTCCTTTTGAGGTCGCGGAGGACCCGCCGATGGCGAAAATCGCGCGACCGGGATCACCTTTATCGCGCTCCTCGATCTTGATGACCTCGGCGCCCATGTCAGCGAGCATCGTGGTCGCCACTGGTCCCTGTTGCCAAATCGTCCAATCGATGACCCTGATTCCTTTGAGCGGTGCGTCCATGCGCCTTCTATACCACAGAAATGCGCGAATCGTAGCTATCCAGGGGGTCGCTTTTTGAAGATGAATGCGGCCGCGTGGGTTACTTGAGTTTGGCCGCGCAAATCTTCATTTCTATGGTAGGCGTTCCGATGTTCGATCACGTGCTCAATTTTCTTTATCCACCGCGATGCGCCGCGTGCGCCGAGCGCCAGCCGCCCGACACCATCAGGCGGCTGTGCGTGCGATGTCTGGCGCGCATCGAACGGGTAAACGAGCCATGGTGTGAAATCTGCGGCATCCCGCTAACGGCTGCGACGGTGGAAAGCTCGCGGTGGTGTGTCCAATGCGCCAAATCGCCGCCCCATTTCAGCACCGCTCGCGCGATCGCACGTTACCGCCCGAACGCCGGCGAAGATTTGCAAACCGTGCCTTCGATAATTCGGCGGCATAAGTACGGCCTCGATCAGTCGCTTGCCCGGGCGTTGGCGGAGTGTCTGGGAGAAATCGTGCCGCTGGCCGGCAACGATTACGACGTGATCATCCCCGTCCCGCTTCATCGCGGACGCCTGCGTTGGCGCGGCTTCAATCAGGCCGCATTGCTGGGGACGGCGGTCGCACGTTGGATGCGCCGGCCGATGGACGTAAGCAACCTGGTGCGCGTGCGCGCCACCGCGCCGCAAACCTCCCAAGATCATCATCAGCGCCGAGCTAATGTCAGGCGCGCCTTCGCGATCAAGCGCCCCAGACGCGTAGCCAATTGCCGCGTGCTGCTGGTCGACGACGTGATGACCACCGGCGCCACCGCCGACGAATGCGCGCGCACGTTGCTCGAAGCGGGCGCCCGTCGCGTTGACGTTTTAACCTTGGCGCGCGCGGTATGAGCGAACGAGGGAAGCTCTGTGCAAATCTTAATCTGTCATTCCGAACGGAGTCTGTGACGTGCGTTCTAAACTTGATGCGCGTGCGATGTGGGAAGAGCGTTTTCGCCTTGGAATGGCGGTCGGCGAGCCCGAGCCATCGTTAATCGAGATGATGCCACTATTGCCGCGCGGGCTCGCTCTCGACGTGGCGGCCGG
Organism: Binataceae bacterium (SeqCode); assembly: GCA_050736615.1. Classification (GTDB taxonomy): domain Bacteria; phylum Desulfobacterota; class Binatia; order Binatales; family Binataceae; genus JBOHWJ01. The sequence goes on along the minus strand of JBOHWL010000254.1, from coordinate 18,016 downwards.
AATGGGACGCAACACGATCGCTCTGGCACGTGCCGGTTTTCATGTGTTCGCGACTGATTTCTCCGTTACCGCGATGGGCTCGCTGGCCACTTCCGCGACGACGGAAAAACTCCCCATCACCCCGGTTGTGAGCGACCTCGAACACGGTTTTCCGTTTCACCCGCGGCGCTTCGCCGTGATCATCAACGTCAGCTATCTTGATCGCGGGTTGGTCCCGCGCCTTATCCAGTCGTTGCAAGCAGGCGGGGTGCTGCTGTTCGACACGTTTTTGATCGACCAGGCGGCCAGTGGCCATCCGCGCGACCCGCGTTTCCTGCTCAATCATTATGAACTGCGCGAGTTGCTCGGGAGCCTGCAACTGCTGCGTTACCGCGAGGGACTCACCGTCTATTCCAACGGCAAGCAGGCATGGCGCGCGCTCGCCGTGGCGCGGCGCACCTGAGCGATGGCGCGGCGACTCACCTATCGACAGGCCGGCGTCGATATTGCTTTGAAGCAAAGGCTCGTTCCGCTTTTCCGCACAATCTCGAAGCGTGCAGGCGGCGCCGGTGTGATCGGCGGCATCGGCGCTTTTGGCGCGATGATCGCGCTTGATCAGTTCAAGCGCATGCGCGCGCCCGTGATGGTGGCGGGTACTGACGGGGTCGGCACCAAGCTCAAGCTCGCGTTCATGACCGGGCGCCACGATACCGTTGGCATCGACTGTGTCGCGATGTGCGTCAACGACATCATATGCCACAATGCGCGCCCGCTTTTTTTCCTCGATTACATCGGATGCGGCAAGCTCGATCAGAAAATCGCGCTCACCATCGTCGATGGAGTCGCACGCGGATGCGCCGAAAGCGGGATGAGCCTGGTCGGCGGCGAGACCGCCCAATTGCCGGGGATGTACAAACCCGGAGAATACGATCTGGCTGGCTTCGCGGTGGGTATGGCCGAGCGCGCCGCTATTCCCAGGCCGCAGTCGATGCGCGCGGGCGACGTACTCGTCGCGCTTGCCTCCAACGGGCTTCATTCCAACGGCTTTTCGCTCGCGCGCAAGGTGTTGCTCGAACGCGCCCGGCTCAAATTGGGCGCACGCGTGGCTGAACTCGGCGACACTCTGGCCAATGAGCTTTTGCGGCCCACCCGCCTGTACGCGAAAAACGTGATCGAGTTGTTTCGCCGCTTCCGGCTTAAAGGTCTGGCGAACATTACGGGCGGCGGTGTACCCGAAAATCTGCCGCGCGTGATGCCGCCGCGTTTGCGCGCAATCATAAGAAGAGGAAGCTGGCCGGTGCCGCCGATTTTCACCATGATCGCCCGCCTTGGCCCAATCGAGCAAAGCGAAATGGACCGTACCTTCAACAACGGCATCGGCATGGTCGCGGTGGTCGCGCCCGGCGACGCCGAGCGCGTGGTAACCTTTCTTCGTCGTCGCAGGCAACCGGCCTTTATCGTGGGCGAAGTCGCGGCCGGTGTCCGCGGCGTCAGGTTCATCTAGGTTCTGTTGACAAAGGAATTCTCATAAAAGCGATGACGCGATTTTAAACTGCCTCTTCGAGAAAGGCGATCAGCTTCCTTGCCTTCGTGCAACTTGCTTCGAACAAAATCCGGTTACGCTTTTGTCCAACAGGGCCAAATAACGATTCTCAGCGGCTGGAGACCAGGGAAAATGGAACGCGCACCAGTCAAACTCGGCGTGCTGATATCCGGCGAAGGCACCAATCTGCAGGCGATCATCGATGCGGTCGGGCGTGGCGAACTCAAGGCCGACCTCCGAGTGGTGATTTCCAATAAAGCGGCCGCGCCTGGCCTCGAACGTGCGCGCCGCCATCGCATCGATACCGAATTCATCGATCATCGCGAGTTCCCGACGCGTGAAGCGTTCGATCACGCTTTGGTGGCGGCACTTAAGGCGCACGACGTCGAATTGGTGGCATGCGCCGGCTTTATGCGCCTGCTGTCGCCGGTAATGATTGGCGCCTTCCACAACCGCATCATGAATATCCACCCGGCGCTCTCACCCGCCTTCCCTGGGGTTGACGCACAGCAAGCGGCCTGCGATTACGGCGTCCGCTTCAGCGGATGCACGGTCTTCTTCGTCAGCGAAGGCGTCGATGACGGTCCGGTAATCGTACAGGCGGTCGTGGCGGTTGATCCCGCGGATGATCCGGCTCGGCTGGCGGCGCGAATTCAAGCGGAAGAGCATCGGATTTTTCCCTTCGCGATCCGGCTTTACCAGGAAGGGCGGCTGGAACTTCGCGGGCGCAAAGTGCATGTCAGGGACTTCCCCGCGATCAACCATCAGGCACTGGTGAACCCGCCCCCTGGCCTGACCGCTGTGTGATTAACGGACGGCGCCGCTTTGGCATTCTATGGATCTCAAGCTTTCGGTGATCGTGCCGATGCTCAACGAGCAGCAGACGGTGGTTGCGACATTGCGTGCGATTCGCGCCGGCGCGCCCGAGGCTGAAGTGATCGTGGCAGACGGTGGCAGCACCGACGAAAGTGTTGCGCTGGCGCGTCCATTATGTGATCGCGTGGTCGCGGCGCCGCGCGGACGCGCAATTCAAATGAACGCCGCCGCGCGGCTGGCCAGCGGCGACGCACTGGTGTTTGTCCACGCCGATACGCTGGTGCCACCCGATTTCGCCCTTGCGATCGCGGACGCGATGCGAGACGCGAGCGTGGTCGGTGGCCGGTTTGATCTGATCCTTGACGATCGCGCGGCCGCCTTCCGCATGCTGGGTGCGCTGATTAGTCTGCGTTCGCGTTTGACCCGAGTGGCGACTGGTGATCAGGCGATTTTCGTACGCCGCGCCGTGTTCGAGCGTCTCGGCGGCTTTCCTGAAATCGAATTGTGCGAAGACCTTGAATTTTCCCGCCGGTTGAAACGCGAAGGCCGGATCGCCTGCCTGCGCACAAATGTGACCAGTTCCGCCCGGCGCTGGCGCAAGCATGGCCTGATCCGCACCGTAACACGCATGTGGGTGATCAAGTCCCTATATCTGGCCGGTGTTTCCCCCGTCTGGCTGAAGCGCCATTACGTCGATACGCGATAGCGCGTGGCTGGTCACTTGCGCATCAGGAAGCGCGGCGCGAAAATAAATGACGAGGAATACCCGGTGAGCAGGATTCAGGTTTATTCGACTACGTATTGTCCGTTTTGCATGCGCGCCAAGGCGCTGTTGAAAAGCAAGGGCGCCGCCTTTGAGGAAATCGACGTTACGGATGATCCGGCTTTGCGCGAGAAGATGACGACGATGGCCGGTGGGCGCCGCACGGTGCCGGAAATCTTTATCGATGGCAATCTTATCGGCGGCTACGATGAACTGCGCGCGCTTGACGCCCAAGGCAAGCTGGATAGTCTGCTGAAGGAACCGGCTTCACGGGCGTGAACGATCAATTCGACGAAAACTTTCCTGACAACTTCTATAATGGCAGGCTGGTGCGGCTCGACCGCGTGCGCGGCCGTGGCTTGTTGCGTTCGAATCAAGGTCGGGAAATTCCCTTTGAATTTCCCTTCGTCGCGGTGGTCGGAGCGCCGGTTGGCGGCAAAATGCCGGGGATCGACTTGCTCAACGTCGGCGATACCGTCGGTTACGACGTCGGTTGGACCTCGAAAGGCCTGCGCGTGACGTTGATCAAACCCGCCCGGCGCTAGTCTGCATCCATATGCGCGCGCCCTCCTGTGCCGCATCCGTCATTTGGTCAGGACGCGCGCGACCGCCGCTTTCCATCCGCTGACCAGTTGTGCACGTTCAAATGCGGTCATCCGCGGTTCAAACACGCGATCGGTTTTGCGAAGATCCCTCAGCTCGTCACCTGAGCGCCACACCCCGGCGGCCAGTCCCGCCAACATGGCGGCGCCGAGCGCCGTAATCTCCGCCATTTTCGGCCGTCTGACGCTGCGGCCTAAAATATCGGCCTGAAACTGCATCAGGTAATCATTGGCGGCGGCGCCACCGTCGACCCGGAGTTCGCGGATACGGCGGCCCGTTGCGGACTCCATCGCCACGACCACGTCGCGAATCTGGTAAGCGATACTGTCCAGCGTCGCTCGCACCAGGTCAGCGCGGCTGGTGCCGCGGGTGATGCCGACAATCGCGCCACGCGCGTTCGCGTCCCAATAAGGTGCGCCCAGACCAACGAAAGCCGGCACCACATACGGGTGCGTACGTTCGCGGCTTTGCCGGGCCAGGCCCGCCGTCGCCGCCGCGTCCGCCACGACACCGAGTTGATCGCGCAACCATTGAACCGCCGCCCCGGCGATAAACACCGAACCCTCCAACGCCACGATCGGCTGGCCCTGTGCTCCTAGCGCGGAGGTGCGAAGCAGACGGCCGGACGAATTTTTCGCCTCTTTGCCCAGCGGCGTCAGCAGAAACGCGCCGGTACCGTAAGTGACCTTCGCTTCGCCCGGACGGGTCACGCCGTGGCCGAATAAGGCCGCTTGTTGATCACCAATACTGGCGCAAATAGGCACGGCGCGGTCACCGATCGTGCCGGCGGCGGCCTCGGCCAGCGGACCGCGTGAAGAAACGACAGCGGGTAACATGCGCTCGGGCACTTCCAGCATTTCGAGCATCCGCGGATCCCAGGAGAGGCTTGCAAGATTCAGCAGCATGGTGCGCGATGCGTTGGTGAAATCGCTCACAAACGTTGCTCCGCGCGACAACCGATACATGAGCCAGGTTTCGATCGTGCCGAAGCACAGCTCGCCTTTGATGGCGCGCCGGCGCAGCGCGCGGTCGCTGTCGAGCAGCCATTTGAGCTTGGTGCCGGAGAAGTACGGATCGGCGATGAGGCCGGTCCGGGCTGTGATTTCGTCCTCACGTTCGCGCAACCTGGCACAAATCTCCGCGCTGCGACGACATTGCCATACGATCGCGCGATGGACCGGGCGGCCGTTTTTACGTTGCCATACGACGAAAGTCTCGCGCTGATTGGTGATGCCGATGGCGGCAAGATCGCCCGCCTGCAATCGGGCCTGCGCCAACGCCCTCCGGCTTAGCTCAAAGGCCGAGCGGTAAATCTCCTCCGCGTCATGCTCGACCCACCCCGGGCGCGGATAGAATTGCCGGATTTCGCCATATGAGCGTGCGCGAATCCGGCCGCGCCCGTCCAACACCATAACGGTTGTGCCGGTGGTCCCCTGGTCAATGGCAAGCACATAATTGGGCATCTTCCGTCTCCGCGTTCAAGTTAGGCAGTCGTGCGGACGCCAGCAAGCCGGATAACCCGGAGCTAGCCGGCCGGCAGCGCTTACACCGGCCCGACCGCCGTAGGCATAATAGGTTTGCTACGTGGTTGTGGCCGCTCAAGGCTGTGGATGGCTTGCCTCCAACCGGTATCGCAGCCATTATGGGGCGCGCGGTTGGGGGGACGAGGTCCTAATAGGTAATGGGATTAGGCCGATGAACGAACCGCTTGAATCCAAAGCAGAGCTGATTCGCTACTTCGAAAGCGGGGCCAAGCCACGCGCCCAGTGGCGCGTGGGAACCGAATACGAGAAAATCGCGGTCTCGGCCCGCGACGGCCGCGCCCTGCCCTTTTCCGGCCCGGGCGGAGTCGAGGAAATCCTGCGTCAACTGGTCGAGCGCTTCGGCTACGAACCCGATGAGGAGCGCGGCCGCGTCACCGCGCTCAAGGATCCTCGCGCCGCGATCACGATAGAACCTGGCGGGCAAATCGAATTGTCGGGCGAGCAATGCGAGACCATCCATTGCGCCCATCGCGAATTCAGCCGCCACGTCGAACAGCTTTTGCAGGTCGGTAATTCAGTCGGCGCCGCCATCCTGGGATTGGGGATGCAGCCGATTAGCAAGATCAGTGAAATCGAGTTGCTGCCCAAAACGCGCTACCAGATCATGTATCCCTACATGGCACGCAAGGGCACGCTGGGACAGCGGATGATGAAGCAGACGGCCGGCGTGCAATCCAACCTGGATTATGGCGACGAAGCCGACGCCATGCGCAAGCTGCGCGTCAGCATGGGGCTGGTGCCGTTGATTTATGCGATGTTTGCCAATTCGCCGTTGTCGGATGGCGGCCTCAACGGCTATCAAAGCTATCGCGGCCATATCTGGACGGATACCGATCGTGAACGCTGCGGGACACTCGCATTCGTCTTTCGCGATGATGCCGGATTCGAGGATTATACCGAATACGCCCTCGATGTCCCCATGTATTTCCTGATTCGTGACCATCAATACATCGATCTGACGCGGCCGCCTGGAATCAACTTCCGCCAATACATGGCACGCGGATGGAAGGGGATGCTCGCGACCGAGGAAGACTGGACTAATCATCTGACCACGATCTTCACCGAAGTACGCTTGAAGAAATATCTCGAGGTACGCACCGCCGACAGCCAGCCGCCCGTGCTGATGCTGGCGTTGCCAGCTTTGTTAAAGGGAATTCTGTATGAAGACGATTGCCTCAACGCCGTGTGGGACGTGGTCAAGCGCTGGAGCTACGAAGAACGTCTGGCTCTGACCGACGCCGCGCATAAGTTAGGCCTTGACGCTCGCGCCGGCCGAATCAAGCTGAAGGACCTTGCGCTCGAAGTGCTCAACGTCGCGATGACTGGCTTGGAGCGGCAAAAAGCCCTGAACGAGAGGTCCGAGGACGAGACCATTTATCTGCTGCGCCTGCTCGATCAGGTCGCCCACGGCTATAGCCAGGCAAACCTGACCATCGAACGATGGAAGGGCCGCTGGAATTATGATGTTCAACGGCTGATCGAGGGTTGTTCCTACGAGGCGGAGGCACCCTTCTAATGAATTCTGCAGGAGTCCTATCTGTCGTCCCGAGCGAAGCCGAGTCTAGGGAACCGTTGCACAAGCCACTTTATTGTCATTCTGAACGAAGTCTGCCATTAGCGTAGCCATAGGCGGAGCGAGCAAACGAGTCTGCTCGCTTCGTCGCACAGAGCGGCTCCGCTGGAGTGCTCAGAATGACAGAATCGCCGCGTATGCAGAGCTTCCCTCCCGGAAGGCCAAGGCCAGGCGAAACGACGTAGGGCTCGCTTGCGAGCCCGTGAGTGAGAGAGCAATCAAAGAGGGACCGAGCAAACGGAGCCCGTGACGTGCGTGCAATTGAAAAGCGATCAGGCAAGTCCGCGAGCTGCGTCGGATATATCTAAATGGAGTTCAACCTGTCCGAGCGCTACGTGATGGCGCTCAACCTGGTGCTGATCGCCGCAATCGCATGGTTCGCGGCGCGTGCCGCCGGCGACGTAATTACCTTGCGGCTGGCGAGCAATGTGGTCCCGCCGGCGACGAGCGGGGCCTCGTCACGGTCACGCACGGGCTTCGCGCATGGCGTTGCGTATTACGACCTTATCGTCAAACGTGACATTTTCAATCTCGCGCCGCCACAAACGCCCGAAAAAGCCGCGGCAGGTGACGAGCCATTGCCCATCACGTTATTGGGAACTTCGCATCTGACGCGGTCGCGTCCCTATGCGATAGTTCAGGACCAGAACAGCAATCAGACGCTTTACCGTCTGGGCGATACCATCAAGGGTGTCGGTAAGCTGGTGGAAGTGGACGCCGATCGCATTGTCGTGCTCCATAATGGACATCGGGTCGCAGTCGAGCTCCCTCGTTATGATATGCAAGGCCAGGGCCCTCAAGGATTTTTGCACCGCGGTCGTTTCGCTCCGTCCTACCTGCGCCAGAGCGGCGCTGAGCATCGCAACGGCGTCGAAAAGCTGGCCGCCAATCGCTATATAATCGACCGTTCGACGGTGCAGAACAAAATGCACAACATGGCGCAGCTATTCACGCAAATCCGTGCCGTTCCCGATATGGAAAACGGCGCCAGCGACGGCTTCAGGCTCTCGGAAATTCAGCCCGGTTCGATTTTTCAACAGATCGGTTTGCAGGACGGCGATGTGCTGACGGCGGTTTCCGGACAATCCGTGACCGATCCAGCCAAAGCGATGGAATTGCTCGAAGATTTGCGCGATCAGCGCTCGATCACCCTCAACGTGATGCGCAACGGCAGCCCGATGCAAATTTTCTATTCGATTCGCTGATGCCGGATGCGGCAAGGCGTGATCCGTACCGGTCTCAGCCGAGCAATAAAGCCGGATTGATGGTAAGTCGTTGAAAATCACAACGGCTGTTCCACTATCTAGGACGTCATAAGTGACTGAGTCCGCGCGGAGAGCAGTTTTGCGCCATATTCGCGCGTGATGCACAATCGACGCATGTCACGCAAAGCCGTTGCGACCGCGATTGGCGCGCTGGTCGTGCTTGTCTTGGTCACCACGATTCTGGGATTACATTTCGGGCAAATCCACCATAATCATCTCGACTACAGCATCGATCAGCAATTCGCTCCCGGGAAACCGTTCGTTCCCGGCGAGATTTTTGCCACGACGCTGGCGGCAATTATGGACCATGAGCTGCACAGCGGCTTCGGCTGGCGTCCCAACGATTTCTTTCTGTGGGGACCGCATGTGATGGCCGACAACAACGCCAATCGCCAGTTGGGCATTATCATGGCCGTGCGCGAGACGATGCGCGTTTTCAAAGACCATCTGACCAAGGTCTCCTCCAACGAATACGACCGTAACCTGGTTATCGCCGATACCGATTTCCGCAATGACGCGACGCGCTGGATGTTGCCGTCGGCTGAAAGCAAGTACGAGGACGGCGTGCGTCACTTGCGTCTGTACGTGGCCGGCCTGCGCGCGAATCCGCGCACTTCAAGCGAACTGAACCAGCGCAACGTGGAGTTAATCAGACTATTTCAGGCCTGGACCGACCTGCTCGGCGATGGCCACGCGATGCTCTACATGACGCGCAGGCCCGACGGTGGGCCAATCCGGTCATGGAACGATGACGATTACTTTTACCACGCGCAAGGTTATGCGCACGTGATGTACTACATGATGATGGCGGTTCAACGTGAATATGCACAGGCGCAGAAGACCAAGCCGGTACTCACCACGCTCTTCAACGAAACCATCGATCCGCTGCGCAAGGCGGATGCGATGAAACCGTTAATTGTACTGGACGGCTCACCGGACAGCATCTTCGCCAATCATCGCCACAATCTCGACGCGTATATTTCTGAGGCGCGCCAGAAGATGTACTCGATTCGCGAGGAATTGCAACAATGACGCGTCACGGCCCGTCGCTCAAGGCGTCGAAGAATGGACACAGCATCGAGATGCCGCCGCGCAGCAGCAGCTCGATGATCGGCGGCGCCCATTGGGGACGAATGCCGAGCGCGCGCGCCGCTATCCGTGCAGGCCAGGGGATCTCCAGCCGCAGCATTTGCCCACGCCCGATAGTTTGGTTCAATGCGCTAAGCAGACCCGGTGAAGGATAAGGCACGAGTTCGTGTTGCTCATCTGGCTTGAGCCCGGCCTTTTCACGAGCAATCTCGACCGCCCGCCCTAATCCGCCGAGTTCATCGATCAGACCGTGAGCCTTGGCCGCGATGCCGCTCCAGACCCGCCCGCGGGCCGCCGCTTCAGTCTCTTCGGGACCAAGCTTGCGCCCTTCCGCCACTTTTGCCGTAAAGGTGTGGTATAACTCTCCGACGACTTGGTTCAACTGCGCCAATTCGCGTTCATTCATTTCTCGCGACATGGAAAGCGCGTCGCTGACCTCGTCGGACTTGACCGCATCGAGGCCAATGCCCAATTCAGACAGCAGGCTGCGCAAACTGAACTTGGTGTAGAGCACGCCGATCGAGCCGGTGATCGTGACGGGCTCGGCCACGATCGCGTCGGCCGCCATCGCGACGTAGTAGCCACCAGACCCCGCCACATCGCCCATCGAGACAACCACGGGCTTGCCGCGCTTTTGCGCCTCACGCACCGACCGCCAAACCAGATCGGAGGCGAAGGCTGAACCGCCGGGCGAGTTCACCCGGAAGATAATCGCGCGCACGTCATTGTCAGATGCCGCCCGCCGGATTTCACCGGCCACCGCCTCGCCGCTAAGGAATTCTCCCGCGATCGGCGGTTCTCCGGAAATCACCGGGCCAAGCCCGTGGATTAAGGCAAGGCGCGCTCTTCGTTTCGGCTCGCGTTCGTAATCGACGTGACGTAAATAGCGGTTCAGACCGACAAAAACCTTCTCCTTACCGTCGGGAGCGAGTTCGGCGCGAAGATCCTCGAGATAGCCGGTGCGGTTACACAGTCCGACCTCGCAGGCGGCGCGCGCACTCAAGAACCCGCCGCCGAGCAGCTCGCGTGCACGCTCCAACTCCAACCCGCGCGCGGCGGCGACGCTTTCCGCCAGCACTGCTTTGCAATCGGTGACGATGGCGTCGAGGCTCTCGCGCAACTCCGGCGACATCGCCGCCCGCGTGAACATTTCGGCCGCGCCTTTGTATTCTTTCCATTGCAGGGTCTGAGCCTGAACTTTGATCCGCTCGAGCGCGTTTTTCAAAAAGATGCCGCCGGCCGCGACGCCTAGCATCATGAAGGCGCTATCAGGATTGACGACGATTTCACTCGCGCCGCACCCAATCAGATAATCGCGGACGGTGATGCCGTCGCCTTCCATGACCGCGATTACGCGCTTGCCCGCGTTGCGCAGATTGCGCAGCAGATCATGGAGCTCTTGTGCCACTGCCAGGCCTACGCCGGGGGCCGCGATGGTGATCACGACTGCTTTGAGGGAATGGTCGGCCGCCGCCGCCTCGAGCGCCTTGCGCAAATTGAGCAGCGTGACCATGCCGCGGCTGCGCAATTGCTCGAACGGGGAACGGGGCGCGTCTTCACGGATACCGTCGGCGATTCTGAGAACCAGCACGGCGTCACGCGGTAAGCGGGCCGGGCGGACCACGAACACGATGTAGGCCGCAACGGCGAGCGCCGCCAGCACCAGTAGCACGATGCCAGGGGCCAGCCAGCCGAAATCAACGCAGATCGCACCGACGGCCAGCAGCACGGCTACGAGCGCGCCGAGCCGAGCCTCGCGCCCAAGCGAAACTTTAGGCAAAAACTTCATCATGTTCTCCGATCCGTTTATTTCACGGACAGGTTTACAGTAGCCTTTTTTCATGCGGCGGTCTGTCCCGGCACCGATTATCTTAATGGCGATGCTGCTCCTGGCGGGGTGCGGCGCGCGTCAGCCAAAAAAGCCGCCCCCGCCGCGCTACGCCGCGCATACGGCGACCCTCGGTATCACCGAAGGCATCAAGGTGTTGGGCCTGGCACAACTTCCACCCGGCTTCATTCCGGTTTCCGCGCCACTATGGCTGCTCAACGGCAGCGGCATTGGCGTCACGGGACTGGTCAACGGCCACACTGTCGTAATCGGCTTCGGCGGCATCGATCTATCCAGCCAACAAGTGATTGCGGCGGATTTCGGCCCCGCCGGACCGAACGGTCATATTGTCAATGTGGCCGTAAGCCCGGATGGAATGACCCTGGCCACGGCGGTGATCCAACCAAAACAGAACCAGCTTTCGCTGGTCTTGCGCGATCTAATCTCGAAAGGCCCGGGGCATCCGGTAGCGAGCTTCGGCGGCTCCTATGATCTGGTGGATTTGACCTGGCTCGATCGCAACCGGCTCGCGCTCGCGCTTAAACCGGCGCCGTCGCCGGTTTCCCAGCCACAAGTTGGCACGCCAGCGGCTAGCGCGACTCCAGCCGCCGCGCCTACTCCAGCGGCAAAAGCGGGCGCTGGCAACAAATCCGCCGGCCAGCCGGGCAAGGACCCTGACACCGAGGCGGCCACCGCCGCTGCTAACCTCCCGGCTCCAGCGCCAGGCGACGGCCTCTACCTGATCGACGTAAGCGGCGCGATTAATATCAAACATCTGGATAAAATCGCATGTCCATTGTCGCATCTCAGCTTCAGCCCGAACCGTCTGTTCGCGGCCGGTGAGGGTGACCGCAACGATCCTCCGGTGGTTTTGGATGTGCGCGATCAGGCGTGCCGCCAGCTCAATCGGAAGCCTATCCGGGTGCTCTCATGGGCGCCCGACTCCGCCGCGTTTCTGTTCGCCTCATCGGAGGACAGAGCAAGCGCCGGCGTGTTCCGCTATGATCTGCTCACGGGTTCGACCAAACTTATAGCCGTCTCCTCAAGCGCGGCCGCGTATGCCAACGACGGCAGCATCATCGCGCTGGGCAATAGCGAGCTGACATGGCGGCGCGTGGCACAGGCGCCCGATTTGGAAGCCAAGGCTCAAATTGCGCTGTTCGAGCCCAACCAGCCGGAAATAAAGCTCAACTCCCTGGGTTTCGAAACCACAGCCGCCTTGCTCGCGCACACCACGATGGTGTTCTCGCGAGCCTCAGACGACGCCATGATCGACGCTTTGATCGCCAGACCCGGGAGCTTGCCGTTGCGCGAGCTGATTGAGTACTCATATCCGACGCACAATGCCTTCATTGTCGCATCGGGTTCCGCGCGCGGGCCGATCCTGATGAGCTGGTCGCCCAATGGCGGGAAAATCGCCGTTATCGACGGTGAGGGTGGCGCCAACGTGCTAACGGTATTGACTGCGCCACGCTGACGTAATCGGCGAATGAATCGTGATCGCTCAGCGCATCGCGCGGTAGTTTACTCAATTGCAATCGCACGATTCTCGTGCGCCATGCGTTCCCGCAACGGAATGACGACGCAGAAACCTGCCAATCCCATCGCGAGGGCGAATAAAATGCCCCATCGATAGCTGCCGCTGGAGTCAACCACGAATCCGGCGAGCAGCGGACCCGCAACCGCTGAAATTCCGGAGGAGGTGAAGAATATTCCGAGCATCGCACCAACGTCCTGCAGTCCGAAAAAATCAATTAACACGCCCGGCATCAACGAGATACGGGCGCCGTAACTCAAGCCGAGGATCGCCGCGAACGCGGCCAGCCATCCATACCCGGGAAGCATCAGCCAAAGTGCGTAGCTGGCGCCCATCACGAACACCGTTAATTTGAACAGAGTGAGCGTGCCCAGGCGATCGCCAAGAAAGCCGATGCCAATGCGGCTTGGAATGCTCATGCCGCCCAGCAATGACAACAGCGCCGCCGCCGCTAGTCCGCTGGCGCCATGGTCGCGCGCGAACGGCGACAGGAATACGAACGCCACGAAGAGCGCGGTGGTCGCGAGCAGCCAGGACAGGTAGAGCATCACGAATTCAAAGGAGCGAACAATCTTGCCCAAGGGCCGCGGCGTCGCCGCGGGCAGCGGCGGCGGCGCTTCAACGATCGCGGCGCATACCGCCAACAGCAGCGCGGCGGCCACGCCAAAGATCACATCCGTGATGCGCCAGCCGTAGCGCCCGATCAGCGCGGCGGCCAATGGCGAGACCATCAACGTCCCGCATCCAGTGCCGGCCGCGGCAAGACCCAGCGCGGTGTTGCGGCGTTTCCTGAACCATCCTCCAACGATCGCCAGCGTCGGCACATACGCGCACGCGGCCCCAACTCCGACGCCAATCCCGTAAGTGATATAGCCGAGCCAAATCCGCCCGATGAATGCGGTTAAGATCAGCCCGGCACCCATCGTAATCGCGCCCGTACCCACGACCACGCATGGCCCGAAACGATCACTCAAACGGCCGGTCAACGAGCCAAGCGTGTAATAGATCAAGCCGGTAATCGAGAAGAAAGCTGATACGGCGGTGCGCGAGGCGTGAAACTCCAGCGCCATCGGCTTGAAGAAAACGCCGAAGCTATAGGTGACCCCAAAAACCACAAAACAGGCGACGAACGCCGCCGCGACCATCAGCCACGCGCGCGGCGAATCGAGCTCGGCAGTCTCCCACGATCGGCGCACGATTCTTTTAACACCGTGCTCCACACCGATGTGAAGCATCGAGATTTTCTCTCGCCCGCGCGGCGCTTCCATTGGACAGCCACGCCGTCGCGGTCAACCAGCCGCGTGATTTCACGAAACGGAACGCCACGGGTTTCATCAAGTATCGAAATCTTCCGAAAACCTGCGACCGGCCAGTCGATCGCGATTTGCGGCGGCGTCACGATGCACTGAGCTTTCGACCTTGCGCCTGGCCGTGAACAAAGCCCATCGCGACGCGTCGCCAGCGAGGCTGAAGTGGCGCGTTACTCCTTGATGGCGCGGCGAGACCAGTAATCGTACGAAACCTTGAGCGCGGCGGCGGCACGTTCAAAACTCTCGAACACCACCAGGTCACGCTCCCGCGCCAGTTGCCGGGCGCGAGCCACAATCACCTCGACATGGGCGGGATGGAGAATCACGCAAAACGGCTTGGCGCTTTGATTATTGAACTCGGCGACCTGATCAAGCAGGCCAGTCAGCTCTTCCTCATGGTTCGCCCATCGCTGCGCGCGCAAACCCGTGCCGATCTCGAGCACGATCGCGTCGATTACTGGGTCTCGGTCGAGAATTCCCAGGATTCTACGCAGATTGCCGGTATGCACGCCCTGCCCGATGGTGCCGCCGGCGTCCAGCGGATTACGATAGCTGCCGCCGATAATGTTGAAGAAGCTCTTAAGCTCGTCGTATGAAAAGGACGAGAGCGCCGGAATTTCGAGTCCCGCGCTCGCGAAGGTATCAGTTATCACGACTGATTGGCCGCCAGTCATCGCGACCAACCCCATTTGTTTGCCCTTCACCGCGCGCCCGCGCGCGAGCATCTCGACCGCGTCGAGTACGGCGTCGAGCCCGGCGACGCTGACCGCGCCGGCCTGTCGCACCAGCGCTTCCCATACCGCCGCCGGCGTGGCCAGCGAACCGGTATGCGAAAATGTGGCGCGCGCGCCGGCCTTCGTCATGCCGCCCTTCCAAACCACGACCGGATGACGCGCGGCGGCACGTTTGAGGCTCTCGAAAAAACGCCGGCCGTCGCGCACACCTTCGATATACATGCCAAGCACACGCGTCAGCGGATCACTAGCCATCAAATCGATGTAATCGGCGGCTTCGAGCATCAATACATTGCCAATCGAAGCGGCCTTATTGATGCGGATGCCGCGCAAAGGCGCCTGCGAGGAGAAGTTGATGGTATGCGTACCGCTTTGCGAGATGAAGCACACGTCACCGGGCTGGCCCACGTTCAAATCAGGAAAATTGCACATGCCAATCGCAGGATTGTAAAGCCCCATGCAATTCGGACCGACCAGCGCGATGTCCGCTTGCGAGGCGATCGTGCGCAGTTCGTTTTCAAGCCGGATACCGATCTCTTCAGTGGTCTCGGAGAAGCCGGAGGTGAAAAAGCCGATGCCCGCAACGTGGTTCGCGACGCAATCCTTCAAAATGTGCGGCGCGACCTGGCGCGGAACCGCGCTGACCGCGTAATCGATTGGTTCAGGGACTTCGGCCAGCGACTTGTAATTCGTGACGCCCATCGCGTCGATGCCGGGAATTTCGTTGGGATCAATCTGCACCGAATAGAGGTGGCCGCTGAAATTTCTCATCGCGCGCAGCCACATGTAGCCGCCCATGCGCTTGTCGCCAATCACGCAAACAGTCTTGGCGTTGAAGGCGCGTTTCAGGTTCTCGCGGCGCGCGCGATTCGGCGTTGGCGCCGGCGCCACCGCTTCCTCGAACAGCACGCGCGCGTCCAGAACGCGGAGGCCTTTTTCATAAGCGACCACCGGGTTCAAGTCCATCTCGCGGACCTCGCCATGCCGCGCCGCGAATTCCGACAATCTGATCAGCATCGCCACGAGCGCATCGAGATCAACCGGACGCGCTCCGCGCACGCCAGCCAGCAAAGGGGCGCCGCGCAATTCTTCAAGCATCGCGCGCGCCTGCGCCGCATCGATCGGCGCCAGCCGGAGCGCGGTATCCTTCAGCACTTCGACGAAAATTCCACCCAGGCCGACGATAACGAGCGGGCCGTAACGATCGTCGCGCGTGATGCCGGCGATCAGCTCCACTCCCGGCGCGGCCATCGGCTGCACCGCGACGCCCTCAAAATGCGCCTGCGGGGATTTCTCCGCGAGATTGTCGCGGATGCGTTGGAAGGCGTCCTCGACTTCGCGCGCCGACCGCAGGTTGAGGACGACGCCGCCGACCTCGCTTTTATGGCTCACTTCGCCGGCAAGCACCTTGAGCACGGCGGGAAAGCCGCAGCGCGTGGCCGTCGCCACCGCTTCATCAGCCGTATGCGCAAGTTCCGGCATCGCGACCTCGATGCCGATTTCCCGCAATAGCTGTTTTGATTCGATTTCCGACAGTGACTTGCGGCCGCTCGCCGCAGCCTTCGCGATCATGCCTTTCAAGCTAGTCTCTTCCACGATTGTGGCGTATAGCAAAGCTTTGCCGTTATTTGAACCGTGATGGAGCCAGACGAAACGAAGCGCAGCCGACTTAGGGAACCTCCGCACGTGCCTCGATGGCCATTTCGCGCGCATTAGCGCAGCCGAAGGCGAAGCGAGCACACTAGGCGGAGCGAAGCGGCGCCGAGCGCATCAGTGGAGCGAAGCGGAACGAGTTGGCGAGTCTGCGAGTCGCGTCCAGGACAATGAGTCCGCGAGCGCTTTCAGGGTCAGGCCGCCGGAGCGAGAAATAGCGGATGGAACCTTGGAAAATGCATAGATCTCCGGGATTTCTCGCTACGCTCGGAATGACATATTGACCCTTGTGCAGAGCACCCCTTAGGAGGCTGCGACGTGCCTACTGCGTGCGCCAGGCCGAAGAATCAAGATTCTTGGATTAATCATGACCGCCGGAATTGAAAGGGAACGCCGGGTTTTTGTTACACGGCCAATCGCCGAGGCTGCGATACGGCGCCTCGCCGCCTCCGTGCGAGTCGATCTATGGGACAGTGAGATGCCGCCGGCGGCCGACGAGTTACTCGCCCGGCTCAAACACGCCGACGGCGTGCTCAGCATGGTGACCGACCGCTTCGATGCGGCGGTGATGGGGGCGCTGCCGCAATTGCGCGTGATCAGCAATCTCGCCGTGGGCGTCGATAACGTCGATCTCGAGGCCGCCACGGCGGCCGGAATCGCGGTCGGCCACACGCCGGGAATTCTCACCGAAACGACGGCGGATCTGGCATTTGGATTGTTGCTGGCGGTCGCCCGCCGGATCGCGGAGTCCGATCGCTATGTGCATGCTGGGCGATGGCGCACCTGGGGGCCGCGCGTGATGCTGGGCCACGACGTCTTCGGTGCGACTCTCGGCATCATCGGATGGGGCGCGATCGGACAAGCCACGGCGCGCCGCGCCAATGGCTTCAATATGCGTGTACTGTATGTCGAGAATCCCGCTCGCGTTGCCATTCCGGATTCCGGCCGTGACGCATCCAACGATGCGGCGGTTGCGCCTGCCGAGTCCGTCACGATGGAACGGCTGCTGCGGGAATCCGACTTTATTTCGCTCCATGTACCGCTGACGGCGGCCACCCATCACCTGCTCGGGGCGCACGAGTTCGCGGTCATGAAGCCCAGGGCGATCCTGATAAATACGGCGAGGGGCGCGATTATTGATCAAGAGGCGCTGGCCCACGCGCTCAAAGCGGGAAGATTGGCCGGCGCGGGCCTCGACGTCACAGAGCACGAACCCATCGCGCCCGATGATCCGCTTTTGCAAATGACCAACGTCATCATCACGCCGCACATCGGCAGCGCGAGTCATGCCACCAGGCTCAAGATGGCCGAATTGGCGGTCGACAATCTGCTCGACGGCTTCACTGGACGGCTGCCACGATCGTGCGCCAATCCTGACGTCAAACTGAAACCGTAGGGGATTGCTGCGCGGAGCACCAATTCTGTCATTCCGAGCGCAGCGAGGAATCCCGGTTTTTTTGCTTTTGCCAGCTTTTGACGGGATTCTTCACTTCGCAGACTTCGTTCAGAATGACAAAAAGAGCCTCGTGGCAGAGGTTCCCTAGTGCGCGGCTGTGATCGCATCGGATAGTGAAAAGCGGCCTTCGTACAGCGCCCGGCCGCTGATTGCGCCGATCACGCCGTCAGCGAATAAGCGCGAGAGCGCGCGGATGTCGTCGAGGGTGGCCACGCCACCGGACGCAATCACCGGGATATGGCGATCGCGGGCGATTTCGGCGAACATCGCGGTGTTCGCACCCGCCTGAGTGCCGTCACGCGCGATATCGGTCTGCGTAATCG
>JBOHWL010000253.1:0-32716 GCA_050736615.1 Binataceae bacterium (SeqCode) | reverse complement strand
GTGAAGACGTACGGCGCGCGGTTGCGGTGATGACGCGTGGCGCTCTGAGCGTGCAGTTCTGGGGCGGCGCGCTCGCCCTCGGCGCGGTGGTGCCGCTGGTCCTGCTCGGCCTGGCGCAGATGGGCGGTACTTTTACGTTGACGATTGCGGCGGCGGTGGCCGCCTTGGCCGGCCTGCTCATATTCGAGCTGGTCTGGATCAAGGCCGGACAGGCGGTCGCATTGAGCTGACACCAGCGATGAGCGAAGGTAAGCCACTAAACCCCGCGGTATTCGATTTGCCAGCGCCGGCCGGCGGCCTCGCGAGTTTTCCGCCTGCGGAAAAATGGGACGACTGGAGTGAGTACGATCCCGCCGTTTGGCCCAAAAAAATCGAAAAGCGGTATGCGATAATTCCCACCGTCTGCTTCAACTGCGAAGC
The DNA here is from genome assembly GCA_050736615.1 of Binataceae bacterium (SeqCode). Classification (GTDB taxonomy): domain Bacteria; phylum Desulfobacterota; class Binatia; order Binatales; family Binataceae; genus JBOHWJ01. The sequence goes on along the minus strand of JBOHWL010000253.1, from coordinate 32,296 downwards.
GGGTTGCGGCCTGATTGCGTACGTCGGCAAGGACACGATGCGCGTGCGCAAGTTCGAGGGCAATCCGCTTCATCCGGGTAGCCGCGGACGCAATTGCGCCAAGGGACCCGCGACCATCAATCAGATCGACGACCCGGAGCGTATCCGCTATCCGCTGCGACGCGTGGGCCGGCGTGGAGAAGGCAAATGGGAGCGGGTGACATGGGACGTGGTGCTCGACGATTTGGCCTCGAGAATTCGCGCGGCCTTAATTGAAGGCCGGCGCAACGAAATCGTCTATCACGTTGGCCGCCCCGGTCACGAGTTGCTCTACAATCAGCGCATTCTCCATTCCTGGGGCATCGACGGTCACAATAGCCATACGAACGTATGCTCGGCGGGAGCGCGTACCGGTTACGCTTTCTGGCATGGGATGGACCGTCCGTCGCCTGATTACGCCAATGCCCGCTTCATCCTGTTGCTCAGCTCGCATCTCGAGGCCGGCCATTATTTTAATCCGCATGCGCAGCGCATCATTGAAAGCAAGTCGCGCGGCGCCAGACTTTGCGTAATTGACACGCGGCTTTCCAATACCGCGGCGAAGGCGGACTACTGGCTATCGACCTGGCCCGGCAGCGAAGCGGCGGTGCTGCTGGCAATGTGCCACGTGATACTGCGTGAGCGGCTGTACGATCGCGAATTCATGCGGCGCTGGATCAATTGGGATGAATATCTGCGCGAGGAATATCCGAACCGGGCGCAAACCTTCGATAGTTTCATCGAGCTCCTGACCGAGCTTTACGCGCAGTACACGCCGGAGTTTGCCGCGCGTGAGGCGGGCGCCTCGGCCGAAGTGATCGAACAGGTGGCGCGCGAGATTGGCCGTGCCGGCAGCGCCTTTGCCGCGCACGTATGGCGCAATGCGGCCGCCGGTAATCTAGGCGGATGGCAAGTGGCGCGCGCGCTCGAATTTCTTTCCGTACTGGCCGGCGCGGTCGGCACGCCGGGCGGCACCGCGCCCAGTGGCTTCAACAAAATCATTCCGGCGCCGCCGATGATGCCGCCGCCGCCGAATGCCTGGAACGAACTGATGTGGCCGCGCGAGTTTCCGCTGGCTTTCTTTGAAATGAGTTATCTGCTGCCGCACTTCCTCAAGGATGAGCGGGCTAAAATTGCCGCTTACTTCACACGCGTTTATAACCCGGTCTGGACCAATCCCGACGGCCTGAGCTGGATCGAGGCGCTCGGCGATGAGCACAAAATCGAGCGCCACGCCTGTCTTACTCCGATTTGGAGTGAGACGGCATGGTATGCCGATTACGTGTTGCCGATGGGGCACGCCTCCGAGCGTCACGACCTGCTCAGCCAGGAAACCCACGCGGCCCGCTGGATCGGGTTTCGCCAGCCGGTATTGCGCGTCGCGCTGGAGCGACAGGGCAAAAAATTCGCCTTCACCTACGAGGCGCATCGCGAAGCCGGCGTCGGTGAAGTGTGGGAAGAGGACGAGTTCTGGATTGAACTGTCATGGCGGATTGACCCGGACGGTTCGATGGGCATTCGCAAGTACTTCGAGTCGCCTTATCGATCCGGGTGCAAGCTTCAAATCGACGAGTATTACCGCTGGATATTCGAAAACAGCGTGCCCGGCCTGCCCGCGGCGGCACATCGCGAAAATCTGACGCCGCTCGAATATATGCGCAAGTACGGCGCCTTTCTGGTTGAAGACAACGTCTATCGCGGCCATGAGCAGGCGTTGGAAGCGGTGAACGGCGCGCTCGTCGATCCTGTAAGCAAGGTTATCACGCGCGATGGCGCGGCGGTCGGAGTTGAAATCGATGGCGTCGCGCAGATCGGGTTTCCCACGCCGTCGCGCAAGCTCGAGTTCTATTCAAAGACGCTCAAGCAATGGAAATGGCCTGAATACGCCATCCCCAGCTACGTTCGCAGCCATGTACATCGCGACAATATCGACTTTACGCGCGGTGAGATGCTGCTGTTGCCGACTTTCCGTTTGCCTACGCTGGTACACACGCGTTCGGGCAACGCCAAATGGCTCTACGAAATTTCTCATAGTAATCCGCTATGGCTGCATCCGCGCGACGCCGAGCGCCTGCGCGTCGCGACCGGCGATCTGCTCAAGGTGCATACCGAAATCGGCTACTTCGTCGATAAGGTGTGGGTGACCGAAGGGATTCGTCCAGGCGTGCTCGCTTGCTCGCATCATCTCGGCCGTTGGCGCTTGCGCGAAGAGCTGGGTGGCGAGCGCTGGTCATCGGCGCTGGTGGACCTGTGCCAGGTCGCGCCCGGAAAATGGAAGATGCGCCAGCTTCACGGGATCAAACCTTTTCCCAGCGCCGATCGCGATTCCGGGCGCATCTGGTGGGAAGATGCGGGTGTTCATCAGAATCTGACCTTTCCGGTCCAACCCGACCCGGTGAGCGGCCAGCATTGCTGGCATCAGAAAGTGCGGGTCGAGGTCGCCGGCGTCGAGGATCGCTACGGCGATATTTTGGTCGATACCAATAAGGCCCACGAAGTGTATCGGCGCTGGCTGCAGATGGCGCGTCCAGCGCCCGGCCCGGGAAATCTTAGAAGACCGCTATGGCTGGCGCGGGTGTATCGGCCAGCCACGGAGGCCTTTCATCTGCCGTCGGATGCTCCCGAGCGGCCGTCGCGCTGACCCGGGTTAACTCCGCGTGAAGGTACTTTCTCTTCGCATGCGGCGCTCGTGTACAATTCGTGAGAGCGGCGGCTTCCAGGCACTGCTCGCTTCAAATTTTTCCTATCGGTCGGTGCTTCGCGCAGCTTTCGCATGATTGTTTCATCCCAAACTTCCGGCGGGCCGCTCTCGTCGCGGGCTTCGACTTAACCGGTCGCATCAGCTATGGCTGCCGCAAGTTCTCCCGCGACCGCCGAGCACGGCGAGTCGGGTAAATGGCTCATCGCGATAGCGGTCGTGCTCGCCGCCGCGCTGGAAGTCCTCGATACGACCATCATCAATGTTTCGTTGCCCCATATGCAGGGCAGCTTTTCGGCGAGCGTCGACGAGATCACGTGGATACTGACCAGTTACCTGGTCGCCAACGGCATCATGATTCCGATGACCGGGTGGATTGCGGCGCGCTATGGGCGCAAGCGTTATTTTCTCACCTCGGTGCTGGTTTTCATTGCGGCCTCGGCGATATGTGGCTTGACGACTTCGCTCGACGAGATGGTGGTGTTTCGGCTGGTTCAGGGTGCGGCAGGCGCCGCCATGATCCCGCTGTCGCAATCGATCCTGATGGAGACCTTTCCGCCCAGCGAACAGCAACTGGCGATGGCGGTGTGGGGGCTGGGCCTGATGGTCGCGCCAATTATGGGGCCGACCCTGGGCGGCTGGATCACGGATAATCTGAGCTGGCGCTGGAATTTCTATATCAACGTGCCAATCGGGCTTGCGGCCTTCGCGATGGTCTCGTGGTTCGTGCACGACCCCGCCTATTTGCGCCAGCGAGGAGCGCGCAGCGGGAAGGTTGATTACCTCGGCATCATTTATCTCGCGCTGGGTTTGGGTCTGCTGCAACTCGTGCTGGATCGCGGCCAACGTCTGGATTGGTTCGCCTCAAAATGGATCTGGTACGGCTCGATCATCTCCGGGCTTAGTCTCATCCTGCTGCCCTTTCACGAGCTCAAGGCCAAAGACCCGATCCTGGACATCCGCATTCTGTTCAAGCCGATCTTTGCGCTCGCCGTCGTTATCACCATCATCCGCAGCTTCGTGCTGTATGGCACCGGCGTCCTGCTACCGCTCTTCCTGCAAGATTTCATGGCCTATGACGCTTGGAAGGCGGGTTTGGTGCTCGCGCCGCGCGCGCTTGGCACAATGGCGTCGATGTTGTTCGTCGGGCAAATTGCGCGTCGTGGCGCGGATACGCGGCTGGCGCTCGGCCTTGGTTTTATCCTGATGGCGCTGGGCTTATGGCAGATGTCCGAATGGAATTTAAGCCTTAGCATGTGGGAGGCGATTGCGCCCGGCATCATACTCGGCGCCGGCATGGGACTGACCTTTCCGATCGTTTCGGCGATCAGCATTTCGGTCGTTCCGCGTGAGCGGATGGGATACGCCGCGAGTCTCTACAACATGATGCGCAATACCGGCGGCGCGATTGGCATTTCCTATCTCACCGATCTCCTGGTCACTCGCGAACAGATTCATCAGGCACACCTAGTCAACAACGTCACCGTGTTCAAGGCTTGGAGCCTGAGCCATGTGGCGGCGCGCGCGCCGGGGGCGTCGCATTTCGCGCCGCTGATGGCGCAAGTGATGAGCGGTCAGAAACAAGGACTCGATATGGTCTATAATTCGGTCCAGGCGCAGGCCGCGATTCTTTCTTTCAACGATATCTACCGGCTGCTCGCGTTCGTCACCGCCCTGATGATCCCTACCTTCATTTTCTTCAAACAAACACAGGTTAAGGGCGGCCAAACGGCTCATTGATCTCCGTCCCGTGGTCTTTGGAGGAATTTTCTTAAAAGATCGCGCGCAGTTCCGGCATAGTTATACAGCGAAGTGCCCGCCTATGTACGGCTACGTTCATCAACGGCGCAATCACGCGTTATCGTCCGAATAAGATTGCGCTTTCCAATTTAATGGTTCCCGCTAATATAGCCGCACCACGGTTTTGGGAGCCCTTTGGATGGAAGCGGCGGAAGCGGTCAGCGCGCGTGTACATCTCGACGCCGAGCATGCACATGCCCATAAATGGCTGATCGCGCTGGCCGTGATGTTGGGCACCACGCTCGAGGTGCTCGATAGCTCCATCGTCAACGTTTCGCTCCCACACATGCAGGGCAGCTTTTCCGCCAGCATCGATGAGATCGCATGGGTGTTGACCAGCTACCTGGTCGCCAACGGCATCATGATCCCGATGACCGGCTGGATTTCGTCGCGTTTCGGCCGCAAACGGTACTTTCTAATCTCGGTCCTCATCTTTGTGTGCGCGTCAGCCCTATGTGGTGCGGCCGGCACTTTGGGCGAGATGGTGATTTTCCGGCTGATTCAGGGCGCGGCTGGCGCCGCCATGATTCCTTCCTCGCAAGCCATTTTGATGGAAACGTTCCCGCCCGAAGAGCAGCAGATGGCGATGGCGATGTGGGGTGTGGGCCTGATGGTCGCGCCGATCATGGGGCCGACCTTGGGCGGCTGGATCACCGATAACTGGAGCTGGCGGTGGAACTTCTACATCAACATACCGGTCGGCGCGTTGGCCTTCCTGATGGTCACCGTATTCGTGCACGACCCGGTGTATCTGCGCCGCGAACGCAATCGTGGCGGCCGCGTCGATTACGCCGGCATGCTGCTGCTGGCGGCATGGCTCGGCATGCTGCAGATCGTGCTCGACCGCGGACAGCGCGCGGACTGGTTCGCCGCACCGTGGGTGATCTGGTTCACCGTGATTTCAACGGCCTCGCTGGTCGTGCTGATCATCCATGAACTACGCTTCCAGGAGCCGGTGCTCGACCTGCGGATGCTCAAGATTCCGCTTTTTTCCGCTGCTGTCTTTCTCATTATCGTGCTGAGTTTCATCCTGTTCGGCACGGGCCTGCTCAATCCCGTGTTCCTGCAGGAATTCATGGGCTACACGGCGTGGAAAGCCGGACTGGTGCTGTGTCCGCGCGCGATCGGCGCGATGGTGGCCATGCTGTTCGCGGGACAAATCGCGCGGCTGGGCTACGACAATAAACGGCTCATCGGTGTGAGCTTCGCGCTGATGGCGGTGGGACTGTGGGCGATGGCCAAGTGGAATCTCGACATCGGCATGTGGCAGGTCATTTGGCCGGGCGTGGTGCTCGGTCTGGGCATGGGTATGTGCTTCCCGATTTTGTCGGCGGCCGCGCTGTCATGTGTGTCGCGTGAGCGGATGGGGTATGCGTCGAGCCTTTACAATATGATGCGTAATACTGGCGCGGCGGTCGGCATCTCCTGGATGACCAACGTGCTCGTCAGTCATCAGCAGATTCATCAATCGCGGCTGGTGGACCATTTCACGATTTTCGACGCCTGGCGCTTCAGCCGTCAGGCGCCGCAAATGCCTGGCGCGCCGGGCTTTCATTACCTGCCGCAAATCCTTTCGGGGCAAAAGCAGGGCTTCGACCTGATCTATGGAATGATCCAGCAGCAAGCCGCGATGCTCGCGTTCAATGATATTTACCGGCTGTTGACCTTGGGCGCGCTGCTGATGATCCCGTCATTTTTGATTTTGCGCGGCGGCCGCTCCGGTGGTGGCGCCATGATGCATTAGGCTAGCGGGGCCGGAGGCGGAGCGAGCAAGCGAGTCCGCGAGATGCGTTCAAAATCAGTGAAAGAAATCTCGGGGCAAATCTCGAAAGAATCTCAGGATTTTCTGGATTCCTAGCCGCGCCCGCAATGGTGGAACGAGACGCCTAAGGGGCGAGCGTCTCGAATTCGTGGCCGAAAATCGCCAGCGCGGATTGCTCGAACAGCACGATTTCGACCCGTTTTAGTGAACTGCCATGGTTGAGGTGGTCACGAATTTCCGTCAGCATCACGCGTGCGCAATCCTCCATGGGAAAACCCGCGATGCCCGTCCCGATCGCGGGAAAGGCAATCGAGCCGAGGTTCTTCTCATTTGCGCGCATTAGCGAATTCCGCGTCGCTTCACGCAACGCCTGCGCGGTGGTGCCGCCACCCAGACGCATACTGGCGGCATGAATTACATAGCGCGCCTTGAGTTTGCCCGCCCCGGTGAGGGCGGCCTCGCCGATTGGAATCGGCCCGAGGCGATCGCATTCGCGCTGGATTTCGGGGCCACCTTTGAGACGGATCGCGCCCGCCACACCGCCGCCCAATTGCAAATCGTTGTTGGCCGCATTCACGATTGCGTCAACCGAGGCCTCGGTGAGATCGCCGGTGCGGATTATCACCCGTTCCCGCCATTCCTGTGTCATGTTGATGCCTCGTTTCGGCTGGTCGCCGAATAATTGCATTGAAGTGACGCGCAAACCGCGTCCATCTGCTATTATTCGCCATCGTTGCGGATGAGCCCAAGGAGGTGCAGGTATACGGCGATGCGAGGGGGCTTGCACTCCGCCCCTAAACGCTCGGCTTGGATAGTGGCGATGGCGCTGTTATGCGCCGTCTTCACCAGCGGCTGTGTGCGCCAGGTGGCACACCACGCGGGCTATATTCAGGTCGACATCAATACTTCGCCCACCGCGCTTGATCCCCGTTTTGCCGCCGACGCCATCTCGCAACGGATTGGCGAGTTGATGTTCGACTCGATGCTGCGGACCGACGCGCATGGACGCTACATCGGGGATCTTGCCAGCAGCTATGAGCGGCCCTCGCCGACCGTACTCATCTTTCATTTGCGGCACGATCTGCGGTTCAGCGACGGTCGGCCGTTGACCGCGCGCGACGTCATCTACACTTATGATTCCGTGCTCGATCCCAAAGCGATGTCCGTGAAACGGGCCGGCTTCACCCAGTTGGCCAACATCCGCGCCCTTGATCCTTATACGGTGGAGATGACGACACGGCGGCCTTACGCGCTGGCTCCGCAGATGGCGATGCTTGGCGTGGTGCCGTATGGGACGCCGGCGCCACGCCAGGCCGCTTCCGCGAGGCCAGTTGGCAGTGGTCCGTTCATGCCGGTGCGCTTCGTTCGTGATGAGGAGGTTGTGCTCACGCGCAATCCAGAGCGCCCGGCTCCGTCCAACGCGATACGCGGCATTGTCTTCAAGGTCGTCCCCGATGCCACCGTGCGCGCACTTGAGCTGACTGAAGGGGTTTGCGATTTAGCTGAAAACGACAGTATCGAACCTACGCTGATCGATTATCTAAGTGAGCAGTCGCGGCTTCGGGTGATTATCTCACCCGGCACGACCTATCAATACCTCGCTTTCAACTTCCGCGATAAGGGGCTGCGCGATCCCCGCGTACGCCGCGCCATCGCCCATGCAATCAATCGCAAAGCCATCGTCGAATCCTTGCGCCATAACAAAGCGCAAGTCGCCAGCGGCATCCTGTCGCCGTCGAACTGGGCCTATAATGGCGACGTCACGAACTACGCTTTCGATCCTAAGCGGGCGATGCATCTGCTGGCCGAGGCGGGATATTCGCCCGTCGACCATCCGCTCAAATTGGTCTATAAGACCACGCCCGAAGGCCGTTCACTGGCGCAGGTATTACAGGAGGAGCTGAGCGAAGTCGGCATCGACGTGATAATACGCACCAACGAATGGGCAACCTTCTACGGCGATCTCGAGCGCGGTGATTTCAATATCGCGTCCAGCCAATGGGTCGGCGCGACGCCTGCCTTGTACGACCTGGTGTTCGACTCCCATATGGTGCCGCCCAACGGCAATAACCGCGGCGCCTATGATAATCCCCAGATGGACGCACTACTTGAACAAGCCGAGATGACGCTGGATAGCGCCGCGCGTGCGCGCATCTATGGCAAAGTGCAGGCGCTGGCCGCGCGCGACTTGCCCTACATCTCGCTCTGGTGGCTCGATAACCTGGTCGTGATCAATCGCCGCATTCACGGATTCCAGCCGTTTCCCAACGGCAGCCTGCGCTCGCTCGCGACCGCGACGCTTTCCCCGGCCGCGAGCCGTTCCGGCTCGCGTGGTTAGCTATCTCGTTCGCCGCATTCTGGGGCTGATACCGGTCGCACTCGGCGTGGCCACGCTCACCTTTGGCTTGATTCACCTGGTGCCGGGCGATCCGGTGGTGGCGATGCTGGGCGAGAGTGCTTCGCCGGGCGATATCGTCGCGATGCGCCATCAGCTCGGGCTCGACCGTCCGATTTGGCAACAATACCTATCCTTTCTCGACGGTCTCATTCATGGCAATCTGGGCACTTCGATTTCCACCAACGAACCGGTGTCGCGGCTGATTAAGGAGCATTATCCAGCGACGCTTGAACTTGCGTTCGCAGGCCTGGTGGTTGCGGTGGTGGTGGCTTTCCCGCTCGGCATCATCGCCGGCGCCAATCCCGGCGGTGTCGGCGATATGGGTGCGATGGGTTTCGCCATTGTCGGCATTTCGATCCCGCACATTTATCTGGGCCCGCTATTGATGATCATATTTTCGCTCGATCTCGGCTGGCTGCCGCTCACCGGGCGCGGAGGCATCTGGCATCTGGTGCTGCCGGCGATCACGCTTGGCACGGCGCTGGCCGCCATTGTCGCCCGCATGCTGCGGCAAAGCGTCGTACAGACCCTGCACACCGACTACATGCGTACCGCGCGTGGCAAGGGCCTGTCGCGCATGGCGGCGCTGCTTCGGCATGGGCTGCGCAACGCGCTGACGCCGGTTATTACGCTGCTCGGGCTGGAAGCGGGGGCGCTGCTGACCGGCGCGATTATCACCGAGGTTATTTTTTCATGGCCGGGGCTCGGCCGCCTTTTGATCACGGCGATTAGCGCGCGCGACTACCCATTGGTGGAAGGCTGCGTCTTGACGTTCGCGATGAGCTATGTGGTCGTCAACATGCTCACGGATCTCGTGTATAGCCTGGTCGATCCGCGAATCCGGCTGAGTTGATGCTACGCCGCAATCCATCGTTGCTGGCGGGCGGCGTGTTGGTCTCGTTATTGATAATGGTCGCGGCCCTCGGCCCGCTGGCGTCGGCGACTAATCCGCTCGCGATTAATCTCCGTCATGCACTCGCCGGACCCTCCCAAGGTCACTGGCTCGGCTATGACGCACTCGGTCGCGACGTGCTTGCGCGAGTGTTGTGGGGTGCGCGCGTCTCGCTCGGCGTGTCCACGCTGGTGGTCGCGCTATCTCTCGCGGTGGGCAGCCTGGTCGGTGGCGGCGCCGCTCTGGCGGGCGGGCGCATCGACGACCTCGTGATGCGCGTGGTGGATATAGTGCTGGCATTCCCCGGGTTTCTGCTCGCACTTGCGCTGGCGGCGATACTCGGTCCGGGGCTGGGTGACCTGGTAATCGCCTTGACCGCGATGGGCTGGACTGGCTATGCGCGGCTGGTGCGGGGCGAAGTGCTTTCCTTGCGCGAACGCGAATACGTGGAAGCCGCGCGCGCGCTTGGCGCCAGCCCGCCGCGCCTGCTCTTCCGTCATCTGTTGCCCGGGCTCGCCGGCCCCGTCGCGGTGCAGGCGACCTTCGGTGTCGGCGGGATCATCGTCGCCGAGGCGGCGTTGTCGTTTTTGGGCCTGGGCGTGAGTCCGCCAATGCCGAGTTGGGGCAACATGCTGGATGCGGGGCGGGCGTTTTTGCTGGTGGCCCCGCATCTGACCACCGCTCCGGGTGTTGCGATTGGCCTGTCAGTACTGGGCTTCAATCTGTTAGGCGACGGCCTCGCGCAGCTAATCGGCAGCCGCACGTAGCCCATGCTTCGCCGGTTTCAAGTGTTGCGCTTCAAATCCGCCAGCGCTTTATCGAAAGGCGGGTACGCAACGCCGCGTTCAGTGATAATCGCGGTGACCAGTTCGGCTGGAGTGATATCGAAGGCTGGATTGAATATGGCGACGCCTTTGGGCGTGACTTGCTTGCCGCCGAATTGGGACACTTCGAGCGGCGAGCGTTGCTCAATCGGAATCCCTGAACCGTCGGCGCATGCGAGGTCAATCGACGAAAGCGGCGCCGCCACATAAAACGGCACCTGATGGCGGCGAGCCAGCACCGCCAGTGGATACGTGCCAATTTTGTTCGCCACGTCGCCATTGGCCGCCGTGCGATCGGTGCCCACGATTACGCAATCCACGCGTCCACTATTGAGCACGCTCCCGGCCATATTGTCGGCGATCACGGTTACCGGAATGCGATCCTTGTGCAATTCCCATGCGGTCAGCCGCGCGCCTTGTAAAAACGGCCGCGTCTCGTCCGCGAAGACCTCGATTCGCTTGCCGGCCTCGCGTGCCGCGCGCACCACGCCCAAAGCGGTACCGTAACCAGCCGTCGCCAGCGCCCCGGCGTTGCAATGAGTCAACACAGTGGTGGGAGAGTTAAGCAGCGCCGCGCCGAATTGCCCCAGTGCGCGGTTGGCGGCGATGTCCTCCTGGCAAATCGCGAGCGCCTCCCGGCGCATACGCTCAAACAGCGCCGCCGTTGTGAGAGAAAGACTCTCTTCGAGCACCCGTTCCATTCGATCAACCGCCCAAGCCAGATTCACCGCGGTCGGACGTGTCGCCTTGAGCGCCTTGGCCACCGTGGCGAAACGAACGCGCGCCCGCGCGCCACTGAAACCCTGGATACCGAGCGCGCTACCCATCGCGGCGGCGACGCCGATGGCGGGTGCGCCGCGAATCACCATCGTGCGAATCGCTTCCGCCACGCCTTTGTAGTCATTATATTGGCGAATGACTTCCCGACCAGGGAGCAGGCGCTGATCGATCATGCGCACGCCGCCGGCGCGCCATTCAATGGTTTTAACCACCTGAATCAAGACTCCGATCGTGATCCCGCACGCGGCCGTGCTTCCACTGTGGACGTTTTCAGCGGATACCGTCCCGCACGGATGGCGCGAGTCAAATGAGAATTGGCTAATCAGAAGAGGCGGCAGGGCCTATTCCGACTCTGCCGCCCGCACTGAGCCGGACGTGAACCTGGCGCTCACGACCGTGCGGTTATGCTACGCGTTCGTATACTCCGCGGGACTTGCGCTTGACCATTCCCGCATCAATCCAACGTGTAATCGCCGCGAAAATCTCGGAGGGGCGTTTGGCCTTCAACCCGCGAACCGACCGAATATTGGAGGCGTTGAACTGTTTGGGCAATTGATTAAGTACCGCCCGCCAGTCAATCCGGCCACCACGGCCGGCACCGTCTTCGCCGGCGCCGCGCGCGACTCGCCCTGTAAGTTGAACCAAACTCGACTCTTCTTCTTTTAGTCGCCGCAGCTCAGCCTCTTTGGCGCGAATTTCCTTATGCAGATTCATCAGCAGCGTGCGCGCCTGCTGTTGCACCTGCCTAAAGGCTGAGCTTGGCCGTTCCGCACTTCTCGTACGCGGCATTCATTCTTCTCCTTTTTCGTACCTTTTCATCGTCAGGTCGTATAATTACGAAACTACACAATGCGAAACTGTTATACAAGCCGATTTCCCACGGCTGGATTACTCACAATCATATCATGGACCGGTTCGGATGAATGCGCGCGGATTGCCGCTGGATTACCACCCTCACGCAACGGCCGCATAAGCGGTTTAGGCCACCGGCAAACCGGATGGAGCCTCACTTCAGCATTTATGCCGCGAGTCTCATACTGACTCACAGGCGGGCGTCATGGTACGACCACGGAGCCGCCGCTGATACTCACCACTTCTCCAGTTATATACGAGGACAGATCGCTGGCCAGGAATAATGCCAGATTGGCTACATCCAGCGGTTCGCCCAGGCGTCCGAGTGGATTGCGCTTTTTTTCCATTTCGAACATTTTCGGGGGATATATGCGTTCAAGGAATTGATTGAATATCACCCCCGGCGCGATTGCATTGACTCTTATGCCTTTGCGCGCGACTTCCGCGGAGGCCGCCCGCGTCAGACCCATCACGCCCGCTTTAGCGGCACAATATGGCGCTTCACCATCGCCCGCCGCGATCCATCCCGCCGCCGAAGCCATATTCACAATGGCTCCTTTACCCTGTTTGATCATCCGCGGCAGCACCGCCCGCATCATCCAAAAGGTGCCGCGCAAGCATACGTTGATGACCAGGTCCCAGGTTTCATCCGTGCATTCCCAAAGCGCTTGCAGCTTGTTTATTCCAGCGTTGTTGAACAGTATATCGATGCGTCCGAATTGCGCGATGGTTTGTGCCACCGCAGCCTCTATTTGCTCCCGTCTGGTTACATCAATTACATGACCCGGGACCTCGCGCCCGAATTGCTTGCTCAGTTCAGCGGCGACCTCCAGAGTGCGCCGCGGGTGCGCGTCGGTGACCACCACTTGCGCTCCTTCTTCGAGAAAACGAGTGGCTACGGCGCGGCCTATACCCGCTCCAGCGGCGGCGGTGACTATCGCTATTCGACCATCAAGCAGCATCGTATTCCTCCAATGGAAAATTCATCAGCGTCAGCGCTTTATTACAACATTACTCAAATCATCGATCTTGAAAATTGCAAACCGAAACCGGAACCGCGATAATCCGTCCCATTTCGTGACATTGATGCCGCGTACCTGATCATTGCGGTATCAATGATGCTCAATTTGTAAAGGCGATAAGTATTTTCCCGGCCAACCACCGTCGATGTACATTCCGTCTCGGGCTTTCGAATAAGCCGCATGATAATCGCCGGGCCGGATATGACTCTGGGAAAATGACGTCGGCGATGGTGGAAAAAGTGGAGCGGATGACTAGAACCTATTGTCAAACAGAATTGTGAGACATCGTTCTAATTATCCAATTCCGGCGCGGCCAGGCGCAATGGCTTCGGCTACTTGAAGCCAAGTGTTTCGACGCTATGTTTGTACGGGCTGCGGTGCTATAAAGAATCGCACGTTGGGGTCCGATGCGCGCCGGAGTTGAATGGGGAGCGGTTCTCAGGGAAGGCGGCATTGGTGTAAAGCGCGCGTATTGATGGCCTCCGAGGAGAGCTGAATGGGCCGCAGATTGTACGTTGGGAATCTGGCTTGGACTGTCACCGATCAGGACTTACACGACGCCTTCTCTGAAGCGGGCAAGGTAGACAGTTCACAGGTGATCATGGATCGCGCGACCAATCGGTCGCGTGGCTTCGGCTTTGTTGAGATGGCCACGGACGACGACGCCGAGGCCGCAATCAAGAAGCTGAACGGCAGGGAGATCAAAGGAAGGCCAATTCGTGTGAATGAAGCTCAGGCCCGCAGTGGTGGCGGCGCCGACCGCCGCACTGGGGCTCGCGAGCGGCAGTAGCCGCGGCTGGGTTCAGCGCACAAGTTCCTTGTAATGGCGGAGCGCTGGCGCGACAGGCTGGCACGCCGCCTATAGACCCGCCTATTCTCGCGTTTCTTCTTGCGCGCATCGGGTAGTCGAGCTCGATGCGGACCGCTTGGCGCATTCGCTTTTGACCACGCCGATTTGTCGACCTTACACGCGCCATTTCAGAATCGCGAACATCATCGTTCTGACGTGATGTCCGAGCCGTAAATTCGCGCTGCGCGATCAGCGCGCATAACGCCGCGAGTTGACGGAACAAACTTGGGATCGCTCGCCGCTGACGAACCGTTGCGCCTTGCCGATGCAACACATCGATCAAAAAGACGGGTCGGACAGATAGGCTCCGTCCGACCCACGCCAACCGGGGAAAGGGGGGGCAAACCCCGGCTAGCGGTCCTTATTGTACGCTAGTTTTATTGACTTGCAATAGGTTGCTTGATGGAATTGCATGTAACGGATGCGTCATTTTGGCTAAACTCGGCTGGTAAAATCACTCACTTCTGACATTTTGATCTGGCCGCAATCGCACCCGGCGATCTCTGTTGCTTCTAATCGGCTGCCGCGGCCTGAGTTTCGACATTCAAGCGCGCATCCATAATTGCCTTGAGCAGCCGTGGCGGAGATATCGGCAGCTCTCTGATTCTGACGCCAACAGCGCGATAAACCGCGTTGGCGATGGCCGCCATTGGTGGCACGATTGCGACCTCACCGACTCCACGCACGCCCAGCGGATGGCTTGGGTTGGGCACTTCGACGATGATCGTTTCCAGCGCGGGGAGGTCCAGGCAGGTCGGCATTCGATAATCCAGGAAACCGGTATTCCGTAACACTCCGCGCGCATCGTAAACATATTCTTCGTTCAGCGCCCAACCGATTCCCTGTGCCACGCCGCCTTGCATCTGGCCTTCGACATAGCCCGGATGAATGGCGCGGCCAGCGTCTTGAGCGACGGTGCAACGGATAATCTGGACCTTGCCCGTATCGGGATCTACTTCAACGTCGACGCACACGGTGGCAAAGGCGTTGCCGACCGCACCCACCGCGCCGGCATTGAGATTGGCGCGACCCGTAATCGGCCCGCCGGTCCGCGCCAGGCGCGTGACAAGCTGACGCAAGGACAGTGGTGCAACGCCGTTGCCAGAGGAAAACATGCCGTCCGCGAATTCGATCTCGTCCGGCTTCTTTTCAAAAACCTTGGCCGCGCGTTCTTTCAATTGACGCAAAGCGTCAAGCGCCGCTTCATGCACCGCCATGCCGGTCGCCAGCGTGATACGGCTGCCACCGGTCACGTCGGTATGACCGGCGGAATCAGTGTCAGCGATCAATGGTCGCACGTCATTGACGTCCAGATGCAGCGCTTCCGCCACGATCATCGCCATCGCGGCGCGTGAGCCGCCGATGTCAACGGAACCGGTTACGACACTGGCGGTGCCATCGGTATGCACGTTGACCGTCGCGGAAGACTGCAGGCCGCCGTTGAACCAGAAACCCGAGGCCACGCCGCGGCCGCGGTATCTCCCTTCAAGCCGTGATTGATAATGCGGGCTATGTTTGACCGCTTCGGCGGTTTCGATAAACCCGATTTTTTTGAACGGCGGTCCGGCGGGCTGCGGCGTGCCTTCGCGGGAACCGTTCATGATGCGGAAATCAAGCGGGTCGATGCCGCTTTTTTCGGCCAGTTCATCGATAATGCTCTCGCAGGCGAAAGCCGAACTCGGTGCACCTGGCGCCCGGTAAGCCGCCACCTTCGGCCGATTCACCACGACGTCGAACGAATCGATCTTCAGATTCGGCACTTGATACGGACCGAGCGTGGTCATGGCGCCGGGCGCGAAAGGCGAACCGGGAAATGCGCCCGCTTCATAGGCCATCCAGACCTCGGCGGCGATGAGCCTGCCCTCGCGTGTCGCGCCAATCTTCACCCTGATGTTGGTGCCCGAGGTTGGACCGGTGGCGCGCAAAACCTCATTGCGCGTCATCGTCATTTTCACCGGATGGCCGGTTTTCTTCGACAGCAGCACCGCCAGCGGTTCGAGATAGATGGTGGTTTTACCACCGAATCCACCGCCGATCTCGACCGGCATCACGCGAATCCTGCCCTCCGAAATGCCGAGCACGTGGCTCAGCAGCGTGCGCACGCTGAACATGCCCTGGGTCGAGGAATAAATCGTGACCTTACCGTCGGTATCGTAGGATGCCAGCGCGTTTTGGGGTTCGATATAGCCTTGATGAACCGTCGCGGTGCGGTATTCGCGCTCGAGGACGAAATCGGCGGCGGCGAAGCCCGCCGCGAGATCGCCACGCTGAAACTGGATATGCGCGGCGACATTGGTCGGGCTATCGGGATTTTGCACCGTGCCGGGGTCAGCGCGGCTGGCTTGGAAACGGTTGCGCAATTCCGGCAACAAGATGGGAGCGTCGGGCTTCATCGCCTCGGTCGCGGTCATTACCGGCGGCAGCACCTCGTAATCCACCTCGATCAGGCGTAGTGCTTCCTCGGCAATGTGCGGGCTGGTCGCGGCGACCGCCGCCAACGCGTGACCGTCGTACAACACCTTCTCTTTCGCCATCACGTTAAGCGATAGGTAATGCATATTGACGATCAATTCACCGACCGGCGCGGTGACGCTGGCGACTTCGGGAAAATCGGCGCGCGTCAACACCGCCCGCACCCCGGGCATTTGCAGCGCCTTCGCGCAATTGATCGACTTGATCCGCGCATGTGCATGCGGACTGCGCAGTACTTTGCCGTAGAGCATTCTCGGCAGCGAATAATCCGCACCATACTTGGCGCGCCCGTTGACTTTTTCGATTCCGTCATGCCGAACCGGACGTGTGCCAATCACCCGGAAGCCCATGTTGTTCGAATCGCTGTTCGCCATCATCGAACCTCTTCGGTTTGCGCAACCAAGCGAGGCGGGCGAGCGTTAAGGAAGGGGTTCGCTTAGCCGTCTATTGCCATCGGTCCGCCGGGTTGCGCTTCGTTTCGCTCGCACATTAACGAGGCTATTCCAAGAGATTATCATCATGGGGGAATGCGGCGCGTATGCGGGGCGGGGTGCCGATTTAGGCGCTAACCTCCGCCCAAAGCCGGAAGAAAAAAAACCTCACTGGTGCTTTTGACCGGGTCAAGCACGCCTGCGGTTCCCATCTCGCCATCGATCGAGACAGCGACCGAGGGTTTGAGATCATCTTCTTCGATCAGTTGCTCGCGGAGGCCAGGGAACTGGCGCTCGAGATCGGCGATTATCTGACCTACATTACGCCCCTCGGCGGAAACCTTCTCCTGGCCGCCGGTTAATTTTCGCAACAAGGCTGGAATTACAACAGTAGCCATCATCATCTAAAAAGGGCCGGACCATCGGTCCGGCCCTTTTTTTTCGACAATCAGTCCGCAGCGGCGGCCTGGCTCTCTCTCGCGCCACCCTTGTTCAGAATCGCCTTGAGCAGGCGTGGGGGCGACATTGGCAGTTCCGTCATCCGCACTCCGGTCGCGCGGTAAATCGCGTTGGCAACCGCTGGCGGCGGCGGCACGATGGAAACCTCGCCAACACCTCGCACGCCGATCGGATGGCCGGGCGTCGGCACTTCAACAATTATCGTCTCCATCAGCGGCAGATCCAGGCAAGTCGGCATGCGGTAATCGAGCAAGCCGGTGTTACGCAAGATGCCCTGGGCATCGTAGACGTATTCTTCGTTGAGTGCCCACCCGATGCCCTGGGCCGTGCCGCCTTGCATCTGACCTTCAACGTAGCTCGGATGGATGGCCTTGCCGGCGTCCTGGGCGCATGTCGCGCGAAGGATCTGGACCTTGCCGGTATCCGGATCGACTTCCACGTCAACGCAAGTTGTGGCGAAAGCCGGGCCCACTCCGCGGGCGTTAACCGTGGCGCGACCGGTGATTGGCCCGCCAGTGCGGGCGAAACGCGGAGCCAATTCCTTGATCGTGAGAGGTTTAATCCCGTCGCCCTGAGCGCTAAACCGGCCAAGCTCGAACGTGACCTCCTCGGGTTTCTTTTCCCACAGCTTGGCGGCGCGCTCTTTGAGTTGACGCACCGCATCCTGCGCCGCCTCATAAACCGCAAGCCCGGTGGCGAACGCCGTGCGGCTGCCGCCGGTCACATCGGTATGGCCGATCGAGTCGGTGTCGCTGACGAGCGGGCGCACATCGGCCACATCCAGACCGAGCACTTCGGCCGCGACCATCGCCATCGCCGCGCGCGTGCCGCCAATATCGATTGAGCCAATAACCACGCTGGCGGTGCCGTCGGTGTGGATATTGACGGTGGCCGAGGACTGCAACCCGACATTGAACCAAAAGCCACTGGCTACGCCACGTCCGCGATTAGGACCATTCAGCTTTGATTTATAATGCTCGCTGTTTTTAATCGCCTCGACCGTTTCGATCATGCCGATACGCTTGTACGGAGGTCCAGCGGTTTGCGGCGTGCCTTCCTTGGCGGCATTGGCGAGACGGAAGTCGCAAGGGTCAATGCCGCATTTTTCCGCGAGTTCGTCAATCACAGTCTCCGACGCCATCGCGGCATTGCTGGCGCCGGGCGCGCGATAGGCCGCCGTCTTGGGCCGGTTTACCACCACGTCGTAGGCGTCGATCAGCAGGTTCGGGATATTGTAGGGCGCCACGATCGTCATCGCGCCAGCGCCCACCGGAGAACCGGGATACGCGCCGGCTTCGTAAGCCATCCAGATATGCGCGGCCAGCAGTTTGCCGCCTTTGCTCGCGCCGATTTTGCAGCGAATCGTCGAGCCGGAGGTCGGCCCGGTTGCACGCAATACCTCCGCACGAGTCATCACGAGTTTTACCGGATGACCAGTTTTTTTCGACAGCAGAACCGACAGAGGCTCCAGATAAATTGTGGTCTTGCCGCCGAAGCCGCCGCCTATTTCGGCGGGTACAACTTTGATTTTGCCTTCGGGGATGCCGAGTACAGCCGCACTCAGCGAGCGCACGACGAAGCTGCCCTGGGTCGAGCAATAGATGGTCGCATGGCCGTCGGCGTTGTAGATGCCGACCGCGTTGTGCGGCTCGATATAACCTTGATGGACCATCGCGGTCTTGAACTCGCGTTCAATCACGTAGTCGGCTTGCTTAAAACCCTCGGCAATATCACCGCGCTTGAATTGCAGATGACCGGCGACATTGGTCTGCTTGTCAGGACCGTCATCTTTGTTGCGCAGGCTTGCAATCAGGATCGGGGCGTCGGGCTTCATCGCCGCCTCGACGGTCATCACGGGCGGCAGTATCTCGTATTCAACTTCGATAAGGCGCAACGCCTCTTCGGCGATATGCGGACTGGTGGCGGCCACCGCCGCGATCGCGTGTCCGTCATAGAGTACCTTGCCGCGCGCGAGAACGTTGCGCGAGAGATGATTCAGGTTGAGCGCCTGTTCTCCCGCTTGTTCCATCTTGTCGGGTAATTCGGGAAGGTCGTCCGCCGTCACGACCGCCTTGACGCCTGGCAGCGCAGCCGCCTTATCAGTCTTTATCGACTTGATCACCGCGTGCGCGTACGGGCTGCGCAAAACCTTGCCGAAAAGCATTCCGGGAAAGGCGTAGTCGGCGCCGTAACGAGCGCGCCCGGTCACCTTGTCGACGCCGTCAGGGCGAATAGGGCGTGTGCCAATTACTCTGAAACCCTGAGCTTGAGTCGTGCTAGCACCTGCCATGGTTAAACCTCTCAGTTAGAAACGTGTGAAAAACGCCCGCAAACGCGACCGGGTAGGGCCGTTAGGGCAAAGATTTGGCCGCCTCGAGCACTGCCTTCACTATTTTGTCATATCCCGTGCATCGGCACAGGTTTCCCGCCAGCGCATAACGGATGTCGCCTTCGGTCGGGCGCGGGTTTCTGTCCAGCAACGCTTTGGATGACATCAGGAAGCCGGGGGTGCAAATGCCGCATTGCAGGCTCGCATGCTCGAGAAACTTCTGCTGCAGCACATGAAGGCTGGTGCCGTTGGGCGCCAAGCCTTCGATCGTTTGAATATTCTTGCCTTGCGCCTCCACCCCGAGCACCAGGCAGGAGCAGGTTGGGCGCCCGTCAATGAGCACGGTGCACGCGCCGCAGTCGCCGGTGAGACATCCTTCCTTGCTGCCGGTCAATTCGAGAACATCGCGCAGCGTTTCCAGCAAGCTTTGGCGCGGTTCACACAGGAATTCGACCTGCTCGCCGTTAATCGTGGACTCAACTACTGTCTTCTTCGCCATTGTATAAGCCGTTGCGGTTCAAATCCGCTGTTTAAAAATGTGAGTCGCTCAGGCCGCCGCCTGCGCACGTTCGAGTGCGCGCGCAATTACCCGCCTGGTCAGCACTCCCACCACGTGACGACGAAATTCCGCCGTTCCGCGCATATCGTCGATCGGAGTGGCGGCCGCAGTCGCCAGGCTGGCCGCACGTTCAATCGCGGCCTCATCGATTTTTTTGCCGACCAAGGCTTGGGAAGCTTCCGTAGCGAACACCGGGGTCGGTCCGACCGCGCCCAAGCCGATTCGAGCGGCGACGCAACGGTCGCCTTCGAGTGCCACGCAAACGCCCACGCCGACCACCGCGATATCCATTTCGTTGCGCGGGATGAAGCGCAGATAGGCGTCGCGGGCATGCGCGGAGGGCGCCGCTACCTGGAACTCAACCAGCAATTCGGCGGGTTCAAGCACCGTACGTCCGGGCGCCGTGCAGAACGATTCGACCGGAATCATGCGTTCGCCCCTGGGCCCGACCACGCGCGCCTTGGCGCCGACCGCAATCAGCGCAGGGGTGGTATCGGCCGCGGGAGAACCGTTACAAAGATTCCCGCCAACCGAAGCGCGGCTCTGAATCTGCAGCGAACCGATCAGGTGAGCCGCTTCGGTCAGGCCCGGATAGTATCTGCGCATATCGGCGTTTTCGTGGACCTCGATACACGGGACGGCGGCGCCGAGCTTCAAACCCTGGCGCGGGTCGAAGCTGATGCGGCGCAGTTCGGGAATTTTCTTGACGTCGACGACGTAGTCGGGGCGCCTCACGCCCGCGCGCAACTGAATGATGAGGTCGGTACCGCCGCAAATTGGCCGCGCCTGCTCACCATAACTGGCGAGCAGCTTGATCGCGTCGTTGATACTGGTTGGAGCTTCGTAATTGATCGCGTGCAAGGCCGCAAAACCTCCAGGTCGAGTATTGAATACCCGCCTTTTCGCTTCAGTCGCAACTGTAGCTCAAAGGCTGGCAGGAAGACCACCCCCGCGCCTCCGGAGCGGATGCCACGGGGCGAAACAATCCCTTCTACTCCCGGAATCCCAGCTTCGCAACGACTCGCGCGGCTGCCCGCGCCAGCACCGGCGCATGCGTGCCCATCGAGGCGAAGCGCGGATCATGGGTTTGTCCGCGCACGTAGCGCACATAAATCTGCTGCACCACGGTCGCGGTTTTCCAATGTGCCCACGCGCGGTAATAGTCAATGTTAGCTACATCGCGGCCGGTGCGCCGGGCATACCGTTCGGTCAATTCGCCGCGTTTGAGGAAGCCCTGCCGCGTGGTATGCGCGTAGCCTTCACTGAGCTCGATCAACTCGGGCGGGTCGTCGGCTTCCCGCCAGTAACCCAGCGCGAGACCCACATCGATCAGCGGATCGCCGAGCGTCGACATCTCCCAGTCGAAGACGCCGACCACCACGCCGGAATTATCCGGCGCGAACATAACGTTATGAAGATAGAAATCATTGTGCAGCAAGACCGGCGCGGGCGAGTGCGGGAGATTTTCCAGAAACCACGCGCCGAGCCGATTCATCAGCGGCACTTCTTCCGTCTTGGCCTTCTCCCAGCGATCCATCCAGCCGGTAATCTGGCGCCGGACAAAGCCGTCGGGCCGGCCCAGCGTGCTCAATCCGAGCTGGGCGTAATCGACCGCGTGAAGATCCGCGAGCGCGTCGATAAAGCCCACCGACATGCGCCGGAAAGTGTCAGGGTCGGTCTTTATCCCGGGTGTGAGCGGATGGCGGTTGGGTATGACGAAGCCGCGCTTGCGCTCCATCACGAAAAACGGCGCGCCAATGATCGAGGTGTCATCGGATAGCAGGATGGCGTGCGGCGCGCGCTCATACTTTTCCCATAAACGCGAGAGGACGCGATATTCGCGCCCCATGTCATGCGCGGACGGCGGCAACGGACCGAACGGTGGGCGCCGCACCACCCATTCGTGCCGGCCACCGAAATCGAGCAGGTAAGTCAGGTTGGAATGGCCGCCTTTGAACTGCTTAATCTCTAGGGGCAAGTCCGCGCCCGGCACGTGATTGGCGCGCAGGCAGCCGACGAGCTTGCTCCAGTCGAGCCGCTCCTCTTCGCGCACCTCGCCGACTTCCGGCAGCGGCTGATCTTTATCGAATTCTTCCTCTTGCGCCATCAGTGGGATTCTCCGCAGTTCATCGCGTTATTCTATATGCACGTGGCGGACTTCCGATTTTGACGCGACTCGCGGACTCGTTGTTCCTGAACGCAGCTCGCAGACTCTCTGCTTCGCTAGGGAACCTTCACAAGCCACTTTATTGTCATTCTGAACGAAGTCTGCGAAGTGAAGAATCCCGGTAAAAAGCTGACAAAAACAAAAGGATCCGGGATTCTTCGCTGGGCTCAGAATGACAGCATCACCCCTGGTGCAGAGGTTTCCGGGTGCGCCGACTTCCGGCAACGCCTGATCTTTGCCGAGTTCTTCTTCGTGCGTCATCGTCGATTACACGCCGGGGACGGACGTGACCGCTATTTCCATTTGCGCAATTCGCGCCTGGCAATCGTCATGCGATGGACTTCGTCGGGGCCGTCAACGATGCGCATCGCGCGGCTCTCACGCCAAAAACGGGCAATCGGAGTATCGTCGCTCATCCCAAGGGCGCCGTGCAATTGGATCGCGCGGTCGAGCACGCTCATCACCATGTTGGCCGCCTGCACCTTGATCATGGCGATTTCCTGCCGCGCTTCGCGCTTGCCAACGGTGTCGATTTTCCATGCCGCGTGCATCACCGCCAGCCGGGTGGCGTCGATTTCAATGCGCGAGTCGGCGATCCATTGCTGCACGTTGGCCTTGTCGGCAAGCAGGCTGCCATGGGTCCAGCGCGTATTGGCGCGCTGGCACATCAACTCGAGCGCGCGTTCGGCCACGCCGATATTGCGCATGCAATGATGAATCCGGCCAGGACCCAGGCGCGCCTGCGCGATCGCGAAGCCGTCGCCTTCGCGTCCGAGCATATTGGTCGCCGGCACGCGGCAGTCGGTATAGCGCACTTCGCAATGTCCGCCGCCGCCCGTGTGGCCCATCACCGACACCGGCCGCACAATTTTGAAGCCGGACGTGTCGGTCGGAACGATCACCATGCTGGCACGCCGATGCGCTTCGGCTTTGGGATCGGTCACCACCATCGCAATCGCGAAGGCCGAGCCGATGCCGTTGGAGGTGAACCATTTATGGCCGTTGATCACGTAGTAATCGCCGTCGCGTTCGGCGCGGGTGGCGAGTTGGGTGGGATCGGAGCCGGGGGTCTCTGGCTCGGTCATGGAAAAACAGGTGCGATACTCACCCTCGAGGCACGGCTGCAGCCATTTTTTCTTTTGTTCCGGCGTGGCGAAATCGGCCAGAATCTCCATGTTGCCCGTATCCGGCGCCATACAATTGAAGGCGCGCGCGCCAATAAAGCTGCGGCCCATGATTTCGCACAGCGGCGCGTATTCGGAGACCTTGAGACCTCTGCCGTACTCCTCGTCGGGCATGAACAGGTTCCACAAATTGGCGGCTTTGGCCTTTTTGCGCACGTCTTTGAGAATCTGGGGTTCGGTATGTTCCTGGCCGGGGACGTTCATTTCTTCTTCCACCCGTTTTTCGATCGGGTAGACATATTCGTTCATGAAATCCGTGATTTTACGCTGATAGTCCTGGACTTTGGGTGAAAGGGTGAAATCCATTTAACGTCCTCGCAAATTGACTCGAATCGAGCCAGTCATATTCCTGCTGTCACTCTTATTCCAGCCGCGTCCCGATTTGAAGACTGGGGCGAAATGACCTCAGACGAGCGCCCAACTCGCACTGTCGTTTTTCCTTATGATTTGCTACTTGAGCGAGAGGAATGGACGCGAAGGAGTCAATGCCGATGGATCTGGCGAAGCAATGCGTGGACGTGGGAATTTTCACCAACAAGCTGGAGGAAATGCAGGCCTTTTACGTTGGCCAGGTATCGATGCTGACGCATGCCGCCGCCGACGGGCAAAACCGACTCGAACTGTAAGCCGAGCCGATCGCCGGCTCGGTGGTCAAGCTGATGCATTCGCGGGAGCCGCTCAAGCCGCGCGCGGCGGCCGGTTACAACCGTCTCGTGATAGCAGACATCAAAGTCTCGTCGCCGCAAACATTGGCCGACCCCGACGGCAATCTAGTGGAGCTGGTGCCGCCCGGCCATAACGGCGTTAATCAGAATTGAAGGGCGTCTTGGAGTGAGCGATCCCGCCGCTTATGACCGTTTCTATCAGGAGGCAATCGGAGCCACGCGTCTTGCGCCCGGGCGTTACAAGATCGGCGAGACGATCTTCGCGGTCGAAAAGGCCGCGGACGCGAAATCGTCAAGCGGAGCGGCGCCGTTTAAAAATGCGCTAGAAGTGGTGTTAGCGATGGCGGCGCTGGGGATCCGCTACGTCACGATGCAGGTGCGTAGCTGCGACGCCGCACACGAGGCGCTGCTTTCCGCGGGCGCATCCGAAGCCGTGGCGCCTTCCAATTTCGGCACGGTGGCGAGGATTTGCTTCGTACGCGACCCCGACGGCAACTTCGTCGAAATCTCGCAACGCCCGCCGAATTAGTTAAACCTGGCGGACGCTGCCTTGGCGGCGTCCGTCATGCCCCATGTTTGAAGATTAATTGCGCGGTGCTTGCGGAGTGGCCGCCCGCAACGGCGTTATGCCCATTTGAAGCGCGGGCGATGACGCGGCGCGCGAACCGAACCGGAACGAAAGAGCGTGACCGGCTTGGGCGCGTTTATCTCAGGCTGGGTGAAACCCATCAGATGCTCGCGTTCAAGTGTAATTCCCAGGGTGCGCTCGATGCGGCCCAGGGCGGCGCGATCATCGGCCGTTACCAGGCTTATGGCCGCGCCCTCACGTCCCATCCGCGCGGTGCGGCCAATCCGATGAATGTAATTCTCGGGCTCTTCGGGCAGGTCCAGATTGATTACGTGCGAGACGCCCTGAATATCGAGACCGCGCGCGGCGACGTCAGTCGCCACCATCACGCGATAGCGGCGACTGCGGAAGCCCGCCAGTGCGGCAAAGCGCTGGCCCTGGGTGCGGTCGCCGTGAATCGCCACAGCCTTGATACCGGCGCGCGCGAGCGTCCGCGCGACGCGCTCGGCGCGAATTTTGGTGTGCGTGAAAACGATTGCGCTCTCGACCTCGGGACGCTTGAGCAGGGTCAACAAGGCCGCGCCCTTTTGCTGCGGCTCGACCGTACAAATGGTTTGGCGGATGCTCGGGGGTGGCGCGGCCTTTTCCCCGATGCTGACGCGCTCGGGTTCGCTCATGAACTCGCGCGCCATGCGCGCCGCCGCCGATTCCATGGTGGCGGAGAACATCAAGGTTTGGCGCGCCTTCGGCACCATCCGCATGATGCGGCGCAATTGTGGCAGAAAACCCATATCGAGCAGGCGGTCGGCCTCGTCAATCACCACCATCGAGATGTGTTCGAGCGAAGCTGTCTGGCGCTCGACGTGATCAATCAGACGGCCCGGACAGGCAATCAAAACCTGCACGCCGCGCTTGAGTTCCTCGATCTGGCGATGCATCGAATCGCCGCCCACGATCAGGGCCGCGCGTAGATGCGTATGGCGCGCCAGCAGCATGAATTCGCGCGCGACCTGGGCCGCCAAATCGCGCGACGGCTCAATGATGAGAGCCCTGGGCGTACGCGCACGCTCGCGATGATAACGGTCGATCAGCGGGATCAAAAACGCCGCGGTCTTGCCGCTGCCGGTTTCGGCGGTGGCGACCACGTCGCATCCGCTAAGGATAAGCGGAATCGCCCCGGTCTGAATGGGAGTGGCCTCGCGATGGCCACGGTCGCGAATCGAACGATGGATTTCAGGGGATAGTGAAAAAGCGGAAAACGACAAAATTATCCTTAAACAACGAATAGGCTGGTGCCGACAATGAGATAAATCAGATGCCGACTGTGGATTAAAAGCTGCCGGGCGTCCCCGGATGGGGCGGGCTCATCAGTCATAAAGGTTCCGAAAACAATCTATCGGTATATCGCCGCAAATGCAATAGCCTGCACGACGGTCACAACGCGCAAAGATTTAATGGCCTGTGTTTTCAATTGTATGCCGCGTGAAGTTCAGCTCTTGCGTTTGGGCGCGGGCGCGCCCTGGGGCTCCTCGCCCTCGGCTTCTTCTCCCACGGCCGCGCTGGGCGGCATCGCTTTGACCGCCAATTTCGCGCGCAACTTGACTTCGATTTCATCGGCAATCGTTGGGTTCGCCTTGAGGAAATCGCGCGCGTTTTCACGGCCTTGCCCGATCCGTTCCGTATCATAGGAATACCAGGCGCCGAGTTTCTCGATGACGTTATGCTCCGCTCCCATGTCGACCAGTTCGCCCTCTTTGGAAATTCCCGAGCCGTACAAGATGTCGAATTCGGCCTCACGAAAGGGCGGCGCCACCTTGTTCTTGACCACCTTGGCCTTGGTGCGTGAACCGATAACCTCGTTGGCGGTCTTGATAGTGCCGATGCGGCGGATGTCGATGCGCACGGAGGAGTAGAATTTGAGCGCGTTGCCGCCGGTGGTGGTTTCGGGATTGCCAAACATTACACCAATCTTCATCCGGATCTGATTGATGAAGACCACCACCGTGCGCGAACGCGAAATGATCGACGTCAGCTTGCGTAAGGCCTGCGACATCAGGCGCGCCTGCAGACCCATCTGCGGCTCGCCCATTTCACCTTCGATCTCCGCGCGCGGCACCAGCGCGGCGACGGAGTCAATCACCAGCACATCGATAGCGCCGGATTGCACCAGGGTTTCGGTGATCTCGAGGGCCTGCTCACCATTATCGGGTTGCGAAATCAGCAGGTCTTCGACGTTGACGCCGAGCTTGCGCGCGTAACCGGCGTCAAGCGCGTGTTCGGCATCGATGAAGGCGCCGATACCGCCGGCCTTTTGCGCCTCGGCAATACATTCGAGCGCCAGCGTGGTCTTGCCCGAGGATTCGGGCCCGTAGATCTCAACCACTCGTCCGCGCGGCAGGCCGCCGACACCCAGCGCCAGATCGAGGCCGAGCGAGCCGGTCGGAATTACCGCGATGTTGGTTTCGATCGCCTGCTCGCCCAGCTTCATAATGGAGCCTTTGCCGAATTGCTTTTCGATCTGACTGAGCGCCAGGTCGAGCGCTTTAGTCTTAGTATCTTGCGCCATCGATAGTTCCCCGCCGCGCGGGTTGAGTTCCCCGGCAAAATCTTGCCACAAAAGCCATCGGATAGCGCTAGGGCGGAAAAACTTTGTGCACCGCGAGCCGTCCGGCGCACCACTTTCGCACGCGCGTCCACTCTGGTTGAATCGTGATGCCCCGGCGGAGCCATCTCGTCCCCTGGGCCAGGAAGCAACTTCGATGCTGCGTTTTCTCACCGCCGGCGAATCCCACGGGCCCGAACTGGTGGCCGTGGTCGAAGGCGCCCCCGCCGGATTCGAGATCGAACTGGCGCGTATCAATGACGACCTCGCGCGGCGCCAGAAAGGCTATGGCCGCGGCGGCCGCATGGCGATCGAGCATGACGAAGTGCGGATCGTTTCGGGTATCCGTTTTGGACGCACGATGGGCAGCCCGGTCACGCTGATTGTCGAAAATCGCGACTTCAGGAATTGGCAAAAACGCATGTCGCTGGAACCGGCCGACCGCGCCGGCACTCAAGCCGTCACGCGTCCGCGTCCCGGTCACGCCGATCTGGCGGGCGTGCTGAAATACAACCTTGACGATATTCGCGACGTGCTTGAACGCGCCTCGGCGCGTGAAACGACCGCGCGCGTCGCTATCGGCGGGTTTGCCCGCCAGCTTATCGAGCCGTTTGGTCTCTCGGTGGTCGGTTACGTGGTGAGTATCGGCGCGACGAACGTCAACCTGCCGGCCGCCATGAGTGTCGAGGATTTGCGCCACGTCACCGAGGAATCACAGGTGCGCGCCGCCGACCCCGCGGCCGAGCGCGCGATTATCAGCGAAATCGACGAGTGCAAAAAATCCGGCGACACGCTCGGCGGCGTGGTTGAAGTGCTCGCGACCGGTCTGCCGGTCGGGCTCGGCAGCCACGTGCAATGGGACCGCAAGCTCGATGGCCGCCTGGCCCATGCGCTGCTCAGCCTGCAGGCGGTCAAAGGGGTCGAGTTCGGGATGGGATTCGGGGCGGCGCGCGTACGCGGCTCTCAGCTACATGATGAAATTGGTTATGACGCGGGGGCGCGCCGCTTTACGCGGATGTCGAACAATTCCGGCGGCAGCGAAGGCGGCATGAGTACGGGCGAGGCCTTGCGCCTGCGCGTCGCCTTCAAGCCGCTCTCCACGCTGATGCGCCCGTTGCGCTCGGCCGATATCAGAACCAAGGCCGAGGCGGTTGGCACTATCGAACGCTCCGACGTATGCGCGATACCGGCGGCGGCGGTAATCGCTGAAGCGGTGGTCGCGTTCGAGCTGGCCAACGCCTTCATGGAAAAATTTGGCGGCGATTCGCGCGCCGAAATCGAACGCAACTATCGCGGCTATCTCGCGCAGGTCCGCGATTTCTAACCATCGCACGATGGCACCGAAGCTGATCCTGACGGGCTTCATGGCCACCGGCAAGAGCACGGTGGCCCGCGCTCTGGCGCGGCGGCTCGGGTGGCCGCTCGTCGAATGCGACGCCATGATCGTGGCGCGCGCGGGCAAGCCCATCCCGGAGATCTTCGAAGCTGGCGGCGAGGCGTCTTTTCGCGCGCTCGAGCGTGAAGTGATCGCGGCGATCGCGCGCGATCGCCGCCGCTGCGCGCGTTGCGGCCAGCCGCGTCCGGCGGTTATCTCAACCGGTGGCGGCGCGTTAGCCGATCGCGGTAATCAGGCGCTGTTGGCGGCATGCGGCGTGATCATTTGTCTGGATGCGCGGCCCGAGGTGATCGCGCGCCGTATCGGCCGGGGCGCGAATTCGCGCCCAATGTTGCTGGAAGGCGGCAAACCACTGCGCGCACGTATTGCCGAACTGATGGAGGCGCGGCGCGAAGCCTACTCGTGCGCGTCCATCACCGTCGACACCTCGGACCTTTCGATTGAACAGGTGGTCGATGCGGTAATCGCGCAAGCCGCCATTTATCGAGCGCAACGATGGATAGCTTCAACCTAGAGCTGGGTCCGAACTTCCATCAGGTGCATGTGGGCGCGGGCCTGCTTGCGCGATGCGGAGAACTCGCGCGCGAAGCGGGCCTCACTGGTGGGCGCGCGGCGATCCTTGCCGATACCAACGTCGCGCGACTTTACGGTGAATGCGTGCGTAAGGCCTTGACGGATGCCGGTTTCACGGCCGAGCTGATCGAGATTCCGGCTGGCGAAGCCAGCAAGTCGCTCGCGATGCTGGCACGGGTTTATGATCGCCTGGTCGCGGCGGAACTCGACCGCGATGGCGTGCTGTTCGCACTCGGCGGCGGCGTGCCCGGCGATTTGGGCGGCTTCGCCGCCGCCACGTATTTGCGCGGGATAGCCCTGGTTCAGCTTCCGACCACGGTCATCGCACAGGTGGATTCCGCGTTGGGCGGCAAGACCGCGGTCAACCATGAGAAAGCCAAGAATCTGATCGGCGCCTTTTATCAGCCGCGCCTTATAGTTGCGGATATCACGACGCTCGATACTCTGCCGGAGCGGGAATTTCGCGAAGGTCTGGCCGAAGTGATCAAGTACGGTGCAATCCTGGACGCGCCGATGCTGGCGAGTCTCGAGCGCGAGATGGCCGTGATTTTGCGGCGCGACGCGTTGCGGCTCGAGACGATCATCGCCCAATCCCTGCGGCACAAAGCGGCGATCGTGGCCAGTGACGAGCGTGAAGGCGGGCCGCGCAAGCTCCTCAACTTTGGCCACACCATCGGGCATGCGCTGGAAGCGGCGGCCGGTTACGGCAGCTATTTCCATGGTGAAGCGGTGGCGGTCGGGATGGTCGCGGCGGCGCGCCTGTCATGCGTCTTCGCCGGGCTTGGGATTGACGAGGCCGCGCGCCTGCAACGGCTGATTGAAGCGGCGGGCCTGCCGATCGCGATGCCGCGGGGGTGGCTTGACCGCAGCTTTGTCGGCGCGCTCAGGCTCGATAAGAAGCGCCGCGGCGAAACCATCGATTTCGTGCTGCTCGACCGTCTCGGCCATGCGCTCACGCGTAAGTTGAGCGTCGGCCAAATCCTTACGCAACTGAACAACGCAGGCGCGCCGCTGTAAGAGCGGACGCTTCTTGTACGCTGCGGCTAGGAAAGCTCTGCGCGAGTCTTATCTGTCATTCCGAGCGTAGCGAGGAATCCGGG
Source organism: Binataceae bacterium (SeqCode) (assembly GCA_050736615.1). Taxonomy (GTDB): domain Bacteria; phylum Desulfobacterota; class Binatia; order Binatales; family Binataceae; genus JBOHWJ01. Next base: position 1,895 of record JBOHWL010000253.1, on the reverse strand, counting down.
AGTTTTTCGACTTTGCGGGCTTTTTACCGGGATTTTTCACTTCCTGAAACGCACCTCGCGGACTCGTTGTTCTGGGCGCGACTCGCGGACGCGCATTCCTAAACGCAGCTTCGTGGGGCAGGCGAGTCCGCGAGCTGCGTTCAAAAAATGACAGCAGTGGCTTGTGCGGAGGTTCCCTAGCCGATTCAGCGTGCCAGCGGACGAAAGTTAAAGGCTGGCTGGGCGGCGCGCGAATATCCGTGAACGATAGCCTGGCGATGTAAAAGCACGCACAATCATACGGTCTGTCATTCCGATGCCGGTTGCCTCGCAGTGATCGTATTAACGCGGTGGCTCTGACGCTTGCGTCAAGTCGCTGGAAAGGAAAGACGAAGTGCGCGTGCCACTTATCGTGATCAGCTATCTTGTCGCCGCCGCGATCGGGGTCGCGGTATTTCTCGCGGTCGTCATTTTTCTGGCAATGCCACGGATGTATTGGGGAGCGAATGGCCGTCCGGGGCCGGTAGAGAATTTCGTTTCGCGCAACGCCCGACGTGGCTGGATCAGTCGTAATGCGCCGCATGAAACCAATCCATTAAAGCCGACCGCTGCCAATTTGAAAGCCGGCCAAGCGGAATACGACGAGCATTGCGCCTTCTGTCATGGCTACGACGGCAGCGCGCGCAATCTAGTCGGCGCGCATTTTTATCCGCCGGTGGCCAAGCTTGAAAAAGGTGGCGACGGCGCGCCGGATGGCGTGCTTTATTTTATCGTCTCGAATGGAATTCGCATGACTGCGATGCCGGGCTTCGGTAAGACGCATAGTCCGCACGAACTTTGGCAGATTATCCTGTGGGTGCGGCACTTTCCCCACCTGACGTCGCAGGAGAAGGCCGATATCGCGACCGAAATGCATACTGGACCGATGCAGCCGGGACAACCGCGGCCGGCCGCATCACCCGGCGCCAGTGCGCCTGCGGCTAATCCCCGAGCGCAATCCCGCTAGGGAACCATTGCACAAGCCTTTTTTCGTCATTCTGAACGGAGTCTGCGAAGTGAAGAATCCCGGAAAAAACCCCAGGAAGAGCAAAAAGATCCGGGATTCCTCGCTGCGCTCGGAATGACAGAATAACACTTAAGCAGAGGTTCCCCAGGCGTTGTTTCGTGATTATGCCGGCGCAAACGTATCGGTGTGAACAAACGGATCGAGCGGGTGCGGAAATTTAAGCATCGAGCGACAAGCGTGGATAATCAAGATCGCGGGGCGCGTCCGTGCGGCCGCGCCCCGCGCGTCAGACCCCCACCCCCACCGTTAAGCTTCGAAAAACCGGCGCGGATTTTCCGTCATCATCGTCGTGATCTTGCGCTCGCCGACGCCGGCTTCTTTCAGCGCCGGAATAATGTTTTTGAAAATGTGCGTCGGGTTCCAGTTGGCGATGAGCTTGAGCGTTTCCGGCGGCATGTCTGGCAAACCGCGCCCTTTCCAACACGCCACCGAATCGTGCGAGAGCACCAATTGCTTTTCAAAGCCGATGCCTAAAAGTCCAATCAAGGCAGCCAGGCGCAGGCGATCGGGATGGAGAAAATCCAGCCCGAAGCGATCGAAGCCCAGATAGCAGCCGCGGTCCAGCATGTCGGTGTGATAGCGCAGGTCCGAGGCGCCGCAGCTATGGCCGATGATCACCTTGGAAAAGTCCACGCCCTCGGACTGAAAAATGTCGAGTTGCTCGCGGCCCATCGTGCCGTCGTCAGTATGAGTGGTAATCGGCGCGCCGGTTTTCCCGCTGGCGCGCGCCGCCGCGCGCAGGCATTTCTCTTCGTATTCGGTGACATGGTCCTTGCCCGTGGCGCATTTCAGCAATCCGGCCTTGATGCCGGTCTCGCCCACGCCCTCGGTTAGCTCGGCCGTATAAATC
>JBOHWL010000252.1:0-23843 GCA_050736615.1 Binataceae bacterium (SeqCode) | reverse complement strand
TTCGATCGCTCGGGCGGCATCATTGGAATCCGCCATCTCGACGAAACCGAATCCGCGCGACTGTCCCGAGAACTTGTCGACCACCACCACGGCGCTATCGACTTTGCCCGCCTGTGAGAACAGCGTCTCCAGGTCTTCATTGGTCACCGCGTAGGCGAGATTGCCGACGTACAACTTGGTGGGCATTTATTCGTTGCCCCTCCTTCACTAATTGCCGGGATGCGCGCGAGCCAGAAAAACCCCCAATACACGGGTTTAAATGAAAGGTGCGTCCGGACTGGTTTATCCCTTTTATCCTTCACTGAACGGAAAGTCCACACCAGATTTTGACCCCACGATGCCGTCGCGAAGTGCGCGATTAACCCGCGTCGGCGCTCAGGATTTATCCCGAGCGAGCTTGATACAAGCCGTGCGGTTGCGCGCTCAGATGGCGTTCAATCGGCGACAGGTTGACAATAGCTTCAGCCTGCGGCTTACTCGCCTTATGTCCTGCGAGCTTGAGAATGCAAAGCTCCCACAAGAGCTGCTGTGGCGGCAATTGAAGGAGTTCGAGCTCTTCAAGACCTTTACCGCCGAACAGCGCGACTCCTTGCTTCATGCATATGAGCATGAACCCGGCATGCGCATTCGCGAGCTTGAGGCGGGCGAAACGGCCTGCCGCAAGGGCGAGTACGAGTTGGACTTATGCTTCATCCTGAGCGGCGCGGTCGATTTATATGATGATGTTCCTGGTCATGGGCGCGTCAAGCTGACTTCGTTCGGGAAGGGCAACTTCTATGGCGAACTGGGCGCGATCGGCGGATTGCCGCGCAGCGCCGACGTGATCGCGGCGGAGCGGACCGGGATTCTGCACGTGCCTCGCTACGCGCTCAAGTATGTCGAGATTAACACGGAGGCGCGCGGTATTCTGGCCCATCGTTATCGCGAGCGCGCCGTCCGCAATGTCACGGTCACGCTGGAACTGTTCGAAGACGTCAGCGCCGATTTTATCGACGAACTGATTCCGCGTTGCGAAATCGTGCGCTACGAATTGCGCGGAGTGCCGCTCGTCACGCAAGGCGAGCCGGGCGACGCCTTTTACATCGTGCGCGACGGTTTTGTCCAAATCGTGCGTGAGCGCGAGGACGGGAGCAAACGCGTGCTCGCCTATTTGCGCGCGGGCGAATACTTCGGCGAAATGGCGCTGCTTGAGACCGGCGTGCGTTGGGCGAGCGTGTTGACTGCGGGCAAATGCGAGCTGATAAAAATCCGGCGCGACGATTTTCTTGAATTGTGCCAACGTTTCCCGCAAGTCGAAAGCGCGGTGCGGCGGATGATCGCGCAGCGGCACGAGCAGGAGAAGAATATCACGCCCGAAATCTCGCAACTGCTCGAACGCAGCGGCCAACTCGGCGTGATCCAGGCGGATGCGCTGCTGGTGATGGACCTCGACCTGTGCATCAAATGCGACAACTGCGTCAAAGCGTGCGAAGCGTTGCACGGCAAAAGCCGTCTCATCCGCAACGGCATCCAGATTGGCAAGTACCTGATCCCGAGCGCCTGCCGCCATTGCGACGATCCGCGCTGCATGAACAGTTGTCCCACCGGCGCCATCAAGCGCCGTCCCGAGGGTGAAATCTATTTCCAATACGAAATGTGCATCGGTTGCGGCAATTGCGCGATCGCCTGTCCCTACGACAATATCGCGATGATCGACACCCCGACGTTCGATCGCGCGCAAGCGCGCAAGGCGCGGGTGATGAACGATCGGGGCTTCTTCCGCCCCTTTCCGGTTGCCGCGCATGATGTCGGCGAGCAGAGCCTGTGGGCGCGGCTTTTCAAACGTTCCAAGCGCAAGCCGACGACCATCGGACCGGGCCTTCCCGAGCATGTGCCGGTGGCTTTTCCGATCAAATGCGACTTGTGCGACGGCCTGCCGTTCATGGGATGCGTGCATAATTGCCCCACCGGCGCCGCGATGCGGATCGATCCGGCGCAGCTCTTCGAGGAAACTGGCGCGATTACGGAAGGTTCCCGTGTGCGCAAGGCGCGCGGAGGCAGCGATTGAACGGCGGATGCGGAAACACATGGCGTGAGTGAGCAGATCGGCGAAGCCGCCGCGCGCCGCCATAGCGCGCCAATTGCCTCGGCGACCTTGTGGGCCGTTATATGCGGCGTGCTGGTTATCATCGTTCACACGCTGACCCGCAGCTATGGCCGGGCGCTCGGATCCTATCGCACCGGCATCGTCACTCTGATCGCGATGCTGTTGGCGGCCACCTACAGTGCGCGCAAGCGCTCGATGTGGCTTACAGTGCGATGGTTGCGGTGGGCGACGCGGGTCTGGCGCCCACTGGGGCTCAGGCTCGTGCTTTCCAGCCGCCTCGAGAGTTGGCGCTTCGTACATATCGCGATCGGAATCGCCGCGATGCTGCCGTTCTGGTGGCATACTGAGGCTGGACCGGCCAGCACGCTCGAGCTTGCGCTCAAATGCTCGGTCGTGTTGCTCGTGGTGAGCGGACTCACCGGCGCAGCTATCGAGGACTTTCTGCCGCATGCGACGCGTATGAGCGCCGACGAGGAGGTCCGGCTCGAAGATATCGAAGCGCGCATTCATGCGCTCTATGTCGAAGGCGAAGAGGCAATTCTCGGCCATTCGGAAGAGTTGGTGCGTGCTTATCTGAACAACATCCGGCCGATCCTCGCGGCTCCGCAACCGTTTTTCAGGATGCTTGCCGCCACCCTGAGACGCGCCGATCTCGCCCCAAGAATCGGCGCCGCGATTCGCCAAGCCGGCGTGCGCGATGACGAGCGCGCGACATATGACGCGCTAGCCGCATTGGCCGAGCACAAGATCAGGCTCGAAGCGAACCGGTTTCATCTGGAACTCGGCGTGCGCTGGCTTGGCGTGCACATCGCGCTGGTAGTGATTACCGCCGTGCTAATCGCCTTTCATGTAGCCGGCGTGCTGTATTTCGCGGGCATATAGATGAAGCGATGGCTGTGGATAGCGAGCGGCCTCGCGCTGGCGATTTTGGTCTTCGTGTTGCTAGCGCCGCGCCGGCGTTATATGCCGGGTCCGTTGCTTGCCGCTCACGCGCAACTTGGCACTGAATGTTCCTCATGCCACGCCGCCTGGCATGGCGCGCAAAGCCAGGGCTGTGTCGATTGCCACGGCGACAACTTCAGCCAGAATAATCCGCACGGCGGCTTCGATGTCACCGAGCAAGGACAAGGTTTGATCGCTGGCAAACGGCTGACCGTCAGCGCACAAGGCAATCTCGAATGCCTTTCCTGCCACACCGAGCATCGCGGCCGCGTCGTCGACGTCAAGGTCGCGGCGGCGTTCGCCTGCACCTGGTGTCACCGCCATCCCTCGATCAAGGGCGTGGCCGAGCACGAGGTGCCGAAGATGGCGCGCAACTTCTTCGTGCACCATCTCTTCATTGAGCCATTCAATCATTATCAACACAAACGGCTGATTGAAGCCGCCGGAGCGGCGCGGCCCGGCGGTTTTCAGTGCGAAGGATGCCATCTGGTGAAGCCGGTCGCGCCCGGCGAGCCCGACCAGATGAGCTTCAAGTGGAGCGGCTGTGCCGGGTCCGGTTGCCATCTCAGTCCGCAGGACAAGTACCTGCGGATGCCGGCTTCGGTGGGCTCGTCGCCAATTACTATCGCGTATCTTTCGTTGCTGAAAATCCGGCATATCAAGGCCGTCTTCAATCATTCGCCGGGCCATCTGCGCCAGCCCTGCCGGGAATGTCATTTCGAAATACCGGCCAGCCGCAATCCCGACGACGCCGACTCACTCGCCATCAAGCAATGTTTCACCTGCCATACGCATCAGCCGCCGGTGCAAACGCGGACGACGGCGGCCGCGTTTGCTGAGGTGCTCACGCCGATCGCCTGGAGGCGCGCGCCGAGGCGGTCCGATCCGGGCGCGGACGCACGCGTAGTGGCTTGTTGGCAATGCCATCGGCTGCACGATTACGGCGTGGTGCCGCTGAAAGACTACTCGACGCCCGCGCCGAAATTCCCACCGAATCATCAACGCGCGATTTTTATCGTCTACCTGCCGCATGCGGGTGCGAAATATCCCTGGTTAGGCTTTTATCCAGTGCCGTTCGGGTTCTGGTGGCTGGGCTTGCTGGCGTTGGCGACGGCCGTTTTCGGCGCGTTCGTATGGATGCGCTACACACCGGCCGAGCCCGCGACCGCCGAGTCCGTGGCCGGTGTCGCGCCGCAGCGTACGCACGAGGTTCCGCTGCTGGATGACACTTACCAGACCAGCACGCGCCATCTTTACGTGGTGGGCGAAGCGGCGGGTACGGCCTCGATCAATCTGGCGATGCGCTCGGGACGGCAGGTCATCGAGGCGATCGTGAGTGAGCTGAAGCATTTGAATGCGCCGGTCGCGCCCGACATTTACGACGTTGCCATTGTGGGATGCGGGCCCGCGGGCCTGGGCGCCACAGCCACCGCCAAGGTCTCCGGGCTTAATTACGTAACCCTCGAGAAGATGACGCCGGCGAGCACGCTGCGATCTTATCCGCGCGCCAAGTTCGTGCAGGCGACTCCGATTGATATCGAGGAATACGGCACGTTCTTTCTCGAAGGCGATAATTCCCGCGAGAATCTGATCAAAGAGTGGGAAAAAATTATCGGGCGGATGGGATTGCTCATCAACGATCGTGAAGAGGTCGTTGATGTCGTGCGCAATCAGGATTATCTCGTGGTCAAGACCGCGCGCGGCCATAACTTTCCGGCGCGTTGCGTGGTGCTCGCGATTGGTGTTCGCGGCAATCCGCGCCGGCTTGGCTTGGCGGGTGAGACGCCCGAACGCGTTCACTATAGCTTGATCGAGCCGAGTGAATTCAAAGGGCGGGACATCCTGGTGATCGGCGGCGGTAATGCCGGCAGCGAGGTGGCGCAAGCGCTGGCGGCGCCCGCGTTGCGCAATCGCGTCAGCTATTCATTTCGTGCGCCAGTGCTGGGCAACGTTACGCGCGAGAACGCGGAAAGAATCAGCGCACTGCAACAGTCCAGGCAAATCCAAATCCATCCCGCGACCGCGCTCAAGGAGATCAAGCCGGGCAAGGTCGTGCTCGACGCTTTGGCGTCGGCCGGGCGCCAAAGCGATGCGGGCGGCTTCACCTATCCGCTCGAAATGAGCAATGACGTCATCTTCGCGATGATCGGCGCCGAATTGCCCACGGGGTTTTTAAAAGCGATCGGCGTGCGCATGGTGCGCCGTAGCAATTAGCGCCTGTGTTGATTCCGCTTTGGGAATCTCCGCTTCGCACATGGCTTTCCGCATGGGAAAGCGCAGGAGAACCCTCGCGGGGGTTTCCTGATAGGTCAATCGCTCATGAGAGATCGGGCGAAAATGACAAATTGTAAGCGTCGCGGCATTACGCGCCATGGCGTTGCAATGTATATATATTTCAGTGTTGCACGTTGACTGAACGCGCGTTTTTCTGAAATTCTTCCAATATCAATCTATTCTACGCCGGGTTTCGATAGCTCCGATAAAAGGCGCTTGCGCCATTAGTTCGTCGCGGGTTTGATCGCGGCATTTTTTCCTGAAGTTGTCGCTGAATAATTCAGCGCGAGCGGTTTTTTTGGATGTCTTCATCGGGAGCCTGGCACGCGATTTGAGGTTAAACCCGGCCATTGCGCAGCGATCGCCATACCTATATCCCGGCATTCGACGGCCTGCGCGGTCTCGCCATTCTGCCGGTGATTTTGTTGCATGTCGGCGTGACCACGCTGCCCAATGGTGGTTTGCTATATGAACTTTCACGCGGCTGGTATGGCGTCGATCTCTTCTTCGTCTTGAGTGGCTTCCTGATCACCTGGATTCTCACCGGTGAAATTGAATCCACTGGCACGCTTGACCTCGGACGTTTTTACAAGCGGCGCTTCCTGCGGCTCGCACCCGCGTACCTGTCAATGTTGGTGGCGGTGCTGGCGGGCGCGGCGATTTTCGAACGCTCGGCGTTGGCTAAAGTGCCGGCGGTGGCGCCCGCGCTGCTCACCTACACCTACAATTATCAGATTGCGCTTGGCGGCCCGCATTTCGACGTGATTGTGGTGGTCTGGTCGCTGTGTATCGAAGAGCAATTTTATCTCACCTGGCCATGGATCCTGCGGGGTTTGGGCCGACGGCGCGCCTTATGGTTTTGCCTGGCCGCGATCGCCGCTTTGAGCCTCTATCGCAGCGGGCTTTATCTGGCCATGAACTGGGGCCATCTGACGCATCCGAGTCCGGCCTCTTCAATTTGGATTTACTTCGCCACGGACACGCGGATCGGGGCGATCTTCATGGGTTGTGCGGCGGCATTGTCTCTGCGCCACCGGCGCACGCGGAAGTTGTGGGAGAGTGTGAACGACAGGTGCTTCTTTCCTCTCGCCGCGCTATTTCTGGTAGGTTTAGGGGTGGCGGTTGTAACCGGCGGCAGGCCTTCCAGCGGCTCGTTCAGGAGCGCCACGCTTGGTTACACGCTGGTGGGGTTCACCACCGCGATTCTGATTACGGCGATATTTCTTCAGCCGTCATCATTGGTGGCGCGTGCGCTTTCGTGGAAACCGCTGGTGTCGCTGGGCACCGTCTCGTACGGCGTTTATCTGTTTCATCCGGCGATTGCGTGGCTGCTGCTTCACTTCGCACGCATCGCCGGCGTGACTATCGCGCTGCGTCCAGCGCTCGAATTTTCACTCGCGTCGGTCCTGGTGCTGGCCTTGACCTGGAGCTTCGCCGTGATTCATTACCGCTACGTGGAACGCTGGTTTTTATCTTTGCGCAAGCCGGTCGCGGGTGCTCCCCAGCTTTCCCGGGATAAGTCCGCTGAATCCCCAGGATCGAAGCGCGTGGAAGCCGCCGACGCCCGGCAACTCACTATGCAATGACTATTTGTTGGACCCAGGCGGCGGTATCATTCCCCGAAGAAGATTTCCCTGAATCTTCCCACGATCTTTCGACGCTGCTGCTCACGCCTCGGCCATCGCATTCATAGTGTTGCCGAAATCACGCCGCGCGGTGCGGCCCGGTCCAATCGGAAAGATCACCGGATGGGTGACTCCGACGGCACGGAAACGCGCCACGAATTCACGTCCCGAGGCGGGTGTGCCAAAGGCCGCGATCCGGCGTGCGGCGTCGTCGCTGAGCGCGCCGGGAGCCTCGTCGCGTTTGCCCGCTTTCCATAAGCGGCGCACTTCGGCGAATTCGCCGGCGAGTCCATAGCGCGCGAACATCGCGGTGTAGGCATCGACGAAAGCATAACCCGCCAGTTCGCGCTTGAACGCCGCTATTGCCGCCGTTTCATCATCACTGATACACATGCGGATGTACATGCCGATATCAATTTCGTCAAGCTGGCGGCCCACGCGTTTGGCCCCAGCCTGGATTTCATCGATCATCGCGGGCACCGCTTCCGGCGGCGAATAGTTGAGCAATACGCCGTCGGCGATTTCGCCCGCCAGTTGCAGCATCGGAGGATTGAGCGCCGCCAGATACACACGCGGCGCCGTCACGGAGGATTTGAAGCCAAGCCGAAAATCGCAGTGGTAAACTTTGCCGTCGAATTTCGCGCGGCCTTCGGTAAAGAGCTGGCGCATGATTGTGACGCACTCGCGCATCGCTGTCACCGGTCTCCGATACGACGCGCCATGCCATCGTTCGACGATTACCGGGCTCGATACGCCGAGCCCCGCGATCGCACGTCCGTTGGACAAATCATTGAGGGTGAGAAAGCTCATTGCCATCACGCCCGGCGTCCGGATCTGGATCGGTACCACGCCGGTGGCGAGCGCGGCCTTGGTGGTGCTGCGCGCGACTGCGCCGAGCGTCAGGAAAGCGTCGGGGCCGGAGACTTCCGCGACCCATAAGGAAGAGTAACCGCGCTCCTCGGCTTCACACGCAAGACGCGGCACTTCGGCAAAATGAGAACTCGCGACCGTAAGATGCAATCCGATTTTGTTTGCCGCTTGCGCCATGAGGTCCCTCGGTTAAATGCACGATAAAGGGGCCGTGCCGCGCGGCATGGTCCCTTGTAACACCCTGCTTAAAAATGAATGCGCAATTCTGCCGCGTTCGCATTCTATCCGCAAGGCGCGATTGCCCCGTGAACGAGGCATCATTACAACAAGTGCCAGCGGAGGCCAAACGGATGCCGTTTTTCAATTCGGCCGGCGTGCGGATTCATTACCAGGAGCGTGGGCGCGGCGAGCCCGTCGTGCTCGTGCATGGTTTCGGCAATGACCACAAGCACTGGGATGATACCGGCCTGATGAAGCACCTTGCGAATGATTATCGCGTCATCGCGCCGGACACCCGGGGCCACGGCCATAGCGATAAGCCCCATACGCAAGCGCATTACGGCGTCGCTGTCATGAGCGCGGACATTATTCGGTTGTTGGATCATCTCGATATTCGCCGCGCCTTGATGGTCGGCTATTCGCAGGGGAGCTGCATTTGCCTTGAATTGATGATGCGGCATCCCGCACGTTTGCGCGCGGTCGTGTTGGGCGGCTTTGGCAGGAACGGCTCGATTTCGCGTCCGGGGCGGCGCGTCGAATTAGGCGCCGCTCTGGGAGAGGAAAATCCGGAAACGATTACCGATGAAGTGGCGTTGCGTTTTCGTCGCGGCCTGGAGGCCGGCGGCAACGATTTGAAGGCGCTCGCCGCTTGCATCAGCGCCGAAGAGGACATCCCGGAGCCGGCGACGATCGAGCCGATCAAAGTACCAGCCCTGCTCTTGAGCGGGAGCCGGGATCAGGTGGCGGGCGACCCTCACACAATCGCCGGCGTCTTCGTCAACGGCCGGATATTATTGTTGGAAGGCGTTGATCACGTGCGCGCACCCGCTGAACCGGCTTTCCACGCGGCAGTGGCGGCTTTCTTCGCTCACGCGCCCGCCTGATCCAAATGTGCCGGATTTCCGGCAAATTCTTCTGGAAATAGGGGCTTGGGTTGAGCTAATCCCAAAGCGTGAACGCTTACCGCGGCATTGCCGCCGCGGACCGGGGGGAGGAGGCCGCCGATGGCGGACCACACCGAGCACAAGGATGCGCGCGCCAAAGCGACCACGCACGGCGCCGGTCACGATCGTGACCGCGGTGAGGCGGGACTCACGCGCGGTGAACGTTCGCTCCTGCGGCGGTTTTCCGAAGCGCTCAAATTCGCCGACTTCATGGCGGTGGCAATGGTGCTGGCAACCGCGTTCAGCGCGTTTGCCACCTGGCGCACAGCCAGCGTGACCAATCTGCTCTTCAGTGTGTCCGAACGGCCCTACGTCGGACTGCGGCGCGTCAGCTTCGATTCGGTCAATGACAAGGATGCGCGGGTGGCAATCGATTTGCGCAACTTCGGTCAAATCGCCGCCAGCGACGGCGTGGTGATTGTGCGACTGCTGATCGACGGTAAGCCAATGATGCATGGCCCGGCGACGACAGTGAACGTCGGGATGCTGTCGCCGACGGTGCCGCAGATGATTTTCCGCTTGGTGCCGGCCAGCGCCTATCGCGCGATTGCGGACGGCGGCGTGCGTTTCGTGGTGCATGTGGTGGTGTCATATCGCGGCCCGGATAAGCGGGAGTTCTGCTACAACGAACTGATGACCTACGACTGGCGGGCGCAGGCCTTTTCTTCGAGCGGCGGCAGTGACCGATGCGGCGGCGCCGTCTACTGAAAGGGGCTTCGCACGCCAGCCATGGCTGCGGCTTGGCGTCAATAGCGACGCCGCGTTTTCTGTGGGTTCAAGTTAAATACCTGGTTTCACGTGAAAACGTCCGCGCCTTCATACCGTCAACCAGCATCGGACTGAAGGGGAGAATCGTTTGCGTTGCCATGCGCCAGCCTTTCTGGCAGTTTCGTCGTGAAAGCTTACTTCAAGCCGTTTTCGATGCGCTGTCCAATTTGTAAGAAGCCGGTCGAGGCGTCGCCGGATAACCGCTTCAGGCCGTTTTGCTCCGAACGTTGCCGCATGATCGATCTCGGCACCTGGGCGGGGGAAGGTTACCGCGTTGAAGGCGGTAAGGTTCCGGACCGCGAACATCCGCAAGACCGCGCATATCCCGTGAAAAAACATGAAGATTGATGAACTTCATGACGGTCGCGGCCGGCCCGCCCGAACCGATGCGTCTGTTCGGCCTGTGGCTTCCGGGCACCGGCCCTCAGTTAATCGCCATGATGACGAAATCATCGGGTGAGTGGTGATGGCGAAGCGCCCGAGCGCTGAGCACGCGGGTTCCGGAATTTTGCGGATACATCCAAGCGCGGTCATTGGCGCCGATGTCGAATTGGGGCCCGGCGTCGAAGTCGGCCCCTTCTGCATGCTTGACGGACGTATCCGCATTGGCGCCGGCACGCGCTTAGTCGGCCACGTCAGCATCTTTGGCGACACTGAAATCGGTACTGAAAACGTCCTCCATCCCAACGTCGTGATTGGTGACGAGCCGCAGGACCTCAGCTATACCGGCGATTCGCGCGCAGTGCGGATCGGCAATGCCAACGTTTTCCGCGAGGGCGTCACGATTCATCGCGGCAGCGAGCGTGGCGAGGTCACCATCATTGGTGACGGCAATTTCTTTATGCAGAACGCGCACGCGGCGCATGACTGCCGTGTCGGCAACGGCACGGTAATCGCCGGCGGCGCGCTGCTCGCGGGATGGGTTGAAGTGGGGGACCAGGCGCTGGTCTCCGGCAATTGCGTGGTGCATCAGTACGTCCGCATTGGACGGCTGGCGATGATGCGGGGTTTGAGCCGTACCAGCCGCGACGTGCCGCCGTTCTGCATCATGGACCTGACCCACACCCTGCGTGGCATCAATGTGGTCGGCTTGCGGCGCGCCGGTTTCGACCGGATTGCGATTCGGGCCCTGCGCAACGCGTATGCCGATTTATTCGGACGCCGTCAGAATCTCAAATCAGCGCTGGAGCGGATGGTGGCGAAGGAACCCGCGCCGGAAGTGCTCGAAATGATCGAATTCATCCGCGCCAGTAGACGCGGCGTTGCCTTTGGCAAAGAGGGCGCCGACGACGCTAGCGGAGCCGCAGGCGAAGCGAGCGAGCGAGCCCGCGAGTCGCGTTCAAAGTAAAGTAAGGAATCTGCGACCTGCCTTTTCAGCCAAAGACAGCACGCGAATCCGCGAAGCCGATCGTCATTCGCGATAGTGCGGGAGTGACAAATTATTTCGGATCGAAACTGACTATGTGCGTGGCCGAGCAATGTTTTTGGCAGCATCGAAACAATCCTATCGCCAGGATGCACAGGCCCCGCTTGATGTGGCGCCTTGGCATAATCACCGCCGGACTGCTCACGCTGCTGGGTGGAGCGGCCTCGGCGGCGCCGATCAAAATACCGCTGCGCATCGATTACCTGACACTCGATCAGGCGCTGCAAAAGCAAGCGTACACTGGTCCCAATGGCCAGGCGCAATTATGGCGGGGCGCCAATAGTTGCGAATATCTGTACGCCCGCAAGCCCGCGTTCAGCCAGCATGGAACCGTGGTCGGATTCGAAACCAACGGCGAACTTGCCATCGGCGTTGCGGTCGGCGGCGCTTGCGTCACCCCGGTGCGTTGGTCAGGCATCATTCAACTTGACGCTATTCCGTACCTCACGCCCACGCTCGCGTTGAAGTTTCACGTAACGGATATCAATCTCTACGATGCGCAACATAAGAAGACCTTGCTCGTGGGGCGCGGCTTCGACCTGATCAAAGGCAACCTCATCCCGTTGATGGAGGGGTTCTCATTCGATCTTAATCCGCCCTTGCTCCAGCTTCAGCAATTAGTGCGGGAAGCGGCCGCGCCGGCGGTGGCCGAACGGGTCAAAGCCGCTTTGACGAGCTTGCGTCCCGTACCACCGGTAGTGGTGGAACCGGGCGACCTGCTGTTGACGTTGTCAATGACGGTGCCCGAAGCGCCCGCGCCAATCGTGGCAAGCGGGCCGGCCCCGCCGCTGACGCCCGCTCAAATCGCGGCGTGGCAAACCACGCTCGACAATTGGGACGCGTTTACCGTCTTTGCCGTCAAGCAGTTGGGTCTGACGGTCAATGACCCGCGCATCCGCGATCAACTGTTCGAATTGCTGACGGAGAGCCGCTATCGGCTGGCCGCGGCGCTCGCGCGTCCAGAAAATCTGGACACCGGGCCCGATCCCGTGCGGATTTTGTTTCTCGCGACGTGGACCAGGCTAGGCAAGATCGTGCGGGAGGCCGCCGGCCACGGGCTCCTGCGCAACCGCGCGCTCGAGTTCCTCGAATTCATCTCGGCCGGCGACGCCTTATTTGCGCTGGATCAGGCCGCACCCGCGTTAGGAATGCGGGTATCGGCAAATGATTTACGCCGGCTGGCGCGGATCATGGCGCCGACTTCAAGCGCCAACCCCCTGGTCTATGATTACACGGTTGACCCGCAACTCCAGGGAATCTTCGGCCTGAGGGAACCGGCAACCACCACCGGGCCGCTGGAAATCCCCGGTGCGCCGCCGGTACGAGCCGAGCCACCGTCCGGACCACCCCCGTCGCCATCCCGAACTCCGGGAGCGGCGGCCGCCTCGACTCCGCTTTCAATGATCTCGCGCGGGCTTGAGTTGCTTGGCCCGGACCAGGCGCTCGCCGCGGAGGAATCTCCGGTGACCGAGTTGGGAGTGTTGGGGCAGCATCTGAGACTGGTGGTGGTCGATCGAACCAACATGGACCAATATCAAAGCAGGCTCCGCTCCTTGCTGACGCTTACGGCGCGCCGAGCGATGCGTAGCGATCCGAGCGCGCCTCAAGATCAGCGGACCTATGCGAGGATGGTGCGGGCGGTAGCCTGGCAGGAAAGTTGCTGGCGCCAGTTCGTGCGTCGCGACGGCCGCGTCCGCTATCTGCTGTCACCGACCGGCGATATCGGTCTGATGCAGGTCAACCGGTACGTATGGCGCGGGATATTCAGCCTGCCGCGTCTGGAATGGGACATCGTTTACAATGCGGGCGCGGGCGCGGAAATCCTGATGAAGCTTATGCAAGGGGCCGTAACCAACGGTGTTAAGGGCCAGGAGGCCGTGGCACGTTCCACCTATGCCGCCTATAACGGCGGGCCCGATGAGTACGATCGTTGGAAAATGCCGCACGAGTCGGGGCAAAAGCGTGCGATTGACCGCGCCTTTTGGCGAAAATATCGCGCGGTCAAAGAGGGCCGCTCCTTCGACATTATGACCTGTGCCGCCAATTGGAGCCGCACCCATCGCTAAGCTGCCGTGCACTTCGGTGTGAAATGGAACCGCCTCCGCTCACAGTCGCAGCGTCGCGAGCACGCCGATATGGTCCGAGGGCCACAGCCATTTATTTTTGGGCTCGTGATGCGCCTCGCCGATGAACAGTCTGGCGTCTTCGATGTTTAAAGTGCCGCCTCGAGGCGGGCGCGCGAAAATAAAGTCAATCCGTTGATTGTGCGAAGCGTGCGGCGATTCGAGGTCGAGATCGCGCGCGTCATTGGTATAGCCGGGTGGCTGGCCAGCGGCCGCGTAAACGTCGATAAACCCCGCACGCGTCATTACCGCGACCGCCCCTGACTCCGGCAAATCGTTGAAGTCGCCCGCCACCAGCACGGGCGTTCCATCGCCGCTGCGCTGGTTAATCCAGGCACTCAGTTCACGCGCCTGGAGGACACGGATGGCAACGCCGCCGTCAGACCGCTCATCGCGATCGGTAAGATGGGTAACGTAAAGATCGAGCGTTCCATGGGGCAGGCGCAGCCTCGCGCGCATCGCGACGCGGTCGTCGGGCAAGCGGTAGCGATGGCCGGCAACGGTGGTCGATAAGTTGACTTGGGAACGAAACTTGAAGATTTCCGGCGCCGCCGCGACCGGATGTAACGTCATCAGTGCCACGCCTTCGTCGAAGGCGTAATCGCCTTCACCGGCGCCATCGGCCGGGGCGTAATAAAGCGTATAAAGAGCACCCCCGCTAGCTTGATTGACTAGCTCGGCCAGCTTCGCGCCGAGGTCTCCGCAGCGGCTGGCCCGCACCAATTCCTGGAGCGCGACGGCGTGTGGCCGCTGGGCCGCAATGTGTTCGGCGATGAGTTGGAGCCGCCGGTCGAGGTGGCGAAAAGCGGGTAAATCATGAAAGATGTTGTAGGTCGCGATCATGCACTGATGGACGTTTGCGGATGTATTCATTGGATATGGCGGCGCCGTTCCAAGCGTCGATCCCGCGATGATCGGAATACGCGGGCCGTTTGGCTTGCTCCCAGCCTATGGTGCTGGCAAGAATAGTCCGTTCCGAAAACCTCATTGCGACGAGTCCGGCATCCGGTATAGAGAGAGCTATGCGCAAAAGGTGGCGATTTCTGTTTGGCGCGGCGCTGATAGCCGTGGCGATTGCGTATCTGATTGTGGCCGCGGTGCGCAATACCGCCGAGTATTATCTGACGGTCAACGAAGTCAAGGCGCGCCAAACTCAATTAGGCGCGCAAATGCTGCGAGTGGCCGGGCGGGTCAAACCCGGTACGATTAGCTGGGATCCGGACAGCCTCACGCTGGCTTTCGGTCTGGTCCCGCCGCCCGCTATCACGCAGCCGGGAGTAAAACCGGTCGCCATCGCCGATCCGCCCACCTTTCACGTGATCTGCCGCGGCCAGCCGAAGCCCGACATGTTCGCCGCCAACCGCGACGTCATTGTGGAAGGCCGGCTCGCCACCGACGGTACTATCGAGGCTCGCCAGGTACTGACGAGTTGTCCGTCGAAATACGTGCCCAAGCAGCCCAAGTAGGTTTCTGATGCCGCTTATTGGTCAGCTCGCGCTAGCTCTGGCGTTAATCCTCGCCTTCTATTCGATCATCACCAATGTAATCGGCGCATGGCGCGGAATCCCCTCACTGGTGGTGAGTGCGCGTCACGCGATTTGGGCCATGTGCGCGATGGTGACGCTGGCGATTGGGACGCTTTGGTGCGCGCTCTTGCGCAGTGACTTCTCGCTTGAATATGTCGCCTCCTATACCAGTCTAACGCTGCCGACGATTTACAAGATCACTTCCTTATGGGGCGGACAGCAGGGCTCGCTGCTCTTCTGGACCTGGCTGCTGAGCATCTTTACCGCCGTGGTGGCGCTGCAGAATCGCCGGCGTAACGCGGAAATCGCGCCCTACGCACTCGCGGTGCTGGCCTTTGTCGCGATTTTCTTCCTGGGCATGCTCAACTTTGTCACGCGTCCGTTCGACATGCTGGCAACGATTCCGTCCAATGGGACCGACCTTAATCCGCTGCTGCAGAACTACTGGATGGCGATACATCCGCCTTCGCTCTACACCGGCTACGTCAGCGCGAGCGTGCCGTTCGCGTTCGGCGCGGGCGCCCTGATGTCTGGCAAGCTTGACGATACCTGGATTCGCAGCACCCGGCGCTGGGCGATTTTCTCCTGGTTTTTTCTCACGCTGGGCAATCTCTTCGGCGCGCGCTGGGCTTACGAAGTGCTCGGATGGGGCGGCTACTGGGCGTGGGATCCGGTAGAAAACGCCGCCTTCATGCCGTGGCTGGTGATGACCGCCTATCTGCATTCCGTGATGATCCAGGAGCGCAAGGACATGCTCAAAGTATGGAACCTGGCGCTCATCGGCATGGCCTTCATGCTGACGTTATTCGGCACTTTTCTGACGCGCAGCGGCGTCATATCGTCGGTCCATTCGTTCACCGAGTCCGGCCTTGGCCCTTACTTTCTTGGCTTTTTGATCACCGTCGCGGTGCTCTATGCCGCTTTGCTGTTGTCGCGCGTGAAGCAATTGCGATCGCCGGCCGAATTCGAGTCCTATCTTTCGCGCGAGGCGGCTTTTCTGTTCAACAATCTCGTCCTGATCGGGATTGCCTTCGCGGTCTTTTGGGGCACGCTCTTCCCCGTGCTGTCGGAGGCGGTGCGGGGCGTCAAGATCACGGTCGGTCCGCCGTTTTTCGACAAAGTAAATGGCCCGTTGGCGTTGGGTTTGGTTTTTCTGATGGGTGTCGGCCCGTTGATCGCGTGGCGGCGTTCATCGCTCGACAGCCTGGCAAAGACCTTCGCCGGGCCAGCCGTGGTCGGCGTCGCGACGGGTTTGTGCGCGGTTGGTCTGGGCTTGCGCGAATGGTACGTGGTGACGGCGTTTTCGCTCGCGGCATTCGTTCTGGCGACCATCTTCGTCGAGTTTCGCCGCGGGGTGAGCGCGCGCCGGCATATGGTCGCCGAGAGCACGCCTGCGGCGCTGATCAACCTGGTGGCGAAGAATAATCGCCGTTACGGTGGCTATATCATCCATATTGGCGTGATCATGGCTTTTGTCGGTATTGTCGCCTCCTCGTTTTTCAAAACCGAGGTTAAGCAAAGTGTCACGCAGGGTCAGAGCTTTCAAATCGGCTCTTACACGCTCGAATACCTGGGCATGACCGACAGCGAAACGCCTCATCTGGAAAAGGCGGCGGCCAAAGTGGAAGTGCTGCGTAACGGCACTCCGATCGCGCTGATGACTCCGGCCAAGCTCTTTTATAAGCGCTCGCAGCAACCGGCGACCAGCGTCGCCATCCGCTCAACCCCGGCCAATGATCTCTACGTGGTGCTGGCGGGAGTTGACGACAATACCGGAAGGGTGACGTTCGAGGTATTTCTCACGCCGCTGGTGTTCTGGCTATGGGCGGGCGGGCTTGTGATGGCGCTCGGGATGGTGGTGGCGATGTGGCCCAACGTGCGTGAGCGTGCCGCGATTATGGCGTCGGTGCGTGCGCCCTCGACGGTCGATAGCGATGAGCAAGCCGCGGCCGGAGGTAGTTAACGCGTGCCACCGCGCATCCTGATTGGATTACTGCTTGCAATCACCGTGGCGGGTGTGGCAAGCCCCGCATATCCGGCAACCCGGGCCACCGAGCAACAAGTGGCGGAAGCGCTTACCTGCCAATGCGGTTGCGGGCTGACGGTCGCGAATTGCAATCATCCGAACTGCGAATTTTCGGTGCCGATGCGCCAAAAAATCGACGCCATGCTGGCGCATGGCCAGGGACGCGCACAAATAATCGCCTATTTCCGGCGCCAGTATGGGGAAAAGATTCTTTCCGCTCCGACCACAAAAGGCTTCGACATGGTCGCCTGGGTGATGCCGTTCGTCGCGATTTTTGTTGGCGGAGTGATCGTAGTCATAACCGCCGGACGTTGGCGCGCCTCGAGCGATGCAAACAGTGCCTCGCCGCTCCCTTCGAACTCCGACGATACGCCGCCCTCCACTGCGGCAATGACGCCGCTTGATTCCGAACTCCGACGCCGGCTCGAACGTGAACTCAAGGATCGGCTCTAAACCGTGACGACTTACATTGTCTCGATTTTGATCGTGATGGCGATGGCGTTGTTCGTGGCGGCGCCATTAAGCGGCGACTTCTCGCGTCGCCGGCGCGGCAAGAGCGATGCGGAATTCGAACGCCTCGAACATGAGCGCGGGCTGGCGGTGCAAGGTTTGCGCGAGCTCGAGTTCGATCATGAAATGGGCAAGCTCGCAGAGGCGGACTATCACGATCTAAGGACGGTGCTTGAAACGCGCGCCTTGCATGCGATGAGCGCGTTGGAAACCCTCGGGGCGCAGGTGCGCGCCAGCCAGACACGCGCGGTGCCGCCTCGTCTCCGCGCGGCCGCGTTGGTTTCAAAGCCCGAACGGCTCATCAATTTCTGTCCGCAATGTGGCGTACGCGCCGCCGCCAACTTTTATTATTGCGCTCAATGCGGCACCGCACTTGCCCCCGCCGCGCGCAGCGCCTCGCGGGCGGAATAATGGACGGGCCGCTTATCGAAGCGCGCGGCCTGGACAAGAACTTCGGCGTCTCCCCGGTCCTGCGCAATGTTAATCTCAAGGTCATGCGCGGGCGCGGGTCGCTGATCATCGGACGCAACGGGGCGGGCAAATCGACCCTGATAAGAATTCTCGCTGGGCTGTCGGCACCGTCCAGTGGCCAAGCCTTGTTATTTGGCTATCCGGCACGTGAGCTCGAACCCGCCTGGCGACGAGGCGTCGGTCTGCTGACGCATGAGAGCTTCCTCTATCCAAATTTGACCGCGCTCGAAAATCTGAAATTCTATGCCGAGCTTTACCGGATCCGGCTCGATCAGCGCGCGCTTGATCAATGGCTCAAACGGGTCGGGCTGGCCGCTTTTGCCAAAGAACGCCTGCGCACCTTCTCGCGTGGGATGGAACAGCGTCTGGCGCTGGCGCGGACGATGCTGGCCTCACCCGACGCCCTTTTAATGGATGAGCCGCTTGCCGCCCTCGACGCCGACGGTGTCGAATTGGTGACATCGGTGCTGCGGGAAGCGCTCGAACGCGGATGCGCCGTCGTTATCACCGCCCATGAACCGCTTCACCTCGAAGGGATGGCCTTCGAGGTGCGCGAGTTGGTGCGTGGACGGTTGACGGCGGTTTCCGAGCGCGGAAATCCACGCGCCGCGATGACTGGCTGAGCGGCTCAGGGGGATCGTTCCGACGTGAGTGGCTTTGCGGCAATCCTGGGCAAGGACCTGCGCCTCGAATTGCGCGGTGGTGAGAGCACCGTTGCACTGATCGGTCTGTCACTGTTGGTGCTGGTGGTATTGGTCTTCGCGCTGAATCCGGCGGTGGGCGCGGCAGGGGCCGAAACCGCCGCGGGCGCGCTCTGGGTCGCGCTGATATTTGCCGGCACGCTGGGGGCGACGCGCGCGTTGCTGGCCGAGCGGGAGAATGGTTGTTTGCGCGCGCTGCTTTTGAGTCCGGTCGATCGGGCGACCCTCTACTGCGCCAAGCTGACGGCGACATTCATCTTTATGATGGTCGCGGAGACCGCCGCAGTGATTCTGCTGGTGCTGTTCTTCAATCTTCAGTTCGATCTCCGTATCCTGCGGCTGGTGCCTTGTATCACCCTGGGCGCGCTCGGCTTCGCCGCGCTCTCAACCTTGCTGGCGGCGATTTCCGGCCGCGTTCGCGCCGGTGATCTGCTGCTGCCCGTATTGGCGATACCGCTGTTCGTGCCGGCCCTTATCGCCGGGGTCAAAGCCAGCGGGGCGGCGCTAGGCGGCGCGTCATTTCCCGCTATGATGCTATGGCTCAAAGTATTGATCGCTTTCGACGTGCTGTTCGTCGTCGCCGGCTACCTGCTGTTCGAGCATGTGGTGGTTGAGGACTGACCTGGCGGCATGGACAATTGACGCTCCGGCTCGAATGCCGGTTTTGGACCTGGATGAGTAAAGCTATAAAAACGCTGAGCGCGATAACCTTTGGATTGATGATCGCCGCGCTTTTAATGGTGTTCGTGTATGTTCCCACCGAAGCGCAGCAGGGCATCGTACAGCGCATTTTCTATTTTCATGTGCCGTGCGCATGGGTGGCTTTCGCGGCCTTCGGTCTGGTGGCCATCTGCGGGGTTTTCTATCTATGGCTGGGCCAGCAGGTATGGGATGATCTCGCTTACGCCGCGGCGGAAGCCGGCATGGTCTTTTGCACGCTGGTGCTGGTCACCGGTTCAATCTGGGCCAAACCGATTTGGGGGACCTGGTGGACTTGGGATTCGCGTCTTACCACGACGTTGATCCTGTGGTTACTGTACGGTGGTTATCTGATGCTGCGCGCAATGGCGGAGGACACGCCGCAAGTCGCACGTTTCGCCGCCGTGGTCGGCATCGTTGCCGCCGCCGACGTACCGGTGATCATCGTCTCCGTGCGGTTGTGGCGCACGATTCATCCCGCCGTACTGGTCACCCGTCAGGGTGGTCATGGCCTGCAGGACCCGCGCATGGTGGCGACCCTGCTGGTCGCGATGGCGGCGTTCACCGCGTTATTCGTTTGGCTGTTGATGCTGCGGTTTGCCACTTTGCGCACCCGCGCCCGCCTGCTCGAAGTGGCGCGCCAGCTTAACCTGGCGGATGCCGCAGTGGGAGACTGAAGATGAATTTTTTGGGTTATCTGTGCGCCGCCTACAGCATCATCTTTCTGGCAATTTTCCTTTACGTGGTCTTCATATGGCGTCGGCAAGCGCGCTTGCAGGCTGAGTTGCGCACGCTGGAGGCGCGCCTGCGCGACGTGCGCGAGGAACTCGACGCGCATCTGCCCGAGTCCCGCTCGGCCCTGTAAGGCATGGTCTTGTCGGGCCTACGGCTGGCGCCTGTCGCCGCTCGGAAGGGCGCTCCGGGCGAACCGGCAAGGTTCGCGGGTTATTGGTCGTAGGCAAAAGTATATGGGCGGTTGCGGACGGCATGATCCATGCGCAGGTTAAGGGGGGAACACCGATTTAATGGAGTTTCGCGACTACTATAAAATTCTCGGCGTCGAACGCGCGGCGAGTGACGCGGAGGTCAAGAGCGCTTATCGCAAACTCGCGCGGAAGTTTCATCCGGACGTAAATCCCAACAATAAAGACGCCGAGCAGAGATTCAAGGAGATCAACGAGGCCTACCAGGTGCTCGGCGATGCCGGCAAACGTAAGAAATACAACGAACTCGGCGCCGACTGGGAACGCGGCGAATCCGAAGAGGAAATGATGCGCCGTTATGCTCGTGCGGGCGGCGCACAGCCGGGCGCGCAAAGCACCGACTTCAGCGATTTCTTCGAAAGTTTCTTTGGTGGCGCCGGCGGCGGTGGCTTCCACACCGGCGGCGGGCGCGGATGGACCCGTTTCGATTTCGACAACCTGGGCCAGGGATTTGGCCGCCAGGCGGCCAACCGCGCTCCCGACCTCAGCACCGATGTCACCATTACGCTGCGCGAGGCGGTGGCGGGAAGCAAGCGCAGATTGAGTCTCGAAGCGGAAGACGAATGCGACCAGTGTGGTGGCACCGGCATGTTCGCGCGGGAGCAAAAGCACGGCAAGACGCGTATCATTCGTTCCGCCGAGCGATGCCCCAAATGCCAGGGTCGTGGCACTCTCCGAGTCCATCGCACGCTTGAAGTTACTATTCCGGCGGGTATGACCGAAGGCTCGCGTATCCGTCTTAAAGGACAGGGGGGCCATGGGCCACGTCCGGAGTTGAATGGGGACTTGTTTCTTACGGTCAGACTGGAACCCGATAACGTTTTTGGGGTTGCGGGACGGGATTTGCGCTGTCAATTGCCGGTGTGGGATTACGAGGCCGCATTGGGCGCGGAGGTGACCGCGCCCACGCTTGACGGCCGCGTCTCGCTCAAGATTCCTCCGTCCAGCCAGAATGGCCGTGTGATGCGCTTGCGCGGCCGCGGCCTGCCCGGGCGCGGTAAAGAGCCCGCCGGAGATTTGCTCTATGAACTCAAAGTACTCGCGCCCATCGACCTGAATGATAAGGAGCGCAGCCTTATGCAGCAATTGGCCGAAAGCCGCCGTGCCCGCGCGGTCGCCGACCCGCGCGCGGAGCTGATCAGGAGTTGAACCATGCCCCGGCGTGCTTCACGCAAGCCTAATTCCGAACCCGGCGACGGCTCCGCGACGCTGGTCAGCCGCAGCGCCTTTTGCGTGCTCCTTGGCGTCAACGAATATCAATTATCATTGTGGGAACATGAGGAGTTGATTGGCCCCGTCACTGTGAGCGAAATCGATGGCCGGCCGGACCCGTTGTATGATCGGGCGGCGCTGAAGCGGGCGCGTCTGATTCGCACGCTGGAAGATTTGGACGTCAACCTGCCCGGAATTGACGTTATCCTTCACTTGCTTGAGCAGATGGAACATTGAAATTTTCACCCATGCGCGCGGCGGCTAATGTTCACGCTCGGGCGTCCAAGGGAACTCCGGCCGCGGATAAAGCGATCCGTCGTGTACATGACGCGGTTGCGGCGACGCTTGCGCGGGTTGACTTCATCGGCCACGTGCTGATCGCCGGTCTGTCTGGCGGCTCGGATTCGGTTGCGCTGCTGCATGCGCTGCGCGCGGTCAAAGACGATTTCGGGTTTGCCCTTGTCGCGGCGCATTTCAACCATCGTATGCGGGGGCACGAATCCAGCCGCGACGAACATTTTGTACGCGAGTTGTGCGCGCGGTTTGATGTTGAGCTTGAGACTGGCTATGGCCAAGGCCTTTGGGGTGCTGACCTCGAGGAACGCGCTCGCCAACAACGGCATGCGTTTTTCGAACGAACGGCGCGCCGTTATCGCGCCCGCTATATCGCCCTGGGCCATCATCTCGATGATCAAGCCGAGACCGTCTTGATGCGCCTGATGCGCGGCAGTGGGATTGCCGGTCTGTCCGCGATGGCGGAAATCGCCCCGCGGCCATTGCCCGCGCCGTCATTGGTGTGCGCGGACGGCACGGGCGCGGCGGCGTTCAAAGGAAGCCCGGCGGGTGCATCTGAGATTCACCGTATCCAGGGACTGGTCCGGCCGTTGCTGGGGTTGCGGCGTCTGGAATTGATCGATTACCTGGCGGCGATTGATGCGGATTACGTCACCGACGGCAGTAATCTTTCGCTGGTGCCGACGCGCAACCGTATTCGTCACCGTCTGTTGCCGATGCTGGAGCGTGATTACGCGTGCGGGCTTGGTCCGAGGCTAAGCCAAATTGCCGACGAAATGCGCGCGGTGAATTCCCTCGTGAGCGGACTCGCGCGTGAGGCGGTCGCCGCACGACTTATTCCAACGAGGCCTGACGATTGCGCGAGTGATGTTTGGCTCGATCTGAAGGATTTTTCGCGGTTGCACGAGGCGTTGCGGCCGGCCGTTATCCGGGAATTCGTGTCGATGCGAGTCGGCTCGCTGCGCCATTTTGGCCGCGCCCATATCGTTGCGATACTCGACCTATGTATGAAGGGTCCTGCCAATGGCCGCGTGGACCTGCCCTTGGGATGGCTGGCGCGCCGCCATTACCAGCGCCTTGAAATCCGACGTGGCGGCGCGGAAGATATTGAAAATCCCGCGCCAACGTTCGCTGTAAGTTTGCCGCGCCAAGGTGATTTGTTGATCATGGAGGCGTGCTTCTGTTTCAGGGCTTCGATCGTTAATGATGAGGACTGGCGACCCGCAAGTCTGTTTGACGCCGCTTTCGACGAGGAGCGTCTGCGTGGTGACCTGATCGTCAGGAGCTTTAAACCCGGGGACCGCGTGCGTCCGTTGAACTTAGGGGGCAGGCGCAAAATCAAGGACGTTTTCATTGAGCATAAACTGCCGCCGCGCAGGCGCCTGAGTTGGCCGATCGTCGCCAGCGGCGGTGAGGTGTTGTGGATACCGGGCATGTTGCGCGCCGAGGCGGCGCTGGTCGGGCCGCGTACGCGCAGCGTGTTACAGGTGAGAGCCAAGCCGCTTGCACAGGCGCGGAATGTTTCGTTGCCTGGAATTTAACCGGCGTGCTATTTTTGAGTTCGAATGAACCAGTTTTCGCGCAACCTGGCATTATGGCTCGTCGTAGCCCTGATGTTCCTGCTGCTGTTTAATTTCTTTAACCGGCCGCAAGAGCACAGCAACGAAGTCATTTTCTCCGACTTCCTTAACCAGGTTGAACAGAAAAAAGTTTCCCAAGTTACTATCCAGGGCAACCAGATCAAAGGTGTCCTGGAGAATGGCGACCATTTCAAAACTTACGCCCCCAATGATCCCGGCTTGGTCAAGGAACTGCGCGGTGATGGAGTTAAAATCGCCGCGAAGCCGCCGGATAACAACTCGCTATGGATCGAAGTTCTGGTGCAGTGGTTCCCGATGCTGCTCCTGGTGGCGGTCTGGATTTTCTTCATGCGCCAGATGCAGATCGGCGGCGGTAAAGCGATGTCCTTCGGGAAAAGCCGCGCCAAGCTGCTGACCGAAAATACCCATAAGGTGACGTTTACCGACGTTGCCGGAATTGACGAGGCCAAGGACGAACTTGAGGAGATCATTCAATTCCTCAAGGATCCCAAACGTTTCACCCGTCTTGGCGGACGGATTCCCAAGGGTGTGTTGCTGGTCGGC
>JBOHWL010000251.1:0-9103 GCA_050736615.1 Binataceae bacterium (SeqCode) | reverse complement strand
CGTGGATCCCGAATCTCCTGTCTTATGCGGTTTCGGCGGTCTTCTGATAGACCAGCAGGGGTTGTTCCTTCTGGGTCACAACCTCCTCTGAGATCATTACCTCCTTGATATTGGGTTGGGACGGGATCTCGTACATCAAATCCACCATGATGCTTTCCATTATAGCACGCAGGCCGCGTGCGCCCGACTTGCGCTTGAGCGCCTCGCGCGCGATTGCGCGCAATGCTCCCTGGGTGAATTTCAGATGCACGTTCTCCATGTCGAACAGTTTCTGATACTGCCGCACGAGCGCGTCCTCGTCGAGTTCGCCCAAGGTTGCAATCACAGGTAAGCGGCCGACGAACTCGGGAATCAGACCAAACTTAAGCAGGTCCTCGGGCTGCACTTCATTGAGCAATTCCGAGACCGTGCGCGGATCGCGATGAGTCAGATCGGCCCGGAAGCCCATGGTTTTCCCCGCGATACGGCGCCGGATTATGTCGTCCAGGCCGACAAACGCGCCGCCGCATATGAACAGGATGTTGGTGGTGTCGACCTGCAGGAATTCCTGTTGCGGGTGTTTGCGCCCGCCCTTGGGCGGTACGCTCGCCATGGTGCCCTCGATGATCTTCAGCAGCGCCTGTTGGACGCCTTCACCTGAAACATCGCGGGTAATCGAGGGATTGTCGCCTTTACGCGCAATCTTGTCGATTTCGTCGATATAAACGATACCGCGCTGACAGCGCTCGATATCATAATCGGCATTCTGCAGCAGCGACAATATAATGTTCTCGACATCCTCGCCCACATAACCGGCTTCGGTCAATGAGGTGGCGTCGGCGATGGTGAAAGGCACCTGCAGGAAACGCGCGAGGGTCTGCGCCAGCAGGGTTTTACCCACGCCGGTCGGTCCGATTAATAAAATGTTGGATTTCTGCAACTCGACATCGCCGGTCACCATCTGCGAATCGATTCGTTTGTAATGATTGTGGACCGCGACCGAGAGGATTTTCTTGGCGCGCTCCTGACCGATGACGTACTGATCCAGCACGCGTTTGATTTCGGCCGGCTTGGGGACCGCCGAGCTCTGACTGAAAGCCTCCTCGTTATCGGTTTCTTCGGCGATTATGTCATTGCAGAGGTCGATACACTCGTCGCAGATGTACACCGTGGGCCCGGCGATGAGCTTGCGCACCTCGTCTTGACTCTTGCCGCAGAACGAGCACACCAGGTTGCCCGAGCGGTCGTCATGTTTAGCCATACTGCCTCCCGCCGTTCACTTGGTGGACCTCCGGCTTACGATTACCTCATCGATGATTCCGTATTCAACCGCCTGGTCGGGCGGGAGAAAGAGGTCGCGGTCGGTGTCCTTTTCTATCTTGCGCAAGTTCTGTCCGGTATGGCGCACAATCAGGCCGTTGATCTCTTCGCGCACCCGCAAAATCTCTCGTGCCTGAATATCCAGGTCAGTCGCCTGGCCCTGCGCTCCACCGAGCGGTTGATGGATCATTATACGCGAATGCGGCAGTGCGTAACGCCGTCCTTTCTCTCCCGCCAACAACAGCACCGCCGCCATGCTCGCCGCCTGCCCCAGGCATAAGGTCGACACCGGCGGCTTGATGAATTGCATCGTGTCGTAGATCGCGAGACCGGCGGTGACCGCACCACCCGGTGAATTTATGTAAAAACTGATTTCCTTCTCAGGGTCTTCGGATTCAAGAAACAAAAACTGCGCGGTGACCAGGTTAGCGACGTCGTCACTAATTGGGTAACCCAAAAAAACGATGCGATCCTTCAGCAAGCGCGAGTAAATATCGTACGAGCGCTCGCCGCGGCCCGTCTGCTCGACAACGACCGGCACCAGATTGCTCATAATTCCCTGACATCCCCGACGGAAACCGCGCAACCCCTCGGTCTGACTCCAGCTCCGCAATAAAAATTCTAATCACTTTGCCAAAGACGGGCAACCTAAAAGCGGAAAACCGCCGTTAATCCGGCGGATTCGCCGCGCTCTCGGACGGGGCGTCAGTCTCGATTTGCGCACGGCTCATCAGGCGATCGAGCGTCTTCTCACGCCTCATCGCCAGCCGCAGGGAGGCGCGCGCTTCTTCGCCGCGATAATAATCCGCCACGCGATCACGCTGACGTCCGCTCTGCAGGACCAGGCGCGCGACGCGCTCGGCTAACTCGTCGTCGTCAATCGCAACGTTTTCCTGGTCGGCGATCGTATCCACAATGAGTCCGCCACGCGCGCGTTTCTCGGCGCGCGAACGATTCTCCTCGGGGTTCTCACGGGCCTTGGCCAGCGCCTCTTCCTGAGTAAAACCGGCCGCCTGCAAAGCCGCGGCGGCTTCCCCTTCGAGCGCGCGTTGCTCGCGCAGCACGAGCGATTCCGGCAGCTCGACCGGATTGCGCTCTATGATGATATCGACCAACCCTTGCCGCGCGCGTGCGTCGGCTTCCTGGCGGGTGCGCTCAATCAAGTCTTTGCGCACACTCTCGCGCAATTCGGCGAGATTCTCGGAACCGCCCTGGTCCTTGGCGAATTCATCATCCAGGTCGGGGACAATGCTGACGTAGATATCTTTGACCGTCGCGCGCCATTCGACGTCTTTGCCGGCAATTTCCTTTTCCTGATAATCGTCCGGATAGGCGCGGCGCTTATGGGTCTGCTGACCGACTTCGGCGCCCACCAGCACTTCGTCGAGACCGTGCGCGAGCGCGTCCTTCGACACCCGCAAGAGCCGATCTTCGGTTTTGGTTCCCGCAATAGGCTTGCCGTCATCATAGCCTTCGAGCGCCGCCAGAACGAAGTCGCCCTCGCGTACGACGGTGCGATCGTCGACGCGTTTGAGCGACGCGCTACGCTGGCGCAGCCGTTCGAGGTCGGCGTCAACCTCGGCTTCATTGACGGTGACCTCGGCATGCGGCACTTTGAGGTCCTGGTAGTCTTTGACTTCGAGATGTGGCCGCAAGTCGAAGACCGCGCTGAAGCGGATTGCCTTCTTCAGGTCGGTCTCCTCGGTGACGATCTCGGGTTCGACCACCGGCTTGAGATCGTTCTCCTCAAGCGCTTTGCCTGTATATTCCTTGATCAGCTTTTGAATCACGTCGCCGCGCACCTGATCGCCGAAAAACCGTTCGAGCAGATTGCGCGGTGCATGGCCGGGGCGGAAACCCTTGAGCTGAACGCTGCGTTTGAGCTCGCCGTAGGCGCGGTCGAGTTCGCGGTTGATCTCGTCCGGCTCCAGTTCGATGGTGAGTTTGCGTCCGAGCTCCGAAGTATTCTCGATATTGACGTTCATAGCTGGTCGATCCAACTAAACACATGGACACCGCCACGATCAACACGAGGGTTTGCTTGTGGGGGCCCGAGGGGTCCACGCCACGCTGGACTTGACGCCCCGGAAAACTTAAACTGCGCCCGTTAATCTGAGCGATATACACGAGTGTGACTGGGAAACTAAAGAGCGGCGGCCCGTCAGCGCGCCGCTTCCGTTAGTCTCAGACTGAAATTCAGGAGACCGAAGTTCGATGGCGGAAGCAAAAATTGTTTTGCCAGCCCTGACCAGCACGCAGTTGCTGATCCTGTGGCTGGTCCTCATCTCGGCGGTAATCGCGCTGGGCTTTGGCCTGTGGCTGGTAAAAGCCGTGCTCAGGGCCGACCCGGGACCCAAATCGATGACCGATGTCGCCGATGCCGTGTATGAAGGCTCAATGGCCTATCTGTACCGGCAAATCAAGACGATGGTCGTATTCGTCATCCTGATCGCCCTCGCGCTCTTCTTTATGTACCGCCAGGTTTATACCGGATGGGCCTTGCCGATCGGTATCGCGGTGGCTTTTATCGGCGGTGTCAGCGCCTCCTACGGCGCGGGTTTCGTCGGGATGTGGCTGGCGGTCAAGGGCAACGTGCGCAGCGCCAATGCGGCGCTCACCAGCTTCAAGGACGCGATGGAGCTGGCGTTCAAAGCGGGCGGCGTCTCCGGCATGTTCGTGGTCGGCCTCGGCCTGCTCGGCGCCACCATCATCTTTCTTATCTTCCAGCAGAACGCGATAAAGGTGCTGGTTGGATTTGGCTTCGGCGGTTCGCTGGCGGCCCTCTTCATGCGCGTGGGCGGCGGCATCTTCACCAAGGCGGCTGATGTCGGCGGCGATCTCGTGGGCAAAATCGAAGCCGGTATTCCCGAGGACGATCCGCGCAACGCAGCGACCATTGCTGACAATGTCGGCGACAATGTCGGTGATTGTGCCGGCATGGCGGCGGACGTGTTCGAGTCCTACGAAGTCACGTTGGTCGCGGCCATCATCCTGGCCGCCTATGCGGTGAGTGAGAAAGACTTTCAGGCCGCTTACGGTGCGATGGCCGGTGCCTTCGCGATGAAGCTGATTATCTTCGCGCTGATTCTGCGCGCGGTCGGCGTCTTCTCCTCAATTGTCGGCATCCTCGCCGTGCGCGTGCCCGCTGGCACCACGATGCGCGACCCGATGAAGCCGATCAACATCGGTTATATGACCTCGGCGGCGGTTTCGGTCGTCCTGTTTTTTGTCGTCAATTATTTCTATTTGACGGATCCGCGCACCGGTAAACCCGACTGGCGTTTCGCGATCGCCGCGACCTTGGGTATCGTGCTCGCGGTTCTCACGCTGTGGCTGACCAACTATTTCACCCACCCCGATCGTCGCCCGGTCACCGAAACCGCAATGGCGGCGCGCACCGGCCCGGCCACGCTGATTCTCTCAGGCATGGGCGAAGGTCTCGAGTCGTCGGTTTGGGCGCTGATGCTAATCGCGCTCGTCATCATCGGCGCGATGGTAATCTTCCGCGACTCACTCGCCTTGCAGTTCTATGGCATCGCGCTTACCGGCCTGGGCCTGCTGACCACCACCGGCTTCATCCTCGCGATGGACACCTACGGGCCAATAACCGACAACGCTCACGGCATTTTCGAGATGGGCGGCATCCATCAGGAAGAGGCCTCGCGCACGCTGTCGTGGATGGACGCGATCGGCAACACCACCAAAGCTCTGACCAAGGGGCTGGCGATTGCCACCGCGGTCATCGCGGCGGTTTCGCTGTTCCGCTCCTTTATCGACGAGGCGCATCTGGGCGCCCTGGGCGTGCAGCTCAACATGCCGACCGTGTTCGTCGGCCTGATGGTCGGCGGCGCGGTGCCGTTCCTGTTCAGCTCCTTCGCGATTAAGGCGGTCGGCCGCGCGGCTTACCAGGTGGTCTTCGAGGTGCGCAAGCAGTTTCGCGAGCATCCGGGCATCATGGAAGGCAAGGAGCTGCCGGATTATTACCGCTGCGTCGATATCGTCACGGCCACGGCGCAGAAGGAATTGCTCAGCCCGGCGATTCTCGCCATCTTCGCACCGCTACTGGTTGGCTTTGGCCTCGACGCCGGCGCCCTGGGCGGATTTCTCGGCGGCACCATCCTGACCGGCCAATTGCTCGCGGTCTTCATGTCCAACTCGGGCGCCACCTGGGACAACGCCAAGAAGAAGGTAGAGGACGGTTTTCTTGGCGGCAAGGGCACCGAGGTGCATAAGGCCACCGTGGTCGGTGATACAGTTGGCGATCCGTTCAAGGACACCGCCGGTCCGGCGCTCAATCCGATGATCAAGGTAATGAACCTGGTCGGAATCCTGGCGGCGCCCTTCACGACCGTGATGGTGACCAACGTGTCGGCGACGCGCATCGGCGTGACAGTGCTTTCGATAGTGCTCCTTGCAATCGCCGTCATTCTCTCGAAGCGTGGCTCGATCACGGACGAAACTGCCGCCGAAGCCGAGACCAAGGACAAGGTGGCTGCGGCCTGAACGGGCTTTCTCCCTCGATATGAACGGCGCAGGGCCGGGCGGCATTAATGCCGTCCGGCCCTGTGCATTGCGGCAACGGGGTTAGTTCTCCGTGTATCTAGCCCTGGCATTTCGGCGGCGTATGTTTCCCATGAATCACCAGTTTCTGCCGCACCCAACAAGTTTGTCGCGGGATGGCCTTGCGTTAGTGCGTGCGGCCCGCTCCACAAACGTCGGCACAAGGCATGCCGTGGACCTGTTTATCAATGCGGGTTATACCTATCGCGACGCTGGAAATTGGGTGCGCCGGAAGGCTGGTCAGGCGCGCTCGAGTCTGAAATCGCTTATCCGCCCGCGAGGCACAGAATGAACGCTGATAAACGCCCGGTGCGTTTTGGTCTCTGGTACGACTTCCGCAATCCGCCGCAATGGCGTCAGCCCTATGACCGCCTATACGGCGCAGTGCTCGATCAGGTGGCATGGGCAGAAAACCACGGCTTCGACGACGTTTGGCTGTCCGAGCATCATTTCATCGAAGATGGCTATCTGCCCTCGATGCTGCCCGCTGCCGCGGCGATCGCGGCGCGCACCAAGAAAATTCGCATCCCGCTCGGCGTGCTGTTGATGCCGTTTCACAATCCGGTGCGGCTGGCCGAGGATATCGCGGTGGTGGATGTGATTTCCGGTGGCCGCTTCGAATTGGGCGTGGGAGTTGGTTACAAGGTCGAGGAATTCACTGGCTTCGCCATCCCGTTCAGCGAACGTGGCGCGCGGACCAACGAGGCCTTGGGCATCATCCGTCGTTTGCTGGAAGGTGAGACGGTCACGTTCAAGGGAAGATTCTTCGAGGTCAACGGCGTCAAGCTAACGCCGGAGCCAATCCAAAAGCCCCATCCGCCGATTTGGGTGGGCGGCTTCACGCCACCGGCATTGCGCCGCGCCGCGCGTTATGGGGACGGCTTCACCGCGCCGGAAGCCAATCGCGGGGTTTACGACCGCTACGTCGAAGAGTTGCGCAAACAGGGTAAAGCCACCAGCGATGTCCGTTTCGCCGGCGGCCATCGCTGGCTAATCGCGTCCAATGAGCCCGAGCGCACCTGGAACGAGGCTGCGGACCACATCATCTATCAGTCGAACAACTACATGCAGTGGGCGGAGAATGCGGGGCAGTCGCGCAATCCAGTTTATATTCGCGACCGCGCGCATCTGCGCGAGTTGGACCAGCTTAAGGTCGCCGAGCCGGAGCAATGCGTCAAACTGATCCGCGAGTACATCGACAGTGTCCCGATTACGCATTATTACTCCTGGACGCTGCCGCCGGGCTTGCCGCCGAGTTGGGCGCAGCCTCACCTTGAACTATTCGCGTCCAAGGTGATCCCCGCCTTCCGCTGAAGGGCGACGCTGAGGTGAGATCGGGCTGACGAGCGTGTCCGCTTCGTATAATCCTTCAGCCTATGGCGTTCAGACACTCCCGAAGGCCGCGCTTGCTGACAACGGAAAACGAAGGGTTCCCAGTCATCCTGCGCGGGGTGAAGCGGGCCTATTTAACCGATCTGTATCACTTTTGCCTGACTGCGCGATGGTCGCTGCTGCTGTCCCTGATGGCGGCGTCGTTCGCCATCGCCAACGCGATTTTCGCCGCGCTCTATCTGCTTGACGGCGGTATCGAGCACGCGCGGCCGGGCTCATTCGCCGACGTCTTCTTCTTCAGCGTCGAGACCATGGCCACCATCGGATACGGCAAAATGTCGCCGGTCACGTTCGTGGCCAATGTCCTGATGAGCATCGAGGCACTGGTTGGCTTGACCGGACTGGCCGTCGTAACCGGTCTGATTTTTGCCAAATTCTCGCGACCGACCGCCCGCGTCCGTTTCAGCCGCAGGGTGGTCGTGGCAATTCGCGACGGCGTGCCCTGCATGATGTTCCGGATGGCCAACGTGCGCGCGAACCAAATCGTTGAGGCGCAGGTCCATATCGTGCTTTCGCGCCAGGAGAGCACGAGCGAAGGCGAATCGGTGCGCCGTTTCTACGACCTCGAGCTCCTGCGTACGCGCAATGCGATTTTCGCGTTCTCATGGACGGCGATACATCCGATTATCGAATCCAGTCCACTCTACCGTGCCGAATCAAAATCGCTGGCGGACAGCGACGCCACGATTACGGTCTCGCTGATCGGGCTGGACGGCACGTTCGGGCAAACCGTCCACGCACGGCGCACTTATGAGCCCGGCGACATCGCTTGGGGCGCTCGTTTCGCCGACATCATGGAAGTCAGACCTGATGGCGTTACCATCCTTGACTACACAAGTTTCGACGAGGTTGTACCCCTCGATCCGAATCTCGCCATCGCGTCGGTCAATGCACCGCAAATGTGGCCGCCGCGAGCGCAATCATAGGAGTTCGTCATGGAAGTTGGCTGGATTGGAACCGGTATCATGGGAGCGCCGATGGCGCGCCGGCTCATCCGCGCGGGTAACCGTGTGCGCGTCTATAATCGCTCGCCCGCCAAAACGCGAGCGCTGGGCGAAGACGGCGCGATTGTCGCCACCGACGCGGTCGAGGCGGCCCGCGGCTCCGAGGCGGTTTTCATCATGGTGCCCGATACCCCCGATGTTGACGCGGTGGTCGCGAAAATCGAGCCGGAACTGAGCGCGGGTCAGCTCGTGATTGATATGAGCACGGTCGCGCCCACAGGCGAGCGCGCAATAGCTGAACGGCTGCGGACGCGTCGCGTCGCCTATCTTGACGCGCCGGTTTCCGGCGGCGAATCGGGCGCGATCGAAGGAACACTGACGATCATGGCCGGTGGCGATGAGGCGGCCTTTAAAAAGGCGATGCCGCTGTTCGAAGTCCTCGGGCGCCGCGTCACTCATATGGGCGCGTCGGGCGCCGGACAGACCACCAAACTTGCCAATCAGATCGCGGTTGCCCTGACGCTGGAGGCAACGGCCGAGGCGTTGCTGTTGGCGCAGCATGGCGGGCTTGAGCCGTCACGCGTGCTCGAGGCGATCGGCGCGGGAGCGGCGGCCTCGTGGCAACTCAGCAATCTCGGCCCGAAAATCGTAGCGCGCGATTATCGCCCCGGGTTTTTTGTCAAACTAATTCGCAAGGACTTGCGGCTGGTGACGGAAGCGGCGCGGCAAAGCGGCGTCGCCTTGCCCGGCCTTGCCTTGATGAGTTCGATGTTCAATACCGCCGCGGCGCTGGGTCATGACCTCGACGGCACGCAGGCCGTGGCCGCCGCGCTCGACAGCGTCGCGGCGCTCAAGTAGCTAAAGGATTAACTCGCTGCGGTGGTCTTATTCATGTCCCACGCTCAGCG
>JBOHWL010000250.1:0-22815 GCA_050736615.1 Binataceae bacterium (SeqCode) | reverse complement strand
GGGCGAGGCTGGACCGCACCGGGCTTGCGTGTGATGACAGCATCTGAAAACCTTCCGGTTTCATGGCACGTCAAATCGGCCGTCTCAGGGCTTGGGCGGAGCACGCGGCGATAGCGCCCTTATGGGCGCCGCTGCGCGCGATGCCGCTGGAGCGCGCGGTGCGGTTTGGCTCGATATTGGGTGCGGCCGCCGCCAAGTTGGACCGGCTTAACCGCGACGTTCTCTGCCGCAACCTGGAAATCGCCTTCCCGGACCAGGACGCGCTGACGCGCCGCTCCTTATGCACTCGCGTCTATCGCAACTTTGGCCGCATGGCGGCGGAGTGGGTCCACTTCCGCGATCTTAATCCTGCCAATATCGAGCACTTCGTCACCTATGCGGGCCGCACTCATTGGGATGCCGCAATTCGTGCTTCTGATGGCCGTGGCATTCTGGTACTGACCGGCCATTTTGGTAATTTCGAGCTACTTTCTCTCGCACATTCAATTCAAGGCAACCGCATCGCGATCGTCCATCGCCCGCTGCGCAATCCGCTGCTCGACGCCACTGTCGCCGATTTACGCCGCAGCTTCGGCAATGTGACCGTCGCGCGCAAAGGCGCGGCGCGTGAGGTCCTGCGCCTGCTGAAGGAGAACTGGATGGTCGCGGTGCCGTTGGATCTGGACGTCCGCCACGGCGTGTTCGTCGATTTCTTCTCGCTGGCGGCTTCCACCGGTGACGGACTGGCGCGACTGGCGATGGCGACCGGGGCGCCGGTATTGCCGGCTTTCATGGTGCGCGAAGGCGCTTCCGCCCGTCATCGCATTACGATTTTGCCAATGATCGAATTGGTCAAAAACCCCGACCGGGTTGCGGCCGTGCGCGAGAACACGCAGCGCTTCACCAGTACCATCGAAATGATGATTCGCCGCTATCCAGACCATTGGAACTGGATTCACCGGCGATGGAAAACGCGGCCGGCAGGTGAGCCGCGTTTCTATTAGAATCGCCGGCGAGACTATGATTGCCGATCATGAAACCGGCACATGCGCGGGAAACATCCACCACCGCTTGCGGCGAGCCAACGCGAAAGGAAGCGCCGGTCCATTACCACCCCGCGTGTGGGAACGTTGTGCAATCTTTTCTGGTGGGCGCGCACCAACTACGATCCGCCGCCGGCCGATGACCGCACGTCAGCTCCAATTTCCGGCGGGCAGAAAGATTAGCCGCAAAAAGGCGGACGAACCGAGGTGAGTAAGGCTATGGCGATGGTCAGGGTATGTAAGACCGATGAACTCAAGCCGGGCGAGGCGAAACGCGTCAATTCCACGCCCGCTGTCGCCTTGTTTCGTCTCGACGACGGATTTTTCGCGACCGACGATGTTTGTACGCACGCGCAGGCCTCGCTGGCGGCAGGTGATATTGATGTTGAGGAAGGCACGGTCGAATGCCCCTACCATATGTCGCAGTTCGACATTCGCAGCGGCCGCGTCCTCAGTTTGCCGGCCACTCGCGCGGTCAAAACCTATCCCGTGAAAATCGTAGGCGACGAGGTCTTCGTCGAAATCGCCTGACTCCGACTCACGACCCGAGTCGATTTAAAGGCGATCTAATGCCACTCCCTGCCTGTCACCCGTTATGGGTCCGCCCACGCTCCATGAAATATGCTCCGCCTAAAGTCCGGCCTCCTTTCGGAGCAAGCGATGAGCTACAAATTGTCGATGACCGCGCGAGTGAACTCCGCGGTTTTGGCGGTACCGCCCTGGTCCGGAGTTAGCGTCTCACCGTCGGCGTAAACCCGGCGAATCGCATTTTCGAAACGTTTCGATTTGTCGCGAAAGCCAAGATAATCCAGCATCAGCGCCGCCGACAGCATGGTCGCGGTCGGGTTGATTATGCCCATGCCCTTGATATCAGGCGCGGTGCCATGAACCGACTCAAAGTACGCATAGTCGGCGCCGTAACATCCGCTCGGCGCGAGCCCCAAGCCGCCAATGGTGCCAGCCGCCGCGTCGGAAAGGATGTCGCCGTAAAGGTTCGGCATCACCACCACGTCGAACTCATGAGAGCTCTGCACGATGCGGCGAGCGAAATCATCCACGATGAATTCCTCGTATTTGAGTTCCGCATGGGACCTCACAGTCTCTTCAACGAGTTGGCGGAAGAAGCCGTCGGATTCACGCAGCATGTTGTACTTGGAAGTGCAGGTGACCTTGCCGGGATAGCCTTCGGCCTTGCGCCGCAAAGCTAGTTGGCAGGCGAACTCGGCTACGCGCCTGGTATTTTGCTCGGTAATCACCTTGATGGCGTACTTGCCGCGTTGCCCCGTATCCAAATCCGCGCGCAAAATGCGGCTGTGCGGTTTGAGCGGCGCCAGCGCTTCGAGTGGTCCTTCGAGCCCCAGATAGAGGTCCTCGAGATTTTCACGCACAATGACGAAGTCGATGCCCTCGGGATGCGCCAGCGGGCTCCGAAAGCCCTTCATGTAGCGACAGGGCCGCACATTCGCGAACGTTCGCTTACCCCATCGCAAATAATTGATCGCGGTGGTCTTTCCCGAGGTGGAACCGAACAAAGTCGAATCCGACTCATCGATCGCGGCGCGCGCGGCGACATCGGTTTGTCCTCTGACCCATTCCTCGCCAGGCGGAAATTCGTTGAAATCGATATTGGTTTCCAGCGCACGTATCACCGCGACAGCGGCTTTCACTGTCTCCGGTGCGGTGTCGTCGCCTGGCAGCACGACCACTCGTTTGTTCACGTATAATCCTCACGCGAAGCTATTCGAAATCGCGCACTCCATCAGCACCGCGGCTTTCATCACTGGGAGCCGGCGCGCGCGCCGGGAGCGGCAACAAAAGGGGACAAGCGCACGCACGGCGATGCGCGACCCCGGCTTGCGGCACACCGCGCGTTGGACTTTGCGAGGTTCAACCACCGTAATTGAAGCCGCATTCCTTCAGTGTCAGCACTTCGCTCTCTTTTTTGAGATGGCCTTCGGTGACCTGTCCGACGACCGTGCTATGGTCGCCCAATTCATAAAAGCCAACCACGTCGCATTCGACCGCCGCGGGAGCTTCGCTGATGATCGGACAGCCGTTTTTGGCCGCTTCATAAGCGTAGTTGCCGAATTTGCCGTTCTGCGGCTCGACATGCTTGAAGTAGGCCATCGCGATCCCCTTTTGACCGCTGGCGAGCATCGACATGGCGAACTTCTTGGATTCCTTGACCAGTTCGTGCGCGGTCGAATCTTTTTTGATGCCGACCACTACCAGAGGCGGATTGAAAGCGGTTTGTGTGACCCAATTGACCGTCGCGACGGTCTGTTTGCCGCCGTGCGACGCGCCCAGCACAAACAAGCCGTAGGGAATCATCAGCAAAGCCTTCTTTTTCGCATTTTCATCCATTGGAAAGTGTCTCCCTCGCGAATTCTCGGTACATAAGGGCAAACCACGCGGTGTCCAACTAACTCCGCTGCCGCCGTCTTGCTAATCTCGGATTCAACATGCGGCGGATGTGCCCAGCCATCTCGTCGCGGCTGCGGCCGCAACGATGCTATAATTCGAAATCAAGAGTGCAACAATGCCGAGTGGCAAGTCAAAGACGGCTCCGAGAATTAAAGGGCTTAACGAGGTCGGGCGTTATGCTGTGGGTGTTCAGTGGCTCGATGGCCACGACAGCATTTTCCCGCTGGAAACTCTGCGCCGCCGATGCCCGTGCAACGAATGCGCGGGCGAACTTGAAGGCGCGCTCGCGCCCGAGCGTCAGCGCCTGATGCGATTGTCGCGGCTAGGTGAAAAGGGTCTTTTCCTCCAATGGGCGGATGGCCACGAAAGTCTGTATGTGGTGGACCGGCTGCGAGAACTGTGTCGTTGCGCGTACTGCGTGGGCGAACCGGAGAAGCCAATCACTGGCTGAAAATCGCTTGGACATCCGGAGGCAATCGTTATTAGCCGAACAGATGTTCGCGCAAGGCGCGCAGTTCAGCCTCGACCTGCCGTTGCAACGGCCCCGCTTGATCTTGATCATCAACATAGCGCCCCATCAGGACTCCGAGCGAACCTGCCGCGACCACCAACACGACCCTGAACAACTTCATATTTCGCCTCTGGCTCCGGTCCCCCCCCATGCTCATACTGCGCTTCATTAAACTTTATCATCACCGTTGAAATTGATGGAATGCTTTAAATTGAAGCGGTGGCGGTGGCATGCGTAGCGAATTTTGATGGCGGGCTTACGCTCTTTGCGAAACGAGTCGCGGTGGTTACAATTGAAACAGTAGTCACGCCCTGTTCCCATCAGCCGATGCGCGCCGAAGTGTGATGCGTATCCGCGAGCCGAGTGTTTTTGATGCCGAAGGATTCATTTGACCGCGAAATTAACTATTTGCGCATCTCCGTCAGCGACCGCTGCAATCTCCGATGCGTCTATTGCATGCCGCTTGAGGGCATTCGTTTTCTGCCCAACACGGAGCTGCTGAATGCGGAGGAAATTGAACGGGTTGTGCGCGCCGCCGTGAGCGTGGGCTTCAGCAAATTCCGCCTGACCGGCGGCGAGCCTACGCTACGCCTGGATCTGCTCGAAATCGTGGCACGCCTCGCCGCGATACCCGGAGTGGGCGACCTCGCGCTCACCACCAACGCGCTGCTGATGCCGAAGCTGGCAGGACCGTTGCGCGAAGCAGGGCTGCGCCGGATCAACGTGCATCTCGATAGCCTCAACCCAGATACGGTCGAGCGCCAGATGCGATGGGGGAGTTTTGACCGGATCTGGGAAGGGATTATGGCGGCGGAGGCGGCCGGTCTTGCCCCGATTAAACTCAACGCAGTGGTTGTCGCCGGCTTTAACGAGAGCGACGTGCTCGATTTGGCGCGTTTGACCATCGAGCGCGACTGGCATGTTCGCTTTATCGAGCTGATGCCGCTTGGAGGCGGCGAATGCGCCCAGTTGTCGATTAAGCGCTACGTCTCCAATATCGAAACCCGTGGACGTATCGAAGCGGCGCTAGGTCGCCTGAGCGAGATGGCGGCGCAAAATCCGTCCGATGAAGCCCGCAATTACCGGTTGCCTCACGGCCGCGGCGTTATTGGCTTCATCAGCCCGGTGAGTGAACCCTACTGTGGCACTTGTAATCGGATGCGTCTGACGGCTGATGGCAAATTCCATCTGTGTCTGCTCAATGACGACGAGATGGACGTGCGTAAGGCTTTGCGCTCCGGCAACGGTGACGGCGGCATCGCCGCGATCGCACGAATCCTGGTTAAGGCGGTCGCTTTCAAGCCGACCGGTCATCATCTGCTCGAGGGCCGTTCGACCCGCGAACGTTCCATGTTCCAGATCGGCGGTTAAGATAGTCGCGCAGCGTTTCCGCTCCTTCCAGCCGGACCGAAAGCTTGTAGCTTTGCGTCTATTGCTTGACGCGATGTCGCAGTGTGATTCGATTTGCTGTCCCAAATCGGAACCGCACCTACGGCTGAACCAAATACGGTGACGAAAGGCGAGCGAAGACCGGCCGAAGCCGTCCACGTGGCGGGCATGCGGGTTGCTCCCTGAGCGGGGAAAAAGCGTTGTCCGCGCCGAGTGAATCACCGCAATCAGCAATTCCGCTATCTATTTGACGCGAGTCCCGATCCAATCGCGATTACCAAAGTGGCCGATGGCCGCATCCTGCTGATTAATCGGGAGTTCGCACGAATGAGCGGTTTTTCAGAGGAAGAGGCGGTCGGCCGCGATCCCGTGGCTTTAGGCATCTGGCCCAATCCCGAAGAACGTCTCAATTGCCTGGCTCATCTGCAACAGCATGGCGAACTGCGCAACGTCGAGCTGACATTTCGCTGCAAAACCGGTGAGACCGCGCCATTTCTGATTTCGGCTGCTTTCGTCGAGCTGGACGGAGCACTATGCACCATCACGATCGCGCGCGACATGCGCGAGATCAAGCGGATTCAGCGGGAGCTCATAACCGCGCGTGAAAACGCCGAAGCGGCCTCGCGCACCAAGACCGAGTTTCTCTCCAGCATGTCGCACGAGATTCGAACGCCCATGAACGCGATTCTTGGCATGTCCGAGTTGCTCGCGGAGACGACGCTCGATGCGACTCAGCGGAAATATCTGAGCCTGATGCGAAGCAATGGCGCGACGCTCGTGCGCCTCATCGACGACATCCTCGACCTGGCCAAAATTGAAAGTGGGCGAATGTTTCTGGAGAGCACCGCTTTCGAACTCGCTCCACTCCTGCGCGGCGTGATCGATACGCTGGCGGTGCGCGCGCATGAAAAGTCACTGGTGCTTGGCACCAGCGTCGCGTCCGGCGTTCCGGCCTGGCTGATTGGTGATCCGCTGCGCCTGCGCCAAATCCTGATCAATCTGGTCGGCAACGCAATAAAGTTCACTGAAGCCGGTAGTGTCGCGGTGAGTGTCTCGGCCACCGCGATCGACGATGGTGTCATGCTGGGTTTGGGCGTGGCCGATACTGGCATCGGCATTCCGGCGGACAAGCTCTCGGCGATTTTTTCAAGTTTCACCCAGGCTGATTCCACCACGGCGCGCCGTTACGGCGGCAGCGGCCTGGGTTTGGCTATCGTCAAGCGCCTGGTCCAATTGATGGGCGGCGAGATCACGGCCGCAAGCCAGACGGGCGTGGGCAGCATCTTTACCGTTCGCGCTCCTTTCAAGCTCTGGCACGCCGCCGTGCCGAAAGGGGCGGCCGCGGCATCCGCGGCAAACGGAACCCAGTCCATGCGAAGCGTCAAGCCCGCGCATAACGGCACGGGCCGCGCGCTCGATATTCTGGTCGCGGACGATTCGCCGGATAATCGTTTTCTATTGCGTAGATTTGTCAGCCGTTTGCCGTATCGGCTGGACGAGGCGGAAAACGGCGGCGACGCTTTTAATCGCTTCAAGGCGCACCGCTACGATCTGATTTTGATGGACATGCAGATGCCGATCATGGACGGCTACACCGCAGTCCGCCTGATGCGGCAATGGGAAACCCAC
Source organism: Binataceae bacterium (SeqCode) (assembly GCA_050736615.1). Lineage (GTDB taxonomy): Bacteria > Desulfobacterota > Binatia > Binatales > Binataceae > JBOHWJ01. The sequence goes on along the minus strand of JBOHWL010000250.1, from coordinate 15,840 downwards.
CGCACCCGTGGACATACACCAGTGGTCGCGCTCACGGCCTCGGCGCTGCCCGAGGACATCGCTCGATGCCTTGACGCGGGCTGCGATTTTCATATCAGTAAGCCGATTGACCGGGTGACCTTGCTCGACGCCATCGAGCGCGCGACCGTTCAGGCGGAGCGTCCGGCTATGACGAGCATCGCGCCGGATTTTTCCTAGTTCATGGAGCTGGCTGGAGCACCGCTTGGCCCATAGCTCGTCTCGATCCGATTTCATTTCGCCGTTTGAAGTGCGGGTTCGCATCGTGGGATGATTGACTCATCGATCGCGACGGCAAAGAATTTCCTAGTCGGTTTCCTCGTCTGCCAACCCTTCGAATGGAGTAAATACATGGCTTCAGCCACGGAAGCAGTCTCTCAGAGCGTTCGCGAATTGGGTGAACATGCCAAAACCGCTTTCACTGACACCAAACTCATGCCCTACTACATTATGGCTGGTGGTGCGATGGCGGCGTCGCTCGGCTTGTTCATCTCCAAAAGGCGTGAGCTCGCGCTGTTTGTCGGCATGTGGCCCACCAGCATCATTGCGATGGCGATACTCGGACGAATTTCGCGCAGCCCGACGCAGGAAATCCTGCACTGAATCCGAGTGCGTGCCGCGGCTTGCGCGCGGCCGATGAAACCGCTTCGTTCGGCGTCACGACCGTGATGCGAACGGAGTAGTCTATCTGAAGGTGTCGCGGGACACAGCGCTCATTTCCCCGGGCCAGACGGTGCGTTTAGGCGTGCTCGGAGCCGCGCGCATCGCTCCCAAAGCCCTGATCGCGCCAGCGCGCGGGTTGGGGGGCGTGGAAGTGCATGCGGTCGCAGCGCGGGAACTGTCACGCGCACGTGCATTCGCCGCGGCCTACCGCATTCCAAAGGCGATGGGGAGTTACGCGGAGTTGCTCGCCGATCCCGCGATCGATGCGGTTTACATAGCGCTGCCTAATTCACTCCACTGCGAATGGACGATCGCCGCCCTGCAAGCGGGCAAACATGTGCTATGCGAGAAACCATTCGCCTCGAACCAGAACGAAGCGCGACTGATGGCGGCCGTCGCGCACGCGCATGGGATGATCGTGGCCGAGGCGTTCCACTACTGTTATCACCCGCTGGCGGATCGCGTGGCGGAGTTGCTGGCGGCGGGCGTAATCGGGCTGCCGTGCAATTTCGAGGCATCGTTTTCGGTGCCAATTCCGCCGCCCAACATCCGCTATGAATTGAGCCTGGCGGGCGGTGCGACCATGGACCTCGGCTGCTATGCGTTGCACATGATCCGGTATTTCGCGGGTGCGGAACCGCGAGTGGTGGACGCCAGCGTGACGCTGTTTGCGCCGGGACTCGATATCGCGATGCGCGCGCGCTTTGAATTCGCGAATGGCGCGGCCGCTCGCATGGATTGCTCGATGGAAGCGGACGCGAGGCCTGGCGCGCGCTTGCTCGTACGCGGCGAGGACGGTGCTCTCGAAGTGATTAACCCGGTCGCGCCGCATATCGGCAACGTTCTGACGGTCACCACGAGAGCGGGTGAGCGACGGGAAACGGTCGCGGGCGAGACCAGTTACGCCTATCAATTGCGCGCCTTTGTGCAAGCGTTGCGCGGGGCCAAATCACTCCGTATAGATGGCGCTGAGGCGGTCATCAATATGGGTTTGATTGACGAAGTTTACCGCGCGGCCGGGTTGGCACCGCGCGGCACCTTGGAATCGCACTGACCGCGCATCGGGAGGCATTTTATGTCATCCGCACCGCACAATCCGCCCTTTCGCGCCGAGCATATCGGCAGTTTGTTGCGTCCGCCCGAACTGATGAAGGCCCGGAGTGATTACGGGGCGGGTATAATTCCGATGACGGAGCTGCGCAACGTCCAGAACGAGGCGATTCGCAAAGTCGTCACACTGCAGGAGGACGTGGGACTGCAATCGATCACCGACGGCGAATTCCGCCGGGACGTGTTCTACACCGATTTTTATTGCCGCGGGCTCGGCGGCGTCACGGTCTACGAAGAAGTCGAACAGATGTTCTTTGTTGACGACGCGGGCCGCAAGATTTCGGTGCCGCTCGTCAAAGTCACGGGACGTATGAAATGGCGCGCGCCGATTCATGTCGAAGACTTTAAATTTGTGCGCGCACTGACTTCACATACACCCAAAGTGACCATCCCGACGCCCGTCACCATGCATTTCGCGGCCGGACGCGGCAACGTCAGCCGGGAAGCCTACCCGGACCTGGATCAGATGACCGAAGACATCGTCGAGGCCTACCAGAACGAGTTGGAGGCATTGGGCGCGGCCGGATGCCGCTATGTGCAGGTTGATGAGGTTCCACTCGCGTTGTTGTGCAGCGGCCAGATGCGGGCGCAAATGCGTGGACGCGGCGACGATCCTGACCGCCTCATCAAAGAGTTTTTTCCTCATCTGATCAATCGCGCCCTGGAGGGCCATCCGGCATCAATGCACATTGGAATGCATCTGTGCCGCGGCAATAACCAGAGCGGTTGGATCAGCGAGGGCGGCTACGAGCCGGTGGCGGAGACGCTGTTCAACAAGATCAACGTGGATTCGTATTTCCTCGAATACGATACCGTGCGCGCTGGAAGCTTCGAGCCGCTTAAGTTCCTGCCGAAGAACAAGACCGCCGTCCTGGGCCTCGTTTCAAGCAAAATAGGCGAACTCGAATCCAAGGGTGCGCTCAAACGCCGGATCGACGAGGCGGCCAAATTCATCGATCTTGACCGACTGTCGTTGAGCCCGCAGTGCGGTTTTGCCAGCACCGCGCCGGGCAATCGGCTGACGCTGGAACAAGAAATGGCCAAGCTGCGGCGCGTGGTCGAGGTTGCGCGCGAAGTCTGGGGTTAGCGAGGCGCTGGGCGGGGCGCCGCAGGTGCCGCGCCAACGAGTCCGCGAGGGAAGCTCCGCACAAGACTTGCCTGTCATTCCGAGCACCGTGAGACATCCCGGATCGTTCCGCCTTTTCAGGGATTTTTCCGGGATTCCTCACTTCCTGAAATGCACCTCGCAGACTCGTTGTCCTGAACGCGACTCGCGGACTCGCATTCCTGAACGCAGCTCGCGAAGCCTTCGGCTTCGCTAATGGCGGACTCCATTAGACATGACAGAGGCCGCGCGCGGACTTCGTCAATACGAGTGGCTCAGCCGCGCTTCTTTGACGAGCCGGGATGACCTGGCGATTCATCAGTGGCGCGGAGCGAACGGCGCCACGGGAGGCGATTCGCGATCACACACCGGCGCGCGCTCAGGAGCCTTTCGGCAATCCCAACAAACGTTCGGCTATGATGCCGCGCTGGATTTCCGAAGTTCCTTCCTCGATGGTGTTGCCGCGCGAACGCAGCATGCCGTACTGCCAGCGCCCGCCGTCACACACGTATGGTGAGTCTTGATAGAGCGAGGCGCGCGGACCCTGCAGCGCCAGTGCGAAGTCATTCATGCGCTGGTTGAGTTCGCTCCACAACACCTTCGAGATCGAACCCTCCGGCCCCGGCGTACCCCCGCGTTTGAGTCGCGAGAAATTACGGTACGCAAGATACTTCATCGACTCGACGGCGATGTAGAATTGCGCCATTTGGTCGCGGATCATGCGCGCGTCCATCGTCGCGGTGCCATCACGCATCGCGGCGCGCGCCAATTCCGCTAGGTCCTCGAAGGTATTGCGAAAGCGCATCACCGTGGCCAGCGAGAGCGTCGCCCGCTCGTTCATCAAGGTGGTCAGCGCCACACCCCATCCACCGTTGAGCGGGCCCAGCAGATTCTCACGCGGCACATGCACATCGTCGAAAAACATCTGATTGAACTCGGCTTCGCCGGTAAGCTGCTTGAGCGGCTGCACGGAGACGCCCGGACTGCGCATGTCGACCAGCAGGTATGAAATCCCCTTATGTTTGGGCGCTTGCGCATCGGTGCGCACCAGCAGCATGCACCAATGGGCGAGATGGCCAAGCGAGGTCCATACCTTCTGTCCGTTGACCACGAACTCGTCGCCCGCGAGGGTCGCGCGCGTTTCGAGCGCGGCGAGGTCGGAGCCCGAAGCGGGTTCGGAAAAACCCTGACACCAGATTTCCTCGCAGGTCAGGATCTTGCGGATGTAGCGGCGTTTTTGCTCTTCGGTGCCATGTTCCAGAATGGTCGGGGCACCCATCGAAAGGCCTAATTCATTGAGCGGCGCGGGCGCGCGCACGCGCGCCATTTCCTCATTGAAAATGGCGCTTTCAACGATCGTTTTGCCCTGCCCGCCATATTCGACCGGCCACGATAGCCCGAGATAACCCGCCTCATACAGCCGCCGCTGCCAGTCGGTCAGCACCCGCACCGATTCCGGGTCGATGGGCAGCGCAAAGCCGCGGTCGACGATGCCTATGGGCGCGTTTTGCTCGAGCCATTGACGCGCCTTCTCACGAAAAGCCGCCTCTTGATGGGTGTCACTCAGATCCATGGTCCATCCCGCGAAACTGTTGATCAGCGATTTCCTTTTTACCGCAAATTACGACGGGTTTGATAGCTCGACTGCTTGCCGGACGGTTCCATATAGGCGACATTCAGAAACATGGCGGACGATGGTCCTAAGGTGTATTGCGGCGGATGTCATTGTGGACACGTCGCCTATGAACTTGACGGTCCGATCGACGGCCGCGTCTCGCAGTGCAACTGTTCGATTTGCCGCAAGAAAGCGTACCTCCATTGGATCATCCCGCGCGCGCGCTTCCATCTGCTGACCGCCTGGGAAGACCTCGCCACCTATACTTTCAACACGCACGCGGCCAAACACTATTTCTGTCCCAGATGCGGCGTGGCATCGTTCTATATCGCCCGTTCCAATCCGGACCAGATTGACGTCAATCTGCGCTGCGTCGACGGTCTTGAGCCTGCCTCATTAAAGGTGGAGCAGTTCGACGGACGCAACTGGGAAGAGTCAATCGCGGCCTTCCGTCACGGCGAGAACAACATAAAGAGGCGGTAAACTGCGGCTTTGGGCGCTTCGCCCATCAAGGTGAATTGTGGTGACGAGTTTAGGCTTCACCCCGATGGATTTCGAGGTTTTCGCGGTCGAGGGCTTCAACGAACGCATGCAGCAAATTTACGCGCATGTTAGACCCAAACTTATACGCCTGGGTGAGGAACTCGCACCTGTGCTCGCGCGCAAGCTCCATCTGGAATTTTTTGCGCATGTGGCCAAACATGCGCGCCGCACCGTCAATCCGCCACCTGAAACCTGGGCGGCGTTCGGCCCCTCGCCGCAGGGATATAAACGCTACGGTTATCTCGCACTGTGCATTTCCGGCGCGGGGCTCCATGCGCGCGCGGTAGTGAAAGCTGAGGCTGACAAGCGGGTTGAGATGGGGCGCGGGTTGCAATCGCGCGCAGCGCAATTGGCCAAGGACTTCAGCGGTGCGCCCATCGCACGCTACGACCGCTGGGACTGCAAAACCTTGCCCGAGCCGTTGCCGGCGAAAAAAGAGTTTTTCCACGGATTGGGCGACGCGCTCAACAAGAAAAGCGGCGGCATTGACGTAGGCTTCGGGTGGCCTGTGCGGGAATCCGTGAAGCTCGATCGTGACGAACTGCTCGACGCCTTTCGCGAGCTCGCACCACTGTATCGAATCCTGCGGGCCGTAGCCTAAGCGCGGCGAGCGCGCCTCGCCCGGATAATGAAAGCGGTCGTCCTCGGAGCCGGTGCGTGGGGTACGGCGCTGGCGCTTACGCTCGTCCGTAACGGTATTCCAACCACTTTATGCGCACGCCGTGCGGCCCACTTGGCGACGCTGGCCAGGACGCGAGAGAACCACGCCTATCTTCCGGGCGTGCCGCTGCCGCCCGACCTCAAGCTGACCGACCGTTGGGACGCCGCGCTCGAAGACGCGCAACTGATCGTAATGGCGGTGCCGTCAAGTTTCGCCCGCGCCGCCGTCGCTCCGCTCAAGGAATCAATTCCACCGAATTCAATCATGGTGAGCGTGAGCAAAGGCGTCGAGCAGGACACGCTCCTCACCATGAGCCGGATGCTGATCGAAGTGAAGCCGGGCGCGCGCGTGGCAGTACTGGCGGGACCAGGTTTTGCCGCCGAAATCGCGCGTGGCAAGCCGGCCGCGCTGGTCGCCGGAGCGCACGATGAGGCGCTCGCCGGTGAGCTGCAGCGTCTGTTCGCAACGCCCTCGCTGCGCATCTATCGCAGTGGCGATACACTCGGCGTCGAGATCGCCGGAGCGGTCAAAAACGTAATTGCGATAGCCGCCGGCATTAGCGACGGCCTTGAACTCGGATTGAGTGCGCGCGCCGCCTTGATTTCCCGCGGGCTGGCCGAAATTACGCGCCTGGCGGTTGCGGCGGGTGCCCGCCGCGAAACCGTGGCGGGATTGGCAGGTCTCGGAGACCTCATCCTCACCTGTACCGGTGAGCTGTCCCGCAATCGCACGCTCGGACTGCGGCTCGCCGCCGGCCAACCGCTTCGTTTGGAACAAGCCGGCACGCCGGTGGCCGAAGGAGTCGCCAACGCCCGAGCCATCAAGCATATGGGCGAACAGTTCGGAGTGGAAATGCCGATCGTCACCGCCGTTTATCGCGTGCTTTACGAAGGTGCGCCCGCAAACGCGATGGTAACCGAGTTGCTCAGCCGCGGACTCAAAGCGGAATTCTGAAGGCTCAAATTGAAGGGCGGCTCAAAAAAAATTCAACACATGATTATCCTTCCATATGCACTTGCGCCCGACTAAAATCTCGCGTTAATAGCGTGCGCATCAATATTGGGGGCAGCGCGCGCTTGGATGTATTCTCGCAACAGCCCGGACAACCGCGACTGCTAGTCCTTCGGCAAAGCGGTGGGCTCGCGCACTAAGAGTTCTGTCAGTCTGATGACGTGGCCTGCACGTTACCGAATCAGCACAATGACTTTCGATCGTATTTGTCTGGTGACGTTCACCGGGATTGAGGCCGCGATGGAAAAGACAAGCCGGGCGGCCCGACTCTGGCCAAAACAGAGTTAGGCAGCAGACAAGCCGCGGGGAGCGGATTGATTTCTCCACCACCTTGGGCCGCCCGTATTTTCCCAGCTGATGCAGCAATCGCGCCAGCGGTGTATAAGGCTATATCTCCAATAAATTGCTATAATCCGCATTGGCCACAACTTGAGGCAACCGGAAAAAAAGCGAATTGCTCCACGTGCGGAATGTAATTTAGATGCAAACAACGTCGTTGCGAGCCTGTGAACTTATTATCCGATTCAAAGCCGTGAGGTTGATTTCATGAGGTTGATTTCATAAGGACCGCCGAGCGCTCGGCGGGCGGACAGACACATCAACGGCGAGCGGCTCTCGCAATAACCCTCCAATGATTTTTGGCGCACGCTCCAGTTGCCGGCGCCGCTCACGGAGAATATGCTTCACGCACATTAATCCGGCGAAGGTCTTACCAAAAATGCGTCGCCGCCGGTAAATTCAGCAATTTACGCTCAGTGAAAATATGGCAAGTACAAGTACCTGTAAGTCCAGTGAGTGCAATCACGAGGTGATTGCGAAAGGTTATTGCCGCAAACATTACCGCCTGTGGCGCCGCGGCGAAATGCCAAAGCCGCGTTACAAGATCTGCACTGCGGAGAAATGCCATAAGCCCCGAGTTCACGGCAGCCTATGCCAGGAGCACTGGACAGCGGCACATGGCAAGTCATCCGAGGCGCCAGCCAGCCCGGCTAGTCCCGGCACGGGAGCAACCGCCTAGGCGATTCGAGGTTGCCCGTCGAGCGGGTCGCCACGCGAATTGATGCGCGGATTGCCGCGACTCGCTGGCAAACCAGCGATGGGCACGCCAGCGATCTTGGGAGCGCCTTAGTTGGTACGCTCTCACCTCGGGAGGAGCATCGATGGCCAAATTGATCGTGTCAGGCGCGGCGGGCCGGATGGGGCGTTTGTTAGTCGCACTCATCGCGCAGGACCCTGGCCACGAGTTGGCGGGCGCGCTCGAAGCTGACGGTGTTCCCCATCTCGGCGAGGACGCCGGCGAGGTCGCTGGCGTCGGTTCGCTTGGTGTTAAGATAACCCAAGATTACGCGGCGATTGCGCGGCGCGATACGGTGACGCTGGACTTCACCACTGCGGCGGCCTCGCTGGCACATCTTAAAGTCGCCTCGGCGAGCGGCGCCGCGATCGTGGTCGGCTCGACCGGCTTCACCCCGGACTCCGAACAGATCGCGCGCGATTTGGGCGCGCGCACGCGCACCGTACTGGCGCCAAACATGAGCGTGGGCGTTAATGTGCTAATGAAAATCGTGGCTGAGGTCGCGAAAATTCTAAGCGATTTCGATGCCGAAGTGATCGAAATCCATCATCGCACCAAAATCGACGCGCCAAGCGGGACCGCTCTTGCCCTAGGCCGCCTGATTGCCGACGCGCGCGGGCAGGATTTCGGCAGTCACGCGGTCCATGGCCGCGAAGGAATCACTGGTCCGCGTCCGCGCGATCAGATCGCGGTAATGGGATTGCGGGCCGGGGATGCGGTCGGGGATCATACCGTGATTTTCGGCGGCCAAGGCGAACGGCTTGAGCTAATTCATCGGGCGCAAAGCCGTGAGTCACTGGCGCGCGGAGCGCTGCGCGCGGCCGCGTGGATCGAGCGGCAGCCACCCGGCGTGTATGGAATGAGGGAAGTTCTCGGCCTTTAACGGCTCGTGGCGGTCGGCCAGTTCAGCCGAGCGCATTCCCGGTATCGATGGTCTGGCCGCCATCCACCACGTAGGCCGCCGCCCTGCTCTTTCATGATTGGAATCACCGCGCGCGTCGCACGATCGCGCCGCCGGCAAGCGCGAACCCAAGTGCGGTTGCCCGACCGATTCCGGAGCCACCGCCCGTAACCAATCCCGCTTTGCCTTTGAAGTCGAACACGCCCATCTCTCAAAGTCGCCTACACTGAATGGCTAAAGGTACGGCAGTTTCACCGCCGCCTCAAGCACGCTCGGGCGTCGGCGTCGGGTGCGGGTTCACTCCAGCCTTCAGAGCGGGTGGCACTTCAGCGGCATGGGCAAACGCGCTTTGCCCATGCCGCTCCAATTCATGCTCCAGCGCCTCCGCGACAGGCTCATGATTATCCGCCTGTTCTTCGCAAAAATGGGCCAACTCCGGCTGTTCCAATAGCAATTCCATCGCATGTCGATAAGCTTCGACGTTTTGACGGATCATTGCGACCAACTCGCTAAAGATTTCTTCTTCTATACTCGTTATTGTTCGGCAAACTCCGTGCGAATTTAGGTGTTTGTTCTCAGCGGTGGCGAATTTTCGCAGGCGCTAGTTTGACGCATGCTCTTTTCGGGGGCGGCCCGGCCGGCGCGTGACCGGAGCCTCGTCGTATTCTTCTTCCTGGCCATGATTGCGCTCGGTCCCCATTTCGGACCGTACACTCAGCGCATCCGCGTCGGGCCCGCCCTCGTCGGTCAGCACTCTATTTTCGTCCGCCTCAGCCGGCGGGGTCCACTGCGCGTATGCCGATCGTCCCAATTCACGCTCAGGCATAGCCCGGCGGCCAAGCTTATTCTGGCAGTCCACGCACAGGGTCGCCGAGGGAACCGCTTCGAGACGCGCTAACGGAATTTCCTCACCGCAATTGGCACAAACGCCATATTCGCCTTGTTCGAGCTGCGCCAACGCGCCGTCTATACCGCGCAATTGTGTTTCCGCCCTTTCAATCAACGTGGCACGGGTCTCCACATCGGTCAGCGACTTGGCGACATCCAGGGTGTCGCCTGGTGTTGAAAGCGCGTCATCGTTTTGATTCCGCCGAATCGCCTGCACGCGCTGCATCGCTTCGTCTCGGCGGCGCGTCAATAGTTTGCGCAAGTCTTCTGTTCGTTTATCATCAGTCTTCATTTTTGAAATTCCGGCATTCCAGTTCATTTGCAGGCATACGCTTGGCTGACGGCGACGCAATATTCAGAACGCGGCACGTCAACACCCCGTTCATGCGCGACGATTCCAATCATTGGATAGTTTCGCGCGCGCTCCGTCTGCCTTTCTTACATGCAACATCTGCTCAACCCGGTTAAGGTTGAGCAAACAGCATGCCGAATGTGGCGTGTTGCATCTTCATGCGGCTCAATCGACGATTCTTGGCAGAACGCCGAAAATGCTTCTTGACGGCGTCTCATAGCAGACGTGCCAAGGCTCGTCTTGGCTGAATAGACGAAAATCCAAGGAAATTCTTACGCGTGTACGCGCGAGGGCGGAACGTGCCATCAGAAGCGTTTAAACCCATCCAAGCTATTCACATTCACGATGAATCCCTGTGCGCGTATTAGAATGGCTGAAGTTTCTGAAAGTTCTCAATCGCTCTCGTCCAAACGGCGATAGTAGCGGATGTGGCAACTGGTTTGCATGAGATGAAAGTGTACGTCGATAAAAGGCATTTCACCGATGCGGGCCCATATCAACGAAGCAGCCGAAGCCAGGCATACAGCGCCGATTCCAATCTGTTCAACCGGGCCCCGTTGATCATCAGGTCCACTATGTCCGTCTATCAGTCTTATTTATGGAACGAAACTTTAGCCGCTTCTTCTGTGGCCGGCTCAGTGCGAACGCCTGGATGAGCCAATTTAAACCGAGGCGCTTGCCGCGTGCGGTTGGCACCGCATTCGCGCAGTCGATAATCCGACCCACTCTCATCCGCCTCCGAACCATTACGGAGCGCTTGAGCAGTAGCAAGTCCCACCGGCACCGATTTTCGTGAGGTTAGTCATGCCAGCCAGAATCACTTCCCGCAATAAGAGAAACTCTCCAGCCTCTTTGTCAGCCGCCGGAGCTGCTCCTTCGTCTAACGAGAAAATCATCCGAACCACCGCAGGTAGCGAAGCAGGGCCGAGTCGAATCGGCTTAGCGTTCAACACCATGCGGATGTTCATTAGCTGGGCGGGCGGAAGACCGCGCACCGGAAAAACAAGAGTGGCTAAGCCTGTTCTTCGTTTAGTGAAAGGCCAGCGTTGCAGATAACCATGTGCGCGCGATGCGCGCGCACTGAACTTTGCGGATCCGTCCGCGCCGTTTACGTCGCGGCGAGACGTCGACAGGACTTTTCTCTGATGATTCCCGCGTTGAGAACCTCATTGCCAGCGTTTTTACCCAGCATCCCGCGCCTGCGGTCCGGTAACCGAACCAATGACGCCCTCCCGCGGGCTCGGTCATTCCAGCTTGGCCGCCGGTTCCACCCATTCGCGCGCGACCTGTTCAAGCTGGGTGGCAATCTGTGATTCATCGCTCGGAAGTCTCACGAATGGAACAAATTCGGTGACGCCAAGCTCGTGATAGGCGCGTAGATCGTCCGCGCTCACCTTGTTCTCATACGGTGAGATGATTATTTGAAGCCGCCGATGATCGCGTCCCTCCCGCTCAACCAAGGCGCGCAAAGTCGCGATCTTATCGGCGGCCTGATCAGGAGTAAGCTTCACGCCGAACCATCCGTCCCCATGCTTGGCGACTCTTCTCAGCGCCGGCATACTTTCCCCGCCGAATATCACCGGTACTCCGCCACCCTGCGATGGTTTTGGGAAGCTCCTGACGCCGGCGAACCGCACAAATTCTCCATCGAAGCTCGAGACCGGCTCGCTCCACAGCTTACGCATCATGTCGATATACTCAGTCGTGCGTTTGCCGCGTCGCGCGAAAGGAATGCCGAGTGCCGCGAATTCGTCCTCGGACCAACCCACCCCCACGCCCAGAGCGAACCGTCCGCCGCTCAAATAGTCGAGGCTCGCGATCACCTTCGCCAATACCAGCGGATTGTGCTCCGGAACCAGGCAAATCCCGGTCGCCAGCCGAATCCTGCTGGTACATGCGGCAGCGTAGGTCAGCCCGATAAAGGGATCGAGCAGATCAATGTCACTCGGCGCCAAAAACCGGCCATTTTCCGAATACGGATAACGCGAGCGGTGCTGGTCAAAGAGCGCCACGTGCTCCGGCGCCCATAGCGTGCCGAAGTTGAGCCGCTCCGCATGGGTCGCCACCATGCGAATGGTGTTCGGCCGTGCCGCCTTGCCGATGCCTATTGCGGTAATTCCTATCTTCATTTTCGTGTGATTACTCTGTGGCCGCCGTTATCGCGGTGCACCAATGTTATAATTCGCTCCATGGCCTGAGGGATTCCGGCGACGATTACTAACCCATCTGATCGAGCAAATCGAGCGCGTGCTCAAACATACGCGGGGCGGACAAGGCGACTTCCTCCCAGTGAGGATCGTCGCGTTTACCTCTCCGATGCAGCATCAGATTGAAACAAGTGATTACCCCAAAGCGGTAACCGGCAAACGCGCGAAACCATTTCACTTGAGCGGTGGACACGTCGAAGCGAGCGGCCGCGGCGTAAATCTCGACGATTTCTTCCGCACTGAGCGGCATCACCCGTTGGGTTGCGGTTTCGACCCAGCTTGCCGGGTCGGAAAAGAAGCACAACCAGCCCAGATCGAGCAGCGTGGGTCCGGTAAGCGCTATTTCCCAATCGATCACCGCGAGCGCACGTTGGCGCGAGAAGAGCACATTGGCCCATTGGAAATCGCCATGAACACATCCGACGCGCGCGTCCCGCGGCAGGCTCGCGCGCAATCGTTCGCGCAATTCCGGCGCCCGCGCCACCACCGCCGGGTCCAGGGTGGGACGATCCAGCAAGTAGTCGAGACGCTTCATTTCATCATTCAGCGCCACGGGCTGGCCGAAAGCGTGGCGCCGCGGCTCCCATGGAAGCGTGTGCAACTTGACCAGTGTCTCGACCCCGATGCGCGCGCAGCTTCGCAAGGTCTCGGGCGGTTCGGACGCATCACTGATTTTGAAACCGTCGAGGAACGCGGCCACGAAGTATGGGCGCGCAAAAAATTCGGGTTCATCTCCGTACCAATAGATCTGCGGAACCGGCACGTCGCTATCCGCTAACGACAGCATGATACGCGCCTGGCGCATAATGTCGGCGGGTCCGGCAATCTTCACGTTGGGCGGCGCAATTCGCAGCACCAGCTTGCCGGCCGGCTCAGCGCCCGGCATTCGTTCCAACACGAAGCTGTAGCTGAAACCGGCATGGCCGGGCAAAGTTTCCAGCGAATGTGCGCGAGCGTTGTCATCGCCGGTCTTCGCACGCACGAGCGCGTTCAATGCTTGTTCTTCCGGTTCGCCAATCACTCGAGCGGCCTCCATTTTTACGCGGCGCTACTGGCGCCGGCGGCGGCTGGCAGCACCGTGGCGGGGCGCCCGGCTTTGCGGCATCGCATAATCAGCTCGCTGCGGCATATGTATGCGGCCTCGGCCGGAGCAAATCGGTTACGCTGCAATATTTCCGTGAGACTCGCACGCGTGTAATGCGTGATGTGCTCGTCGTGATAACCACCCTCCAGCACAAACCCATAAATCGGCTCGATGATTCGCCACGCGCGCATCGCATAGTCGGGCGTGCCAACAATCAGCGTGCCGCCGGGCTTGAGCACGCGCCACATTTCGCTAAACAGCACGTCGTCGCAGGGAATGTGTTCAATTACTTCGGAGTTTATCACGCAGTCGAAGCTTTCGTCCCTGAACGGCAAGGCGAACGCGGAGCCGCGCAGTAACGGTATGCCGTAACGGCGCAGAAAGCGCAGCTTTGCCATATTCACGTCCATGCCAACCGCATGGTTAAGGCTTTGGATAATCACGCTCGAACCGCAGCCGATATCCAAGGTGCGGTTCGCGCCGCGCGCCCACGAGCTGATAATACGATGACGCCGGCGCTGCCAATAACGCTGCGGTGGAATCACGCTGTAGAACGCACGCTCGTCATAATCGGCCGAGGCAATCGAGTTGCGCAGTCGCCACAACCTGAAGGCGGCGTAGGTCAGATCCGCGCCGAAGCGCAGCAGCCGCACGTGCGAATGTCCGCTCTGCCGCGGGAAATATGTGAATGGCACCTCGAAGACACTGAAGCCCCGCGCATAAGCCTTGACCAGGATCTCTTCGAGCACCTCGAAATTTTTCGATTGCAAATCCAGTCCTTGAATCGCCTGGCGCCGATACAGCCGAAATCCACTCGACATGTCTTTGACCGGGATCGACAGCAACCGCCGCATCGCGACATTCAAGCCTGCGCTCAGCAAACGGCGCAGCAGGCTGGTATAAGCGATACCACCGCGCGTATAACGCGAGGCTATCACGATGTCGCCATGATGCCGCGCTCGCCAGAGCTTGGCGGCGAAATCGGGATCATGCGACAAATCGGCATCGAGCGTCAGCAAATAATCGCCGCGAGCCTCGGTCAAGCCAGTCTCCAGCGCCCCAGCGTAGCCACGACGACCCTCGGCGAAGACACGCGCACCCAAGTCCAATGCCGCTTCGCGCGTGCCGTCCGACGAACCACCATCGACGATTACGATTTCAAAGCTCACGCGCTCGCGCTCGAGCAATCCACGCAGCCGTGGAATAAGCACACGCAGGTTCGCGCGTTCGTTAACGACCGGAATGATAATCGATAAATCCATTTGGTTCCTCGAAGGTTTAATTGGGATAGCGCCCGAATGGAATACGCGCGGCGCGATAAAAATCGGCCATTGTCTCAAACGCTCGGATTTGCCGATGTTCGGCGCGGCGTCCTTGTTGAGAAATGCGTGCGCGCGGCGGATGACAAGTCGAATTCAGGCGAATCCGGCTTGCCCATGCGGACCCAAGGCCGTACTCTCGCTTTTTGAAGGAGAGAAGCGACGTGGGGTGGTTGATGAAGCTTCAGCTAAAGATGACGTTAAAAAGCACGTTACTAATAGTATTGGCTGTCGCGATGGTTCAGACGGCGCCCGCATACGCCGCCCGTACACACCAGGCGCATCATCGGGAGCCGCAACCACCGGCGGTGCCGCTGAGCGCAATTCATGTCTTCGGCAACCGCCCGGCTCCCTTTGCGCTCGACGCGCGTGCCGCCGAACTGATGGCGGCTCATAGCGGCGTCATTCTGTACGCCTACAACGAACACGAAAAGATGCAGCCGGCGAGCCTCGCCAAGCTGATGACCTTTTACCTGACGATGGAGGCGCTCAAGCAGGGACGCATCACTCCACAAACCGAAGTCCCGGTTAGCGAAAAGGCCTGGCGTCTCGCTCTCAACTCCGGCGTCTCACGCATGTTCTTGCAGGTCGGGCAGAAAGTCCCGGTTAACGATCTGCTCTATGGTTTGATGGTGTCCTCGGGCAACGATGCCGCAGTGGCATTATCGGAGTATTTGGCGGGAAGCACCGACGCGTTCGCTCAGCAAATGAACCAGGAGGCCGCACGACTAGGCCTGAGCGAAACTCATTTTATCAACCCCGACGGACTCCCCGCGCCGGGGGAGTACACGACTGCCGCGGATATGGTCAAGCTCGGTCGCGCCGTGCTCGAGACCTTTCCCGACGCCACAAAATATACCGGCACCAAGGAATTCACCTTCGACAAGATTGCGCAGCGGAACTTCAACACCCTCCTGTTTTACGATTCGCGCGTGAATGGCCTCAAAACCGGCCATGTTCAGGCGGCCGGTTATCATCTCGTGGCCTCGTCACATTCCGATGACCTCGATTTGATTTCGGCCGTGCTCGGCACACCCACGGCGGAAAAGCGGCGCACCGAGACCGAGAAATTGATCGATTGGGCATTCAGAACGTTCGTTACCGTGAGTCCCGATTGGCGCAAAGTGGTGCCAGCGACCGTACGTGTCTACCAGGGCGGCCTCGAGGCGGTGCCGGTCGCGCCACAGGGTGGCAAATCCTATTTTACGGTTGATCAGGGCCAGCAGGGCAGATTGAAGCTGATCGCCAATATGTCTTCCACGCCGCTGGTGGCGCCGCTCGCCAAAGG
>JBOHWL010000249.1:0-8042 GCA_050736615.1 Binataceae bacterium (SeqCode) | reverse complement strand
GCGATGGACTGGATGATGCGCCAGGGGATGGATTTCGACGGCGTCAAGGTGATGGGTCTGGAGGAATTTCTCGAACAGTTGCGTCAGGAAATGCGCCAGCGTTATCGCGACTTCAATCTGCGCAACGCGCTGAACGAAATGGAGCAGCGCCTTGATAACGTGCTCGAGAGCGAGCGCCGGGCACTGGAAGGATTGCGCGGGCAAAAGCCGGAAATCGAGGAAAAGGACCGCCAGCTTCAACGTATCCCGCGGCGTCTTTCCGAAGCTTTGCGCAAGCTCGAAAGCTATGACTTCGAGGACGCGCGCGCCCGTGCGGAATTCGAGGAATTGCTCTCCGAGTATGACAATATCCGCGACCTCGAAAATTTCCGCGATCGCTATAATCATATGTTTCACGGGCCCAAGAGCCTGGATTACCAGCAGGCGCTCGAGCTGATGCGCGAGATGGAGCGCATGCGCCAGCTTGAACAGGACCTGATGTCGGGCAATTTCGAAAAGGTTTCTCTGGAGCAACTCCAGGAAATGCTTGGCCAGCAGGCGGCGCGCGATTTCCAGAATCTCAAGCAGGTGATGTTGCTGCTGAACGAATCAGGTTACATGGTGCAAAAGGGTGATCATCTGCAGCTTTCGCCCAAGGGCGTGCGGCGCATCGGCCAGCTTGCCCTGCGCGACATCTATCAGAGCCTGCTCAAGGATCGCACCGGCTCCCACGTCATCGATCATCGCGGCGTTACCGAAATGCGGCCGGAGGAGACCAAGCCGTATAATTACGGGGATCCGCTGAATCTCAACCTGGTTGGCACGCTCAAGCATGCGCTGGCGCGCCGTCCGGGCGTGCCGCTCGAGCTCCGGCCCGACGACTTCGAAATTTACGAAAATGACTACGGCAGCTCCTCTTCCACCGTACTGTGCCTCGATATGTCATGGTCAATGAGCTGGGAGGGGCGCTTCGCCGCGGCCAAAAAAGTCGCGATGGCGATGGAGACGTTGATTCGGTCGAAGTTTCCGCGCGACTTTTTTTCGATCGTGGGCTTTTTTACCCGCGCGATTGAACTCAAGCTGAAGGATTTGCCCGAAGCCTCGTGGAACATGGGCGACCCGTTCACCAATCTGCAGGACGGACTGCGGCTTGCCTCCGATCTGCTAGGCCGCCATCCGTCACGCAATCAGCACATCATTGTAATCACCGACGGCCAGCCCACCGCGTATTTCCTCAACAAACGCCTGTATTGTGAATGGCCGCTCTCCTTCGGCGGCATCAGCATGCGCGCGGCTCAGGAGACGCTCAAGGAAGTCGAACGTGTAACTCGCAAAAATATCACGATCAACACGTTCATGCTCGACGATTCGCCGAGCTTGCGCGCTTTCGTCGAAAAGATGACGCAGATCAATCGCGGCCGTGCGCTTTATACCCGTCCCGACCATCTGGGCGAATACATGCTGGTCGATTACCTGTCGAAAAAACGCAAAAAAGTCTGAGCCGCCAAAATTGTGAAATAGTAATACCGGAAGAATTGTGTATGGTGAGTACTGAGATGCACGCCACGGAATTAGCAACTAAATGATTGCCACCGCTATGGAAGAACAACTTTGGCGGTGGGCGGAGAGATTCTCGAATCACTTTTCGGCCGATGAGTATTCGGAGCTGTTGGAGGTCAAATCGGCTCTACAGAGCCCTCTGTCTGCCGCGCGAAGACAGCAAGCGCTGGTTTTTAGCATGTATCAATTACTGATCAATGGCGCGATTGCAGAGCACAATATACATGTGTACGGCTCCAATTTTCCAGATTTTGTACATTTGCGATTAAATGACGATATCTTGGATGAAGCGGTTGTGAGTGCATGGAAAGGAGTCGCCTACATACCTGCGCGGTCAAATATCCTCGGATCAATCGCGTTTATGGTTGTTCTGCTCTTTTTCTTTGAAGCGTGCTGTAGAATGCAGCTGAACGACGACGATAGTAGCCTAAAGATCATGCTCGATAAGCTCAAAGGTAAAGGCTCCATTGATCAGTATGCTTATGGTGCTCTCACATATCTCGCCGAGCTCCGAAATGTGTGGCATAACTTCGGATTGCATAAGCCGACCAAGAAGGAATGTTCCTATCATTCAGCCAATGCCGCGCTAATATTCCCTCGCCTAATTCCCGGTCAGACTACTGAGCCACTGGGTGAAGGGGAAAAAATGCATCTCGTTGACCAAGTGCTAGAAACATTTTGCAAGCTTACAAACGTATAGCTTTGGCGGAAGCACCGTCCGCCTAATGCGATAGCCTCTTCTGGTGGAGCCTCCGGCAGGCGGCTGCGCTATCGCTACCTGTGAATGCGCCTTTGCAGGGAAGGCAAGTCCGCGAGCGTATCGGTCAAAGTCAAAAGCTGCGTGGTCACTGCGCCTTGGATACGCTGGTGCGACAAAATGGCACTTTGCCAGGCCGATTGACCTACGGGATCTGATTATTGCGGAGCCGCGACTGGATTATCGGGCGCGACCGGCTCGTCGAGTGCGCGGGTGACCGGTTGCGCGTTCTCCGTCCGCCCCCATTCGGCGAGATGCCATCCCTGCTTGAAGGCCGCAACGCGTTGCGCGCTGGTGCCGTGGCCGGGCCCCTGACTGAATTCGTCCCCCGCCATGCTCCAATAGGGCGTGATACCGGTTACGTCGATACCGAGTTCCTCGAGTGTGTAGCCGGCGAAGCGATCGGCTTCGAGTTCCTTGATTCGATTCGGCACCTTGGCCCGCGATTGGGAAAAATCGCGGTGGACATCATGGCCGGCCTCGTGCGCGAAAATCGCATAAAGCACCGTCTTTCGATCGTGCGTATCGCGCACGCCGAGCCGCGCGCGCATCAGCATGGTCAGCATTCTTGCGTTGTAGAAGATGCAGCCGCCCGGCACGACGTGCGGTCCCGTCGGCGCGGCATCTTGATATATTGGAGTTTCGACGTCCCAGACAGCGTCAATCCGCGAGACGATTTTTTGGATGGCTGGGGCGGCGACCGCCGCTTTTTGCCCGCAAGCGATCAAGGCGCCATGAACGGCCAGCGCGCTTGAATCCGCGGATGCATTCCCTGGTGCCGTCAGCATCACATGCTTGGCGGCCGTCCAGTCGTCGCGCGCGGCGATGCCGGTGGCTAACAGCAAAATGGTTGCTGCGATTACGACAATGAAGTGTGTTGCCGCCGCCAGCCTGCCGATCGTCAACCGCATGATGCCGGATCGCATCGCGGCGGCGTGCGAGTGTCAAGTCATGCCGGCGGCGGTGAAAATCAGCGTGACTGGATTACACTGGCGGCGACTTGATGGGTCACGACGGGCGGCTCCTGGCCAATGTGGAAAGAGCGGACATATGCCTGCAATGCAAGATCGGCCAGCGTGCCGCGTTCATGTTGGCGCAGATGTTCGACCCAGGTGTCGACCAGGAAGTATTCGAGATAGCGATTGGGCGCGGCGGCGTCGGTGAACAAACCCCAGAACGTGGCGCCATCGCGGCGGCGAACCGTACGCCATTCCAGCATCGCACGTTCGAATTCGGCGGCTTGTTTCAAATTGATGAGATATTCCACCGTGACCAGGATCGGGCCGCGATCCATCGGCACTTCGGCGGCAACTTCAGGTAGCGGCATTGGCGGTCGCGGCTCGAGCGTAAGCGTGCTCGCCGTCGCGAGCCGGTAACGGATCGTCGTGAGCATGGTCAGGCCGATCACAGGCGCCGAGCAAAGCAACGCGGCGGGTACGCCCCAGCGCGTTGCGAATGCACCCCAGGCCACACTGCCCAGCGTCATTCCGCCCTGCATCACGATCTGATACCAGGAGAGCGCGCGTCCGCGCACCCATTGCGGCACCGAGAGTTGCGCCGCCACATTGAATTCCGACATGGTGGTGGTCCACGACGCGCCCGCCGCCGCCATTACCGCGCAACTGATCGGCACGCTGCGCACGAGCGCCAGGGCGGCGGCCGCGGCGGCGAAAATCACCGTCACGATGGCGACAATCAGATCGCGGGAGAAATAACGATCCCATTGCGGCATCAGGCTGCCACCCAGCACCGCGCCGGCGCCGAACGAGGCTAGCAGGACACCGTAACCGGTTGCGCCGAGCCCGAGTTCATCACGCGCGATAAGCGGCATCACGGCCCATAACGCGCTGGCGCCCAATATAAAGGCGCCGGTGCGCATCAGCACGGCGCGCAGCGGCGGCGAGTAGCGCACATAGCGCACCCCCGTGCGCATCGCCCCGATCATGCGCTCGGTGGGCAACACACCGGGATTGTGGACGCGTTTCCATCCATACAGCACCGCCATCACGCCCAAAAACGACGCGGCGTTGAGCAGGAAGTTGGCGCCGGCGCCGAGCAGGCTCACGATGATGCCGCCCAGTGCCGGTCCAATCGCGCGGGCAATATTGAAGTTAACCCCGAAGGCGGCGATGGCGGGCGTCAGATTATCGCGATCGGCGATCTCGGGCACAATCGCCTGCCAGGTCGGCGCATTCAGCGCGGAGCCCATGCCCAGAGCGAAGCTCAAGCCTAGCAACGCCGCCGGCGTGGTCGTGCCGGCGAGCGTGAGTAATCCGAGCAAGCCTGCCGCCACCAGCATCCAGCCTTGCGAAAAGAGCAGCAGGTGGCGGCGGTCCAGCAGATCCGCGAGCGCGCCCGCTGGGAGCGCTAACAGAAAAACCGGCAGACTCGCCGCCGTTTGGATCAGCGCCACCATTAAGGGCGAGGCGGACAGCGTGGTCATCAGCCACGCCGCGCCAACGTTCTGCATCCAGGTGCCGACATTCGACGCCAGCGCCGCGATCCACAGCCAGAAAAACAGTCGTTGAGTAAACGGAGTCCAAATTGAAGCGCGCGGAGGCTCGGGTCTGAGCGGACGCGGGCCGCTGTATGCGGGGAAAGTCGCCATAGTTCATCGCGAGCCGGGGTGTCTTACGAAATTCATCCAGATGTGCGCGTGCGAACGGGTATGCCGCGAACATCAGGATGATCGGTTTGTCCGGGCGAGGCGAGCAACGGTCCAAAAAATTCGTCTTCAGCGCGACGGACTGGCCGCGACTGAAATACCGGCTGACGGCATCGTCCAGCTAGCACCGATATGGCGTAATACGATACGATCGGAATTCCCGCCGGCGGCCGCGATCAGTCGGCGCATCGGTTCGTCCATGGGTTCCCGTGACAGGCGGAACGTGCCCCAATGAATCGGCACCAGGTAATGTGCGCCGCTCTGCTCGAACATCGACCACACTTGTTCCGGGTCCGCATGGTTGTTGATCCATGGATCATAGGCGCCGATCGAGAAGGCGGCGACTTCCGGCGGGTCCGGGCGCAAGTTGGCAAACAAATCCGTATAGGCGCTATCGCACGCGAGCAGCATGCGATGGCCTTGGCGTTCCAGCACGTAGCTGTTGAAACCGTAGTCGCGGCCAAACGGCGGCCATCGCTTGCCCCAATGGCGCGCGCCCATCGCGCTGATGCGCAAGCCGGCGACCTCCGTGTGATCACCCCAGCGCAACTCCCGTACGTCAGTAAACCCCAGCGGACGAATCAGACTGGCGCATTTATCGCACACGATCACTACCGCGTTTTTGGGCAAGGCCTCCAGCGACGGAATATCGAGATGATCCATGTGCGCGTGCGTGATCAGAATCACGTCAACGGGTCCAATCCGGCCCGGTTCAAGCGGCGCCGGAGTCACGCGGCTCGGCCCGATGGTGGCAATCGAATCAATTGCCAGACCAACGTGCTGGAAAAAAGTCGGGTCGCTGATCACGCGCACGCCGAAGTAATCAATCAGTAGGGTGGCGTGGCCTAGGTTCGCAATGGTGAGGCGGTTATCTGGCCAGGCGGCGGGATTCAGCTGCGACACCATGACCGGGTCGGGGTTAGTCTTCGGTTTCATGGAGAATCGGGCGGCCGCGAGCAGTGCCACCGTCACCGGGATTATCATCCACCATCGGATTCGCACGCGAGTCTGCGCTGGCGGGTTAGTGCGGTGCCGGATAACAAGGCAGCTTATGCACGACCGAATATTGATAGACACGGCCGTTCCAGGCAAAGGTTCCAATTGCCGGACCGAAATCCACCACCAGCGTGATTAGGGCCTCGTCTTGATCTGAGCCGCCGGTTGCAGCCGGCGCGTACGCGATATAGTTTGGCGCCTCGGCGTCGAGCATGCCTTCCAGCGGCGGCTGAAAATCCATTTTGCCGATATTGGTGGCGGCGGCCCATTGACTATGGGTTCCATGTTCTTCCGTCGCCGGGGTCCAGAACGGCTTGTCCGGACTGCCACCCACAGCCAATTCGCGCCATTCCAAGGCATCGCCCGCCGCCGGACGGAATTGAATCACCAGTGGTGTTTGCAGCAACAGCTCGTTGCACATCCCGCGGTCTGGATCATCGCTCGTCGCGGCGTCACCGTGGTGACCATGGTCGGCTTCGGCGGCGGCCAGATTGATCGCGCCACCGCCGACGGCCTCGGCGGCGCTGAGCGCCATCGGTATCGCCCCCAACGCGCATCCCGCCGCAATGAGCGCGACCGTCAAGGCGATCGCGCCAAGGGCTAGGCGCCGCGGCGTGGCGGTATGCTTCAGGATGTGTGCCTCTCCTCTTTTAACGCAGCTCGCGGAGGTCTGTTTCCAGACGCGACTCGCAGACTCGTTCGCTCGTTCCGCTCCGCTTCACTAATGTGCTCGGCTCCACTTCGTTCCGCCTGGTGCGCTCACGGGCTCACATGCGAGCCCTAGGTCGTTCCGCCTGACGGTTTGCGCGCCATCACCAGTGAAGAGGTAAAGGCGGGCGTTGGCAAAGTCTGTTGGATTATACCGATGAAGCCGGCCTTTTGAAGCCATCCCGCGACTTCGTCGAAGCTGTAATCACGGCCTCGGGTGGTGAGCAGCAGATAGAGCGAAAAGACCGCACCGGCCGCCGGCGCGGTCATCGCCGCGTTCATAATATGGTCCTTGATGATGAGCAGGCCGCCGTCGGCGAGCGTGCGGAAACACTTCGCCATCAATTCGAGATTGGTGCGTTCGTTCTCGCCGTGAATGATGTTCGACATGAAGATGGCATCGAGCGGACCGGGTAGTTCGTCCCTGAGATAGTTGACCTCGCGCAGTGCGATGCGCGGAAGCAAGGTCGGATCGCGTGCGCTGAGCAGGCCGCGCGCGACTTCGAGCGTGGCCGGCAAATCGTGAATTTCGCCGCGCAGGTTCGGCCATCTCATCAGGAATTCGATGAGATAAGTGCCGGGACCTCCGCCTACGTCGGCGATCGTACGGGCGCTTGCAAGGTCGATGTGATCGGCGCACCAGCGGGCGTCGCCGCGCGCCCGCACCAGGCTGTCCATCGCGCGGATGAAGCGCAGGGTTTCCTCCGGCCGTCTCTGATACATGTCGGCGGCGCGTGACGGCCGGCCGCTTCGGATCGAGTCCTCGAGTTTGCCCCAGGTCTCCCACAAGGCGGTGTCGAAGAGAATCATGTCGCCAAAATATTGCGGCGATGATTGCAGCAGGTGATCGCGCGCGACCGCGCTCAGCTCAAACTGGTGTTCGCGTTTTTCGAGGATGCCGAGCGCGGCGAGCGCATGGGCGAGGATCGTTACGGCGCGCGCATCACAGCGCATTCGCGCCGCGACTTCCGCCACCTCACGCGCGCCATCAGCAAGGGTCTCGAACAGCCCAAGCTTAAGCGCGATCTGGATGGCGCGAGCTTCGGCATGTCCGCCCGCCATCGCGGCAAGCTCGGCGAATTCCATCGCGACCTCCTCATCTATCCAAGCGGAATTACTAAAATGCGCCCATCTTCAGTCGCGGCCGAGCCCTGATGTTCCACGTGAAACATTTTATCAACAAGAAAATGCGTTAGCGGCAAAATAGCCGTTTGACTTAACGCCCATGAAGCTCCGCACAGTTCTGCCTTGAACAAACAAAAGGATCCGGGATTCCTCGCTGCGCTCGGAATGACAGCATGGGATCTGTGCAGAGGCCGCCTAGTGTCCTGTTGAAAAATCACAGCCTGCACCCCCTCTCTTTCTCCCCCGCAAAAG
>JBOHWL010000248.1:0-3526 GCA_050736615.1 Binataceae bacterium (SeqCode) | reverse complement strand
CGCACGCCCTTGGTCACCTTGCCCGCGCGCACGTCGAGGCACGGGATGATGCGCTTGGCCAACATCGTTCAAGCCTCGAGCCGGCAGAAGTTGTCTAGCAACTGGAGGCCGGGCGCTCCGCTCTTTTCGAGATGAAACTGCGTTGCGAATACGTTGTTGCGGGCGAGCGCCGCGGTGAAGCCCACGCCATAGTCACAGGCCGCAATCGCAAGCCCGGCATCTGCCAGGATCGGATAATACGAATTGACGAAATAGAAATGACTATAGTCGGGTACGTCGGTGAACAACGGATGCCGCCGTAGCTGACGCACGCGATTCCATCCAATCTGCGGCACCTTCAGCCGGCGCCCATCAATTGAATTAGGGAACCGCGCGGCCTTACCAGCAATCACGCCCAGGCATTCAGTTTCGTCCTCGTCGCTGCGCTCGAGGAGCACCTGGATACCGATGCAGATGCCCAAAAACGGCGTGCCCGCCGCACAGATTTCGCGCAACACCGTGGCGAGTCCCAGCGCATTGAGATGCGCCATTGTGGCGCCGGCCGCACCGACCCCCGGCAGAATCACCCGCGCGGCGGCGCGGATTCGTTCGGGGCGATCGGTGATTTCGCAGCGATGGCCCAAATGATCTAGTGCGCGCGCAACGCTGGTCAGATTGCCCGCCTTATAATCGACAATAGCGATCATAAATGGCCGTTTCTTCCAAACGGATCATACCGGCAAAACCGGCATTGTAACAGCCTGGCCCGCGAGTATCCGAAGGCCCGGTTCAATGAGGTGGCGCCAGCGGCTTTATCATGGGTGTCACGACCGATCTTAATGAGTTGATCGCCAAAGGCGGCACGGCCGACAAAAAGCTTGGGTCCCTGGTTGGGCATAACTTGGGCAGCAACACACTCTTGGTAAAGGTGCCGATGCACGAGGTTCGCGAAATTTCGGAAGTCGCGAACGAGCGAAGCTTGGCAAATCGGGCAGATCTTATTGGTGAGGGAATTGCCCAGCGCAACCTCGACACCAAACATGCGCAAAAATTGGCAGTATATCTGCTGAAAGGTTTAGCCAACGCCACAGCCAACCGCTATCGGCTGAGGGGGCAGCCGATGCCGACAACTCTGGAGGCTATCCAGCGGACTCTCGGAAAGCAGCCCTATCTTGCTATGCAGCCGATTACGGCGAACATTCGCACTTGCGAATTCGGTGGTAAGGGACTTCGATTTGAGCCGAGCGAGGACGGCCTTGTGTATGTGTACATCTCCAACAAAGACGTTCTTTGGGTGGTTGACGGTCAGCACCGGCGCTTCGCGATGCAGATGTTATTTGACTATTTGCGAGCGCTGCTGACCAACCACCGATATCCGAAGCGGCCTTCGCTCTACTCAGTTATGGGAGCTGGCGAAGATGTGTCTGCCGACGAACTGCATATATGGATGGAGCTGTACGAGGTAGCGCGAACCATCTGCACCGTAATGGTCGAAGTGCATCTGGGTCTTGACGTCGAACAAGAGCGCCAGCTCTTTCACGATCTCAATAATCTCACCAAAAAAGTGGAATCTAGCCTGGCGTTCCAATTCGATCAGTCCAATCCGGTTAACCTGTGGATCAAGGAGGAACTGGTCGACAGTGGATTTCTGAAAGCCGATGTCAAAGACCGAGACGTCACGGATTGGGTGGACGACAAAGGCTTTATCGCGCGGAAAGATTTGATCGCTGTAAACGCAATTCTGTTCCTCAACAAGACGAACGTGAACGGAGCGAAACCTCAGGACGTTGATGAAAAACGAGAATTCGCTCGCACCTTTTGGGACGCTGTGAACGAGATCGACGCGTTCGGCGAGGACAAGGCGAAGCAGAAGACAATTGCCGCTCAACCGGTCGTGCTTAAAGCCCTGGCGAAACTTGCCTACGATTTCGGCTATGGCAAAAGTCAGAAAAATGAGCAGAATTTGGAAACACTTCTCAAAAGCATACCGCGTCTGAATGTCTCGCATGATGAACCCATGTGGCGATATTACCAGTTGGATGATAACGGTCGGAAACAATGGGGATTGAGCGGATTGGAATCCTACTTACCGGCCGAGGAAGGCGGGAACCGTGATATTGGCGCATATAATGAAGCGGATCATGTGATGCGTTTCGGCTCCAAACACAACGACATCTATCCGATTCTCGGTGATATGATTCGATGGAAATTAGGTCTTTCCAGCCGCCATCATGCGTCTACGGAACAAGCGAATAAAGCAGCCTAATCGGCATCACGAACAAAACGCCGCGATGCGCATAACACGTCGCGGCGTTTCTCGCTTTTGACCCTCACACCCATCGCTTTTCCCGTTAGCAATGTTCACTTGCGACCAGGTGAATCTAAACGTGGAGTACGGATCTGTCCATTGGCTTATCAAACTCGGAGCAGCACGCTATCGCGCCACTTCACACCGGCGGTTGCGATCGGGCGTGCGATGACGTTATCAAAAGGAGCGGCTTTGACCGCGGGAAGGAACATCAATCATGGCGAGGACCGCGCTTGCGTTTTCGATAATGCCAGACAGTTCGATGGCGACGATCGTGGAATGGGCCAAAGAGGCCGAAAACACCGGCTTTGACGGGGTCTTCATGACCGAAGCCAACAACGATTCGCTGGCCTGCTCGCTGGTGCTCGGCTACCACACGCGCCACCTCACGCTCGGCACCGCGATCACCAATATCTATCTGCGCCACCCCAATCTGCTGGCCAACGAAACCGCGACGCTGCACGAATTCACCGATGGCCGCTTTATACTTGGCCTCGGCACCGGCCATCGCGAGAGCAATTCCAATCTCGGCATCGACATGGGCGCCCCGGCCGATCCGATGAAAAAGATGCGCGAGACGGTCGCGGTGTTGCGCAAGCTGCTCGAGGGCGGCCGCACCAACCCGAAGATTAACGGCAAGGTGCCGCTTTATCTGGCCGGGGTGTCGCGCCCGATGGTGAGATTAGCGGGCGAAATCGCCGACGGCGTGATTTTCAACTTTTTCCCGCCGCGCCGGATCAAGGAGGCGCTGGCAGAAATCGCCGAGGGCGCGCGCAAATCCGCCCGCGACCCCAAGGACATCGAGCCGGTGCTGTTCGCCACCGCCTTCATCGCGGACGACCTTGAAGCCGCGCGCCGACCCGCGCGCACCCTGCTCTCGCGTTATGGGGCGTTGCGTTTTTACGGCAACATGATGGCGCATGCGGGCTTCGCCCGTGAAATCGAGGCGATCCGCGCGGCCGCGGGCGATGCCAAGGCGGCACTGGCGGCGGTTACTGACGAGATGATCGACGCAATGCTGCTGGTCGGGCCGGAGCGGCGCGTGCGCGAACGGCTGGCGGAGCTGACCGCGCCGGGCATCGGGACCGCGATCGTGTTTGTCAATCCGGTCAATGAGGACCGCAAAAGCGCGGTCAACCGCGTGATGCGCGCGCTCCGCCCGTAGGACGGCGACATTCATAGCGTCAGTTGATCTGGAATACGATCCCGTACGGAGCCGGATGGTTCCGACGCCTATCC
>JBOHWL010000247.1:0-33625 GCA_050736615.1 Binataceae bacterium (SeqCode) | reverse complement strand
CTCCAGCGCCTCGTCATTTGGCGACGCGGTCAAGGGCTACTTTCTCGACTGGTTTCCGCGCGTGACGCGCATCCAGAACGAACAGCCACATTGGATTACGCCGTTGGTCACAGTGACGCCACGGCTGGAAGAGGAATTACGTTATGACCAAGTCTGGCAATCGCAACCTCATGGCGTGGCAATCGATAATTTTGGCGGCGGCAAAGGTCTCGAGCTGATACCATTCGAGAATATCGAGGTGATCCTGGGCATCCCCGCATGGATTGCGCATAACGGGGCGATCCAGCATCCGAGCGCCAAAAAGCATCCGCCCAGCGACGGATGGGCGGATGAATCGTTCCTGATCAAGTATCGCCTGTTATCCGCTAACGAAGAAACCGGCAACTACATCGTCACGGCGTTCATGGGCTTTAGTGCACCGACCGGAGACGAGGGCAACAGCAGCCATCATGGCATTTTCACGCCGACGATCGCGGCCGGCAAAGGCTTTGGCAATTTCGACGTGCAGACCACTGCGGGAATTGCGCTGCCCGATGGCGGGGTGCAACGCCTGGGGATGCCGCTGGCCTGGAACACCGCGTTTCAGTATCACCTGCTGCGATACTTTTGGCCCGAATTCGAAGTCAGCTACACCTGGTGGCCCAATGGCGAACGCGAGGGCGAGAGTCAGGTGTTTCTGACACCCGGAATAGTGATTGGGCGTATTCCGATTCACGACCGGGTCGGCCTCACCATAGGCGCGGGTTACCAGGTCGCGGTGACGAAGAACCCTCAATACAATCAGAGCGTAATTTTCTCCGGACGCATTCCGTTTTAGAAGCAATCTCGCGACGAAGATATGTCATCGCTGACTAGCTAATGGTTCGAGTGAAGAGCGGCTATACAATCCGAGTTTTCCTGATTATCGTGGCGGCGGCACTGTGCGCGACCACGACGGCGCGCGCGCAGACCGTGACGCCGCTGAGTGTCGCTTACGCCGGCTCGATGGGCGCGCTGATGGACGGCGGGATCAAGCCGGCGATCGCCCCCGCCCTGGGGGCGGACTTGCGCGGCCGGGCGCAAGGTTCGACCGGACTTGCCAACCTGATCGTGGCGGGCTCTATCCGCCCCGACGTCTTCATCGCGGTGACACCGGCGCCAATGCGGATCGTGCTGCGGGCGGGCAAGGCCGCAGTCGCGATTCCGATCGCGCGCACCGAAATGGTGATAGCGTACAGCCGGCGCGGACGTTACGCGGCCGCGCTGGCGCGCGCCAATCTTCCAGGCGCGCAGCCATGGTGGCAAATCCTTGAAAGCCCGGGCTTTCGCTTCGGCCGCACCGATCCCTTGACGGATCCGCAGGGACTCAACACTATTTTCACGATGCGTCTGGCCGCCGATTATTATCATCAGGCTGATTTGGCGGCGAAAATTCTGGGCGCGCCGAGAAATCGCCAGCAGATTTTCGAAGAGCCGCAGGCGATGGCACGGGTGCAGGCGGGGCAGGTGGACGCGGCCGCGGCTTATGCCACCCAGCCGGCGGCATTGGGGCTGGCTTACGTGGCATTGCCCGCGGCGATTAATCTTGGCGACGCGGCAAGGGAGAAAACCTATCAACGAGTGACGCTTCGCCTCAATGACCAAACCTATCGTCCGCTGCCGCTGGTGTTCTACGCGGCGGTGCTCAACGGCGCGCGGCATCCCAAGCTCGCCGCGCATTTTGTGCAATGGCTCCAGGGTTCAGCCGCCAAACGAATCTTCGCGCGCTACCATTACGACCAGCCCGGCCAGGCCCATCCGCTGAGCCGCTAGGCGCGGTGCGCGCGCGCTGGTGGGGACGCCTGCTGATGCTGGCGTTCGCGCTGGCACTGTTGTATCCGCTGGCCGGCCTGCTCACTCCGGTCGGAACCTGGCAGTGGAACGGCAGCATTCCCGGTTCGACCGCCTCGTCGGTCGAAATTTCGCTGATTCTGACCGCGCTGGCGATCCTTGCGGACGTCCTGATCGGCACCCCGGTCGCGATCTATTTGACGCGGCTTAAGGGGCCGGAGCGGATCGTGTGGGAAGCCGCCATTCTGATTTCCGTGCTGATGCCGCCGCTGGCCCTCGGCATCCTGCTGTCGCTGTCATTTGGACCGCGAACCGCGATCGGTGGCTGGCTGTTGGAACTGGGCGTGCCGGCCAGCAACAGTCCGCTCGCCTTCACCATGACCCAGATTTACGTCAGCATCGGCTACTACATTGTGGCGGCGCGCGCGGCGTTCGCCGCGGTGCCGCACGAACTCGAACAGGTGGCGGCGCTGCTGGGCCAATCGCCCTGGCGGGTCTTTCGGCGCGTGACCTTGCCGATGTCGCGGCTGGGACTCGCCGCGGCCGTGAGTCTGGCCTGGGTGCGCGCCTTGGGCGAATTTGGCGCGGTTATCGTGACCGCGTATTATCCGGCCGGGATGCCGGTGCAAATCTGGATCAATCTGCAAGACGGCGGGATGCCGGCGGTGATGCCGCTACTGGTGATTTTTCTGCTCGCCGCGTTGCCTTTGCCGTGGCTCATCCATCTCTTGGCGGAACGGCGGGCCGGGCATGCTTGACGCGCATATCGTCAAGGCGCGCGACGCTTTCACACTCGAGGTGCGCTTGCGTTTGCCGCCCGGTGAGCGATTGGCGCTGTTCGGTGCCTCGGGCGCGGGCAAAAGCACCCTGCTCTCCTGTCTGGCGGGACTGGAGACACCCGATCACGGTGAAATCCGGCTGGACGGCTTGCGCCTCTTTCCGCCCAGCCTGCCGTTGCATCGGCGGCCGTTGGCCTACCTGACGCAAAGCGACTTCCTGTTTCCTCATCTGAGCGTGGCGGAAAACGTGTGTTTCGGCCTGCACGATTACCACAACGGGACCCAAAAATGGGTCGGTGAATTGCGCGACCGGCTGCGGCTCGAGGCGATTTGGCATCAGCCGGCCACGCGTATTTCGGGCGGCCAGTCCCGTCGCGTGGCGTTGGCGCGGATGCTGGCGCGGCAGCCGCCGCTGGTCTTGCTTGACGAACCCTTTACCGCCCTCGATATTGCCACCATGAACGACCTTACCGCCGCGTTGCTCGAATGGCAGTTAAGGGTAGGGTTCACTCTCATCGCGGTCGATCATCGCCCCGAGATTCTGTCCCGGTTATGCTCGAAGATGGCGTTTATGGAAGCCGGGCGGATCGTGCGCGTCAGCGCGGCCATGGACGAAGCGCGCCGTCAATGAAGCGTACCAGGCGGATAGAGGGCTTTCGCTGACACACTGAATATATTATGATTTACGCGATTTACTAAGTAATCTATTCGCATGGCGGCCAATCGCTAAGGGCGTTTACTGTGCGAATTATTGGAGGATCTCATGGCAATTCATCTCGGCGGCGTGGCGCCTGATTTCACTCAGGAATCCACTGAAGGAACCATCAAGTTCCACGACTGGATTGGCAATCATTGGGCGATCCTGTTCTCGCATCCCAAGGATTTCACGCCCGTGTGCACTACCGAGCTGGGCGCGTTCGCGCGGCTCAAGGCTGAGTTCGACAAGCGCGATTGCAAGATGATCGCCGTCAGCGTTGACGATGTGAACTCACACAAGCGCTGGGTTGGCGACATCGAAGAGACGCAAAACACCAGGATGAATTTCCCCATCCTGGGCGATGCGGATCGCAAGGTCGCCACGGCCTACGACATGATTCATCCGGAGGCCAATGACACGCTTACGGTGCGCTCGGTCTTCATCATCGATAACAACAAGAAAGTGCGCCTGATGATCACGTATCCGGCGAGCACCGGCCGCAACGTCCAGGAACTGTTGCGCGTGATCGATTCGTTGCAACTGACGGATAAGTATTCGGTGGCGACGCCGGTGGACTGGAAGCAGGGCGAGGACGTGGTGATTGCGCCTTCGATTCAGGATGCCAACGTACTCAAGGAAAAGTTCCCCAAAGGTTTTCGCGAGTTGCGTCCCTATCTGCGCATGACGCCGCAGCCGCCGCAGAAGTAAGCGCCGCTATTTTCCAGCGAGGCCCGGCTCGTTGCGAGCCGGGCATTTTTTGGCAGTCCGCGTAGGTTTGGCCTCATCACGCGCGCTTTCGCATGTGCGCGTGGCGGCTTGGAATTTGCACAAAGTTGGAATCGTCGTGCTTGGCTTGCCGCCGTGAATGATGACGGGTTATGCTCTTCATACTGCGTTGCATATTCGGGCTGGGCGATTTTCCCTGAGCACCCGTCGGCGGAGACGGCCAGGCGAAGTTCAATGACCGAATCCCATTCAGAAGCGTTGAATCACAAGCATGTTGGCAATGGTCTAAAACCTCATGACGGGTCCTCACGCCTGATCGTAATGTCCAACCGGGCGCCAATCCGCATCGTGCGCGAGGGTGGCAAGGAAAAAATCGAGCCGACCGTGGGCGGCGTCGGCACGACTTTTCTGCGGCTGCTGGAACGCCATGGCGGCTTGTGGATCGCGTGGTCGGGTGGCCAGAAAACTCCCGCACCGCGGCTGATGCCGCCGGAAAATCCGCGT
Source organism: Binataceae bacterium (SeqCode) (assembly GCA_050736615.1). Taxonomy (GTDB): domain Bacteria; phylum Desulfobacterota; class Binatia; order Binatales; family Binataceae; genus JBOHWJ01. The sequence continues at coordinate 29,110 of JBOHWL010000247.1, read as the reverse complement.
TTCAAACTTATTTTTGTGCCGCTCACCGAGCACGATATCTCCGATTATTATTACGGCATGTGCAATCGTGGCGTCTGGCCGCTGATGCACTTCATGACGCCGAATTGCCATTTCAGCACCCAGCATTGGACCCGTTACGAACACGTCAATCGCGTGTTTGCCGAGATCGCGGTGCGCGAATCACGCCCGGACGAGGTCTTGTGGGTGCAGGATTTTCATCTGGCGCTGGTGCCGCGCCTGGTGCGGGAACAGCGGCCGCAATTGCCCATCGGGATTTTCTGGCACGTGCCGTTTCCGCCGGAGCAGTTGATGCGGATTCTGCCGTGGCGTGCGGAATTCCTGCGGGGCTTGCTTGGCAGCAGCCTGATCGGATTCCATACGCAATCCTACGCCACCCATTTTATCAACTGCTGCGAGGGCATTCTGGACCTGCCGGTTGACCGCAAACGCAGCGAAGTCCTGGTCGGCGACCGCCGGGTCAAGGTAGGCGCCTTTCCCCTGGGTATCCCGTCGGATTTCTTCGCCGATTTGGCGGCCAGCCCACGCGTGCGGGCGCGCACTGAAAGAATTCGCCGCGCCACGCGCACGCCGGTCATCGTGCTTGGCGTTGACCGGCTCGATTACACCAAAGGCATCCTCGAACGCCTGCTCGGCTTCGAACGTTTTTTGGAACTTAACCCGGCATGGCACCGCCGTGTCACCCTGGTGCTGATCGCGGTGCCGTCGCGCACCAAAGTCGCCGATTATGCGATGCTGAAGCGCCAGTTGGATGAACTGGTCGGGCGCATCGTGGGGCGTTATTCGTCGGAAGGATGGGTACCAATTCGCTATTTGTACACGCAATTCGGCGCCGAGGAGCTGGTAGCCTACTATCAGGCGGCTGATGTCGCGCTGCTGACCCCATTGCGCGACGGCATGAACCTGGTCGCCAAGGAATATCTCGCCTCTCATCTGGCCGACGACGGGGTGTTGATCCTGAGCGAGTTCGCAGGCGCGGCTGAAGAATTGACCCAGGCGCTGCTGGTGAATCCCTACGACATCGACCAGATCGCCGCGGGGTTAAAGCAGGCGGTCGAGATGAGCCCCGAAGAGCGCAGCCGGCGTTCGCGCGCGATGCGCGCCAGTATTCATCGCAACAACCTCGAATATTGGTCGGCGCACTTCCTCAACACGCTCGTGCCGGGAGGCTCGTTTGTCGACCACGCCGCGACCGGACCCGACACCTGAGCGCGTTCCGAAGCTCCTGCCTGGCGCCCTGCTGACGGATCTGCTGACCCGCGGACCCCTTCTGCTTGCTCTTGATTACGACGGCACGGTCGCGGAAATCGTGGGAGATCCTGCCCACGCGTATCCGCTTGCGGGCGTGCGCGAATCGCTGCGGGAATTGGCGGAGGCGCGCTCACGCGTGCGCATCGCGATTGTCAGTGGCCGCGACCTCGCAACCTTGGAACGACTGCTCGGCGGTGCCATTGCGGGTGTGATGATGGCCGGCACGCACGGTCTCGAACTCGTCAATCAAGACGGTGAGCGCCGGCTCGCCCCAGGGGTGGGCGCATGCGCGCCGGAATTGGATCGCGCGCGCGCATGGCTGCAACGAGCCGCGCTTGCGGACGGTTTCACGATCGAAGACAAGGGTTGCGCGGTCGCGCTCCATTATCGCCACGCGCCGGTGGAAAAGGCGGCTGAAGTTCGTGACGCTTTTGAGCGATTCCTGAAAGTCAATGCGCCTCATCTTAAATCGCAACACGGCAAAATGGTGGTTGAGGCGTTACCCGCGATCGCCGGCAAAGGCGCCGCCGTGCGCGAACTCGCGGCTCAAGCTGGACCCGCTTTCACACCGGTTTATTTCGGTGACGACCTGACCGACGAGGACGCCTTCCAGGCGCTCGCCGGACGCGGCGTCACCGTGTTGGTGGGTAGCGTGAGGGCGAGCGCCGCGAGCTATCGTGTGAACGCACCGAGCGCGGTGACCAGGCTCCTGCGCGAGCTGGCGCTTGCCGCCAATTCATGAATCCCGGCGGAGATCTCAGCCACCCAGGCATTCGCGATGACTGGTGATGCGCGGAATTTATTCCGAACCGCTGAAGGTGCCAGGTGGGTAGAGGCAGGGCGCACGCGCCAATTTCATTGGGGTCAGATTCAGACTGACCCTGTGCCTTGGTCCTTACAGGGTAGAATCCGCCGCCTTAATCGGGCACAATAAAATGTTCCTCTGATAGCGTAGCCGCCTTTCTGGCATAACGCTGCGCAAATTTGCAGAGGTCGAGGTGTTCGATGTTGTGTAAGATCCGTGTCCAAAATTTCATGTCGCTCCGCGACGTGTCCGTGGAACTTGACCCGCTGACCGTCTTTTGGGGCAGGAACGGTTCAGGTAAGTCGGCGATCTTCAAAGCGCTGGTGACGCTGACAAGGATGAATTCCGATCACCCTGCACCCGTACGATCCAACAAGGACTTTAATCTCGAGGCCGGTATAACGCTTGATGACCTCGTCTGGCGAGGCGACAGCGGAAGGCCTATTCGGTTGGAGGTCTGGTTCGACGACGCCCCGCTCGATAAGGTGCCCGGCTATTCGCTTGAGCTGGCAAAAGGAAGAGCGGGCTGGAGTGTTACCTACGAGCGCATACGGATCGGAGGCAAGGAAATCCTGGTAGACCAGAACCACCCTTTTTCGCACCCGACCGAGCGTGTGGGAACACAGACGACCGAAGTTCCGATGCGTGGGACCTTGCGGTCGATGGTAAATAGGTTTGTTCGCGACGAGCAGGCCCTGAGCGTAATCGAGCCAATTTTGGAAAACTCGAAGCGGCTTGGAGAGGCCTGGAGGTATCGGCCCAGCGCGTATGACATTGCCGCATTTACCTCGGGGCGAGAGCACAGTGATCCGTTCGTGCTGCCGAATGGGAGAGGACTCGCGCTCGTGCTTCAAGACCTGCAAGGCCGGCAACGCGATGTATTTGAAAAAGTTGAGCGTCAAGTCTGCAAAACGTTCGAACACGTCAGGAATATCGGATTCGATCCGGGTCCTGACGGTGTCCGGCTCAGCTTCATGACTACTCGAAGCAACAAGCTGGTTGCGGCGCCGCAAGAGTCGGATGGTGTTCTGCTCGCAACTTTCCTCTCATGGCGTCTCTATTCTGCTGAGCCACCGATCACGATTTGCTTGGAAGAGCCTGAGAACGGTTTTTATCCGGAGGTGCTAGACGAGAGATTCAAGCTTCTGCGGTCATTCGCGGTACCCGATGATAGATCTCCGGCGCGTGCGCAAATCTTGGTTTCGACGCATTCACTGGAATTTCTCGGTGTTCTAAGGCAGCACCATTCGGACTTCGCTATTGTACGCACCGTTGAATACCTTAACGATCACGATGGAACCTGCGTGGAGAGCCTGAAGGGCTACAGGCAAGCCGCACACTTAATGGAGTATGTTCGTGACGGAGATTCAGTTCTTCCGAGCAAATGGAGAAGTGGTTGAGCATTCGGGAAAAATAAAAGAGGCCGCCCGAGGGCGGCCCTGTAAGAAGATGGGGAGATAGAATCTCCTGTTCACTAAACTATGATCGGTCTGGATATTTGTCAACCGGGCCGGTCAGCCTTTCTCGCAGAACAGACCTTCCTCCACCAGAACTATCGTGCTATTGGGGCTCCTGCGCGAGCTGGCGCTTGCCGCCAATTCGTGAATTCCGGCGGAGCTTCCGCGCCGAATCGCTTACCCGCGCTTGCCAAGTGACAGCGGCGTTGTAAGAGTAACGATACGTTCTAATTATCCGAGGAAGTTTTTCCGATGGCAGGCAAACTTTTTCCAGTGACGGTGGTTGGTTCATGGTCGCGGCCCGAATGGCTGGTGCATGCGTTGCGGCGCCGTCAGGATAATGAAATCTCGGCGGCGGAATTCAACCGTATCGCCGATGAAGCGGTGCTCGCCGCGATCAAATACGAAGAAGATGCCGGCGTCGATATTGTCAGTGACGGTGAGATGCGCCGCGACAACTTCTATTCGTTCGTGGTCGAGAAAATGTCCGGGATGCGCCTGATGAAGCTGTCCCAGCTACTCGACTTCATGAAGGACCGCGCTGGCTTCGAGGAGATTCTGCGCGGCCTCGACGTGCCGGCCTTCGCGATCAAAAGCCCCATCGCGGTCGAAAAGATTCAGCAGCGCGCGGGACTTGCCACCGACGAGGCGGCATTCCTAAAGGAGCATACGCGGCGCCAGACCAAGGTGCCGATTCCCGGCCCGTACATGCTTACGCGCTCGAGCTGGTTCGAGGGTCTCTCCGATAAGGCCTATCCGACCCGCGAGGACCTTGCGCGCGACGTCGTCCGCATCATCCGGAGCGAAATCATCGCCTTGAAGAAACTCGGCATCGATTTTATCCAGCTCGATGAACCGTCGATTTCGCAAGTGGTGTACGGCGACGAGGCCGAACAGACCTTCATGTGCGCCGCGCTGGGTTCGCGCACCGACCCAACCCATGAACTGGAATTCGCGGTGCGCCTGGTCAACGAGGCGGTCGAGGGTATCGACGGCGTCAAATTCGGCGTGCACGTCTGCCGCGGCAATTGGAGCCGCAAGGAAAACGTGCTGCTGAGCGGCAACTATGGTCCGTTACTGCCGTGGCTGATGCGCATGAACGTCGATCAACTCGTGCTGGAAATGGCCACGCCGCGCGCGGGCGAACTCGAGGTGTTCAAGGAATATCGCAACGGCAAGGAGTTGGGGCTCGGCGTGTCGAATCCGCGCACCGATGAGATCGAACGCCCGCAAGAAATCGTCGCACGCGTCAAGGACGTGCTCAAGTATTTCGATCCAGACAAAATCTATCTCAATCCCGACTGTGGATTTGGCACTTTCGCCGAACGCTGTGTCAACACACCCGAGGTCGCCTACCGCAAATTACAAGCGATTGCCGAAGCGGCCGAAATCCTGCGTCGCGAATACGCCTGAATTTCACGCCAGCGCAGCCGCCGGCGGCAAGGCAGTCCGCGACGTGCGCTCAACAGCGAGGCATCCCATGGCGGAAGATCATACGCTCAACGGTTTACACGTCGAAAAGATCACCGGGATTCTCGATTCAATGCGCGATGATCCCGAGACATTGAAAGCGGTTACCGGCCCATGGAAATCGCGCGTGGTATGGCAGGGCGGGTTCAAGGCCAAGGCCTACATGCGCAAGCACGTGGTGCAAATGGACGAACCCGAGGGCCTCGACGCCGGCGATTCCGCCGCCAGCGCGCATGAACAACTGCTGTCCGCGGTCGGCAGTTGTCTGACCGTCGGCTACGTACTCAACGCGACCCGGCGCGGTGTCAAGCTGCATGACCTTGAGATCGCGCTCGAAGGCAATTTCGACAACATACTTAAATGGGCCGGCCATAGCCCCGCCGGCAACCCCGGCTATCCGTCGATCACGGCAAAATGCTTCGTACGCGCCGACGCCGATGAAAAGACCTTGCGTGAAATCTGGCAGGCCGCGATTGACGGTTCACCGGTCACCCAGACGGTGATGCGGCCGACCAAGCTGGTCGCTGAATTCGAGAAGGTCTGAGGCGGATTCTCCGTGATGAAACTGGTCACCTCTGCCGCAGTGGCGGAACGCTTGGGCGTGCCCGGCGTCACCCTCGTCGATCCGCGACGGCCGATGAAGTACCTCTCCGGCCATCTGCCGGGCGCGGTGAACATCCCCATTTACAAGGCGTTTGGCACCGACGGCAAATTGCTTCCGACCGATCAATTGGCGCTCTGGCTGGGCGGCGCCGGCCTCGGTGATGAGACCGCTCCGGTGCTTTACGATTCGCCCGAGGGACAGAACGCCGCGATGATGGCGTGGCTGCTGGAATATCTCGGCCATCCGAATGTCGAACTGATCGAGGCGTTCTTCGAGCAATGGAAAATCGAAGGCCGCGAAGTTCTTTATAAACCGGTCGAAGTGGCGCCGCGTCGTTTCAGCGCGCGCGTGAATCCCGCTGCGCGCGTCGGCCTCGACGAGGTCAGGGAGAATCGCGGGCTCAAATTGATTGACTTTCGCAGCGCCGAAGAATTCAGCGGCGAGCGCGATACCGATGGCCGTCCGGGTCACATTCCCGGGGCAACCAACCTGGTCTGGCGCGAGCTTGCCGACCCGCCGCGAACCCTGCTTAAGCCGTCCGCGCGGCTAAATGCGACCGTTGCCGCCGCCGGCGTGCGGCCCGATCAAAAAATCGTTGCGTATTGCCGCAGCGGACCGCGCGCCGCGCTCGGTTATCTCGCCCTCAAGCAACTAGGCTACGATGTACGCCTCTACGACGGCTCCTACGCCGAATGGGCGCGCAGCGGACTGCCGGTCGAGCGCTGATTCAAAGGGCGCCGCGCCGGCGCGTTGACAAGCGGCAAACCCAGCCGGACAATTATAGGAATGGCAAGAATCACGGTTGAGGATTGTCTCGAAACGATTCCGAATCGTTTCGAGTTGGTGCTGGGAGCCGCACGCCGGGCCAAGCAACTGCTCAAAGGCGCGCGCCCGCTGGTTGAATCCGACAACAAGGACGTGGTGACGGCGCTGCGCGAGATCGCCGCGCATAAGGTGACGATGGTCGCGCCTGAGGGCAAAAATCGCTGAAGCGGCTCGTTCAGCTTAGTCCCGTCGCCCTGATTTCTAAAATTCGATCGCATCTTGACCACTGCGCCGCTGTTTTTTCCGGCGGCTATTCTAATGGCGCGTAAAATCACCGATCGCCCGGCGGCACTTGGTAAGCCGGCTAAGACTAGCCGCACCCACATGCGCGGCCAGCCGGCGCCGACCTCGCGGCCGGACTCGAATCACGAAGATATCATCGCCGAAGCCGTCGAACTGGCCGAGCCGGATAAAGCCGCTCCTGACGAAGCCGCTGATGAGTCCCGTCCTGAGGGGTCCGTCGCGGCCGACGAGCTCAGGATTGGCGGCGAGCGGACCGATGAGTCAGAGGCGCACCGAGCGGATTCGAGTGAACGCGGCTCGCTGGTTCCCTATGATCCGCTAAGCCGTTATCTGGCGGAGATCCGCCGTTTCCCGCTGCTGACGCGTGAAGAAGAGACTGAAATTGCCAAGCGCTACCATCGCGAGCATCGGCCGGAAGATGCCTATCGCCTGGTGACCGCGAACTTGCGCCTGGTGGTCAAGATTGCCAACGAGTTCGCGCGCGCCACCAAAAACCTGCTCGACCTCATCCAGGAAGGCAACGTCGGCCTGATGGAGGCGGTCAAGAATTTCGACCCTTATCGCGGGATTCGCTTTCCCTCATACGCGGTATGGTGGGTGCGCGCCTATATGTATCGTTACCTGATCAACAACTGGCGGCTGGTCAAGATCGGCACCACCCAGGCGCAGCGCAAGCTCTTCTTCAATCTTCGTAAAGAAACCGAACGGCTGGAGGCTGACGGATTTACCGCTCAACCCAAGCTGCTTGCCCAGCGTATCGGGGTCAAGGAAAGCGAAGTGCGCGAAATGCAAGAACGGATGGCGCAGAGCGAAGTCTCGCTGGACCAGCCCACGGCCGCGGGTGATGACGAGAGTGCGCGCCTGATCGATGCCTTGCCCGATAGCTCGATGGATCCGGAAGAGGTCACCGCGCGTGGGCAATGGCGCGATTTTGCCCGCGAAAAGGTCGAGCAGTTCACGGCCACCCTTGAGGGCAAGGAACTCGAAATTTTTCGCAAGCGGCTATTAGTCGAAGACCCGCCCACCCTGCAGCAAGTCGGTGAGAAATTCGGCATCAGCCGCGAACGCGTGCGCCAGATTGAAAGCCGGCTCAAGCGCCGCTTCCGCGATTTCCTCAAAACCAACGCCGCCGATATCGAACACGCCGAGACCTGAGCCGTCGGCGCTTGTCATGCGCCGGCCAGAGCGTGGCGTTCCACTGTCATCCTGAGTCGGCGAGGAGCGAGCCGTGTTGCATCAGCAGAGCCGTAGGCGGAGCGAGCAAAACGAGTCGACGAGGTGGGCTAGACAAGGATCCCGCGCGGCATTCTTTCACACCGCGATTTCGCGGGATTTGGCAATCACAGCCGTAAAAGTGGCGGCCGCGAGACAGTTTGCGCAAAACTTTCTCAACAGGGCCGCGGGCGTAGCGCCCCGTAGTGAAGCGAAGCGCAACGAGCGGATAACGAGTCGCCAGTTTCGTTCAAGTGATGACGTCCGCGCAGGGGAGGGGTGGGCTTGCCACGGCCGCCTCATCTTGCGACTCTGTTGCGTCAATGGAGCGTGCCAGGGGTAATCTGTCTGGGTCCACGGTCGCACCCGCCCGCGTTGCTCGGCCTCTCGCCGACGGCGCAGCCGCCTCTGAGGCCACCGCGACCCGCCAATCAATAAAATCAGCCGGCTGGTATGGCGCGGCGGGTTTGATACTGATACTCGCCGCGATTCTATTCTTCGCGCGGCTGGGCGCGCGCGCGCTGTGGTCCGAGGAGTTTCGCTGGGCCGAAATCGCGCGTGAGATGACACTCACGCATCATTATTTCTGGCCCACCATCAACGGCCGCGCGTACTTCGACAAGCCTTTAGGCACCTATTGGCTGATCGTCGCCGCCAGCTATCTCACCGGGGCGGTCAACGAGGCCGCCGCGCGGATCCCGTGCGCAATTGCCGGCCTGGTTGCGGTGGGCCTGCTGATCCTGATGACGCGCCGGCTGTACGATCGGCGCGCCGCGCTGATCAGTGGAATAGTGCTCGCGACGAGCTTCAGTTTTGTATTTTTTGCGCGCACCGCCTCGGCGGACGTTGAAACGATTACGGGCGAACTGGCCGCACTGGCATTATTTCTACGCAACGAGGAGCGCACTGACGGCTGGTGGGTGATTGGCCTATGGCTCATTATGGCCGTCACGTCCCTGATGAAGGGGCTGTTGGGTTTCGTGCTGCCGCTGGTCGTGATTGGCGCGTATTCGTGCCTGGCCGACGGTTGGTATGAACTCCGGCATCTGGTCCATGGCGATGTGGCGGCCCGGATTCGATGGCTGGTCGCGCGCAATCGATGGTTTTTCAACTGGCGTACGCCGCTCGCCATCGCGTTGGCTGCGATCATTTACTACGCCCCGTTCGCGATTTCACACTTGCGCACCGGTTCGACCAAGGGCATTTACATGGTCTATCGCGAGAACGTCGAGCGCTACTTTGAGCCGTTCGACCATCGCGGACCGATTTACCTTTACCTATATGTGATTTTCGCCTTGATGGCGCCGTGGTCGGCATTTTTACCGGCGGCGTTGACGCATGCGCATCAGCGACGCCACGCTGGCGCGGATCACGCCCGCAGTGATCGTTTCGCCCTGACGTTCTTTTGGGCAACTTTCATTTTCTTCACCCTGTCGGGTTCGCGCCGCAGCTATTATTTGCTGCCGATCCTGCCGGCGGGCGCACTTCTGGTCGCGCGGCTGATTGGCGCGCCGCAGGAGAGCTTGTCCAAAGGCGCGCGATGGCTGCTCAAGGGCGGTTACGCAGCCGTGATCGTCGCGGTGGCGCTTTCAACCCTGACGTTTTTCCCTCCGTCATGGTTCATGCCGGGACGTTACGCGACACTGCCGGATGCGCCGGCACGCGGGATTTTCGCGATTTATTGGGTCCTCGCGGTCGCGGCGATCGTCTGGGCCTTGATGAAGTTCGAATGGCGTCGCGTGACAGTTTCGGCCTGCGCGATCGCCTACCTGTTCATGGTCTATTTCTACATTTTTGCGATGCCGGCGGGCGACGCCTGGCGGGGCGAGAAAGCGTTCGCCGCGAGATCGCGCGCCACTATTGGCGCGCAGGCGCCGCGTCTCGCATTTTTTATGAACGACGGCCCGGCCTTTTATCTTGGCTATTCCGTTCCGGTGCCGGAATATGACTCGCGCCGTCAGATTGACACCGCGGTCAAACAAGACCAGGTCAAGTGGATTATCACGCGCCGGCGCGCCGCCAAGCGGCTCAATTTCCCGGTGACGATGGTCGACCATGAGGCGGTTTATCCGTGGGATTCGCACCGCCACCGGGGCAACGCGATGGTGCTGCTGCGAGTCAATCCACCCGACATAGGTCCTAACGAAGACGGCGGGGAACGACGGGCGGAATAATGATCGAGAGTATCGTTTCTCTTCCAAAGTGCCCGTCACAACCGCATCGGCATCACCACATAAGTGAACTGACTGTCCGTGTTGGTCGTAATCACCCCCGGACTGACCTCGTCACTGACGCCCAGCACCACCTCGTCTTCGGAATCAATGACGTTGAGCACCTCCAATAAATAGGCGGCGTTGAAGCCAATCGAAAATTCCTCGCCGCTGAAGTCAACGTCGATCGTCTCGCTGGCTTCGCCCAATTCCGGACTGGTCGAGGATACCGTCAGGACGCCTTCGGCAAACCCCAGCTTCAGTCCGTGATAGCGTTCGTTCGCGAAGATTGCGGCGCGCTTGATTGCGGCCAATAAAAGGCCGCGCTTGACGCCAATCTGATAACGCGAGCCCTGCGGAATGACTCCGCGGTAGTCGGGAAACTCGCCTTCCACCAGACGCATCGAAACTTCCGTGCGTCCGTGGCGCAAGGAGGCGAGTTGACCATCAAGCATCAGCTCGGTTTGTCCGTCGCCCGCCTGGTCGAGCAATTTGCGCAGTTCTTTCAGGCCCTTGCGCGGGATGATTACGCCGCCCTGCATGCTGAAGCCGGACACTTCGCGGTCAATCATGGATAAACGATGGCCATCGGTGGCAACCATGCGGACCTGATCGTTGCCAGGCGCCTCGATAAACACCCCGCTTAAGTTATAGCGAGCCTCGTCGGGGCTGACCGCAAAGAGGGTCTTGTCGATCATGGCGGCGAGTACGGCGGCCGGAATTTTAATTTCGGCTTTCACGGCTTTGCGCATGGGCTCGTCGGTTGACCGCGCGCTCTGGGAAGGCATGGCGGGAAAACTGCGCGGGTCCAGCCCCATCATCTTGAACCGCGCGCGTCCGCATTTGAGCTCGAACCAGTCACCTTCGAGTGATTTGAAGGCAACCTCCTCGCCTTCGGCCTCACGCACAATTTCGAAAAGCTTGCGCGCGTTGAGCGTAAGCGTGCCACTCTGACCCTGTCGGCAGGGCACTTCGGTGCGGATGCCAACTTCGAGGTCGGTGGCGGCTAAGCGCAAATGCTCGCCGGCCGGCTCGAACAACACGTGGCCTAAAATCGGCACGGTGTTACGGCGCTCAACGATCCCCTGCACCATGCCGAGGCTATTCAGCAACGGAAGGCGTTCGATGACGAATTCCATGGATCCTCTATACCCGCGCCACTATTACTACTACGAGATAAAATTCTAGAAGAAAATATAGAATCCGTAGTGGCGGCTGTCGATTTGTTCATAAACCCAAAATCCGCATATTATTCTTGGCTGATTTGCCCGGCACAACTTGTGGGTGCGCCGGCGCCATCATGCCGCTTAAGCCAGGCCCACGCGTCACCTTGTCGATAACGGCAAAGTTGTCCCGAGCTTGTTAACAGCTTTTCACGATCACGCCGCATTGGCATGGGTCGCCTTGAGCTCGCGCTCAATTTTCTCGATCGAGAAGCGAAAGGCTGAATCATTGCCGATGCGCCGCTGAATCAGATTGTGCGCGTGGATTACGGTCGAATGGTCGCGGCCGAAATGCTCGCCGATGGTGGGAAAGGAGCTATCGGTCAGCTTGCGGCACATGTACATCGCGACCTGGCGGCAGAAGGCGATATGTTGCGTGCGCTTTTTCGACTTAAGATCGGCCAGGCGAATATGGAAGAAATCCGCCACCGTTTTCTGGATGGCCTCGATATCCGGCTTGACCTCGCGCGTATGAATCAAATCGCGTAAGGCTTGACGGGCAAATTCGACGGTGATGACCGCCTTGTTCATTGAAGCCAAGGCCGCCAACCGCGTTAGGCATCCTTCCAGCTCGCGCACGTTCGACGAGACATTTTCGGCAATATAAAGCTCGACGTCGGCTGGCAATTGCATTCCTTCCAACGCCACCTTTTTTTGAATAATGGCAACGCGGGTTTCGAGGTCGGGCGCCGAGATATCGGCGATGAGGCCGGACTCGAAGCGGTTGCGCAGGCGCTCTTCGAGGCCCGGAATGTCGCGCGGCACCTTGTCTGAGGTCAGGACAATCTGATGGCGTTCGGAATGGAGGGAGTTGAAGGTATGGAAAAACTCCTCCTGCGTGCGTTCGCGTCCGGCCAGAAACTGGACGTCATCCAGGATGAGGGCCTCGACTTTGCGGAATTTGTCGCGAAATTCACCCATCCGCTCGCGCCGAATCGAGCCGATGAGTTCGTTCATAAAGACCTCGGCCGACATGAAGAGCACCCGCCGCGCGCGTGGTCCGGTGCCCCACAGGTGGTGGCCGATCGCGGTCACCAGGTGGGTTTTGCCCAGACCAACCCCGCCATAAATGAACAAAGGGTTGTATTTCTCGCCCGGCTGATTCGCCACCGCGACCGCCGCCGCGTGGGCGAGCTGATTGTTGGTCCCCACCACGAAACCCTCGAAAGTGTAGCGCGAATTCAACTGCGGATGGAGGCCGCGCCGTTCGTTCGACGGTCCGGGGGGAGAGCTTTTGACCGTGCCGTTGGCAAGATTCTTTACGGCCTGCCCATTGCGGCCAGTGTTGTGCCCGGATTCGCCATGATGGGGGGCGCCGTTGCCATGGCCGTTGACTTGGGAAAACGGGTTCTTGCCAAGGGTCAGCTTGACCTCGACCGGGCCACCGCATTCCGCGGCAAGCGAATTACGCAGCAGCTCGAGATAGCGTTCGCTGACCCAATCGCGAAAAAAACGATTGGGTGCCTCGATAGTTGCGATGCGGTCTTGCAGGCCGAGAAAATTCAGCGGACCGATCCAGGTTTCGTAATGGGCTTGACCGATGGTGTCGCGCAACCGATCGGCGGCCTTTTGCCACACGCCGTCCATGCTTTTACCCCCTATGAGTTGGCGCGCATCCCCCCCGGGCGCGCGCAAGCCTAAAGTGAAGATTTAGTTTCGAATTACTCACAGGCTTATCCACAACTGTTGATAATCGTAATTTCCCCTGAATCGAACGTGTTATGCGGCGCCGTGGCGGAGGCTCTATCAACTCCAACCTCGCGCGCTCGTTTCCGCGCCGCTGATGTTTGAACAATGACTACTTGGAAAATTGTCGCGCCTGTCGGCCACGATAACGCCGCCGCCTCGTCCCCCCGGATGAACTCAGCGCTCGAGAGTTTGGCGGCGAAGCCAACGTGATAGAATCTTTCCCGACATGGTTCAAGACTGGCGTGATGGCGCCGCGATAAACCTTCGATTTGCAATGGTAATTTACGTCAGCAAAAATTCTCACAAAAGGTATTGCCTTGTAACGAATTTTGCGCATCAGCAAAGATTGGCTCCTGGAGCCATCGCACGCTTTTGACGAAATTTGGCGAGGCTGCGTTTTTTCCCTCCGTCAACAAGTTTGACGCAACCATGATAGCCGCTCACAATGACTCCGCCGCGCGCCTTCAACCGATTCGGCAGCGACTCCCGGATTGTGGCTTGATGACTGAGCGATTCGAAAACAACCGGCTGGCGGTGTACCGCCCATGATCAAAAATTCCGCCGCGCTGTTCGCCCGCGCGCAAAGGAAAATTCCCGGCGGGGTCAACTCGCCCGTACGCGCATGGCAGGCGGTCGGTCAGATGCCCCGGTTTATCGCCAGCGGCAGCGGCGCTTGGCTGCGCGACGCCGATGGTAACCGCCTGCTCGATTATGTCGGCTCGTACGGACCCGCCGTTCTAGGCCATGCCCATCCCGAGGTCGCCGCGGCCTTGGCTGAGCAGGCTGATCGCGGGCTCGGCTACGGTGCGCCCACCGAGCTTGAGCTGGACTTGGCCGAAGAACTGAGCGGCGCCATTAGGGGAGCGGAAAAGGTGCGGCTGGTCAGTTCCGGCACGGAAGCCGGCATGACCGCGCTCAGAATCGCGCGAGCGGCGACCGGCCGTCCCGCCATCATCAAGTTCGACGGCTGCTATCATGGCCATAGCGACTCGTTGCTGGTGCGCGCCGGCTCGGGAGTGATGACGCTTGGGGTGCCCGACAGCGAAGGGGTGCCGGAAGCGCTGGCGGCGCTGACACGGGTTGCGCCTTATAATTCACTCGACGCGGTCGAACGGTATTTTGCGGCGGAACATGGCCGTATCGCGGCTGTAATCGTCGAGACGGTCGCCGCCAACATGGGCGTGGTGCCGCCACGGCCGGATTTCCTGCGGCAATTGGCGGAGTTGACGCGGCGCAACGGCGCGTTGCTGATTTGCGACGAAGTGATCACCGGGTTTCGCCTGCGCTACGGCGCCGCATATGAAAATTACGGGATAGAACCCGACTTGATCATGCTGGGCAAGATTATCGGCGGCGGTATGCCGATCGGGGCGATTGCCGGCCGCGCCAGCCTGATGGACCTGTTGGCGCCAGTCGGCCCGGTGTACCAGGCTGGGACGCTTTCCGGAAATCCGCTCTCCGTATGCGCGGGACTTAAGACGCTCGAGCTGCTGAGGCGGCCGGGAACCTATGAACGGCTCGAAGCGCGCGGCGCACGGCTCGATCACGGCTTGCAGGCGGCGATACGCGAGACCGGCGTGCGGGCATGTGTTAATCGCGCCGGTTCGCTACTAACCCTCTTCTTGGGCGTTGAACAGGTTGCCGACGCGGGCGCGGCGCGCGCGGCCGACACGGCGCTTTTCGCCCGTTTCTTCCAAGGCATGCTCGAGCGCGGGATTTATTTGCCACCCTCGCAATTCGAGGCGATGTTCATCTCGCTCGCACATAGCGAGGCCGATATCGATGAAACCATCGAAGCGGCGCGCGTGGTACTCGCAACCCTCGCGAGATGATATTTTGGGCAATGGCATCGCGAGAGGCCGAGCCCTGGCACTCATTGTCATCGCGGAAGCGATCGGCAAGCCACGCTCCTGGAATAACAACCAAGGCCAACGCGCGGACGATAAAGTGCCGCGGGGATAAATTATCAAGCGCGCGACATGGTGGATAATGACCGCCAATCGGCCTGATAGCTCGCCCGACCACGGCGACAAGCCCAGCGCGTTCCGGATGCTGCGCTTCGCCTCGATCGGGCTTGAGTTATTCTCGCCGATTGTGGGCGGCGCCATCGGCGGCTACTACTTGGGCGAATACTTCAAACAACCGTGGATTGCGCTGGTGATGCTGTTTGGCGGAGTGTTCCTTGGCTTTTACCGCTTAGTGGTCGAATTGCGCAATTTTCAACGGGACTCCGGCGGGTAGAATAGCAGTGATGAACTGGTCGGTCCCCACTATCGCCGGTATCCAGCGCGTGACCGCGCTGGTTGCGTTGGCACTCAGCGCAACGCTGTTGATTCTGGTTTCGCCCGCGATGGCGCTGGGATGTCTAATCGGCGGCGCGGTGATGCTGCTGAATCTTTACGCGTGGACGCTGATCGCGCACTCGATCATGGCGCTGGCCAACGCCCGGCAGGGGAGTCATCCGGCGGGATTGATTCTAGCTCCGCTCAAGCTGGTGCTCCTTGTTGTCGTGGTCTATCTGCTCATCAGCAGCTTTCATATCAACCTGGCGGGTTTTTTGCTGGGTCTCTTGACTCAGTTCGTTGCGATCTTTATTGAGACATGGCGTGTCTCGCGCCGTGGGAGCGCCGCTCCATTAGGGGAACAAGGCGAACGGGCACACTAGACGTGGCGCCAGAAACCGCGTTGAATCGTCCCAATAAAGTGCAGTAGAGCGTAACGACGTTTGAATTCGATCAATTTCATCGAGATCATGGGTGCCCACAAGGTCCCCGAAGTATTGGTCGGGACTTGGCTCGTGATGGTGGGGCTGCTGATTTTCGGCCTGTTGGCGCGCCGCTCATTGGCGCGCGCGCGCGATCCATTGGTGCCAGACGAAGGCCTCACGCTGCGTCATTTCGCTGAAGTGACTGTGGAATGGCTGGATGGCTTTGTCGCCGAGGTGTCCGAGCTGCATGGGGCGCGCAAATACGTGCCGTTTTTCGGCAGCCTGTTCATCTTCATCCTGTTCGCGAATTTCCTTGGCCTAATTCCGGGCTTTGAACCACCGACCAACGACACTGACCTAACCTTCGCTCTGGCGATAGTCTGCTTCTTTTACTACATCTACCAGGGCTTCAGGCATCAGGGAGCATGGTATCTGCGCAGCTTCCTGGGGCCGTTGCTGATCATGGCGCCCTTTTTCGTCGTGATTGAAGTTTCGGACAACCTCTTCCGTCCCTTTTCCCTCGGTATCCGGCTGTTTGCCAACATGTTTGCCGACCATAAGGTGCTCGGGCTGTTTACGGGCCTGACCAAGCTGGTGATCCCGCTGGCCTTTTACGCGCTTGGCGCGATCGTATGTATTGTGCAGGCGTTGGTCTTTCTGGTGCTGGCTATCGCCTATGTCAGGATGGCGGCACATTCGCATTACGACTGATTCCGATAAATGTCCTTCCGGGTCGACCGCGAACCGTGCGCAATCCCGCCGCGCTCGGGATGACAAAAAGTGTTGTGTTACCTCAATGCGCGCTGTGCCAAAAAACCCACAAAGACTCTCGAAATGATAGAAAAAGCGCGATCCTGTCGAGCCAATAAAACGAAACAATTCCGCGACCGCAGTCCGGTCCGGCCGAAGCGTGGAAGATGATAGAAGGCGAGGTTAAATAGCTTAGGGCCGAAACGACGGCGCGGCAAAGAGGAGGGTCGAATGTTACGACGATTCTGGTTAACCGCGGGCGCGGTGCTCGCGATTGTAATGGCCTCGCCGCTGATGGCGATGGCACAAACGGCGGCCGGCGCTGGCGCCGCCGATACTGGCATGCGCGCCGGCTTGATTGCGATTGGCGCTGGCATCGGTATTGGCGTGGCGGCGCTCGGATGCGGTATCGGACAGGGCAAGCTGGCGGCTTCGGCAATGGAATCAATCGGCCGTAATCCCAACAGCACCAATCAATTGTTCGTGCCGATGATCATCGGGTTGGCGTTCGTCGAATCGCTGACACTTTATTCGCTGGTGATCTCTTTTATTTTACAGGGCAAAATTTAGCGCGAAAGCGGCCAAAAACGACGGCGGGACCTGGCAATTCCGGGCCCCGCCTTTTTTATGTCCGCGGGGGGCCAGGCGTAGACGGGCGTCGCCACCCGACGATGGGCGTGATAGGGTCAAACTCGTCGGCCAGGGCGGCGCACTGGCAAATGTCGCGGCGACGATTGTGGCCATCCCCTCGAGTGCCGTCGGCCCTCACTCCAGAATCCCGATTCCTTTCAGAGCGATGCTATGAGCGATCAACGATCAACCCCTCAAGCGGGACGCAAGCCCAATCGGCTCATTCACGAGCAGAGTCCTTATCTACGCCAACACGCCTATAATCCCGTCGACTGGTATCCGTGGGGCGAAGAAGCGCTCAGCCATGCCAAAGCGGAAAACAAGCCGATCCTGCTCTCGATCGGCTATTCGGCCTGCCATTGGTGCCACGTGATGGAGCGCGAATCGTTCGAAAACCCGGCGATCGCGCAATTGATGAATACCAACTTCATTTCGATCAAGGTCGACCGGGAAGAGCGGCCGGACCTCGACCAAATCTATATGGACGCGGTGCAATTGCTGTCGGGACGCGGCGGCTGGCCATTGACGATGTTTCTGACTCCCGAAGGCAAGCCTTTTTACGGTGGCACCTATTTCCCACCCGAGGACCGCCAGGGGATGCCGGGCTTTGCGCGGGTGCTGAGCGGAGTTGCGCATGCCTATCACAATCAGCCGGCGGACGTTCAGCATAACGTCGAGCGGCTGACCCAGGCGTTGGGCGCGTTGACCGAATATCAGCCGGGCGCGGGTGAGTTGCGCTCAGACCTCGCGCCAACCGCGGCGCGCGCGCTGGCGGAACATTACGACAGCGTCCACGGCGGCATCGGGAACGCCCCGAAGTTCCCCAACACGTTCGTCTTTTCGCTGTTTTTGCGCGTACATGAGTCCGACAGTGACCCGGCGATGGCCGAGATGGTGCGCCATACGCTGACGCAGATGGCCAAGGGCGGCATCTACGACCAGATTGGCGGTGGCTTCCATCGCTACAGCGTCGACGAACGCTGGCTGGTGCCGCATTTCGAAAAGATGTTGTATGACAACGCGCTGTTGGCGCGGCTCTATCTCGATGCCGGCCGCGCCCTGAATCAACCCGCCTTCCTGACGACCGCGCGCGAAATCTTCGATTACGTTTTACGCGAGATGACCAGCGCCGAAGGCGGTTTCTATTCCAGCCAGGACGCCGATAGCGAGGGCGAAGAGGGTAAATTCTTCGTATGGTCCGCGGCGCAGGCGCGCGCCGTGCTCGGCGACGATCGGTTCAAAATAGCCGCGCGATATTTCGATATCAGCGAAGATGGCAATTTCGAGGGTGCCAACATTTTGCATCGCACCATCGAAATCGCCGACGCCGCGCGCCTGTTCAATATGTCCGAGGATGCGGTTGCGGGCGCGGTCGATGCGATCAAGACGCGCTTGTTCTCGTCGCGCGAGCAACGCGTGCGGCCCGGGCGTGACGAGAAGGTGCTGACCGCGTGGAACGCGCTCATGATTGGCGCGTTTTCAGAAGGCTATCGGGCGCTGGGCGACCCGCGCTATCTCGAGGCGGCGTCGCGCGCGGCCCGCTTTATCATGACCCGGATGTGGGACGGGCATGCGCTTAAGCGCTCATACAAGGACGGCGTCGCCCGCTTCAACGCCTACCTCGAAGATTACGCTTTGATGGCCGGCGCGCTAATCGATTTGTACGAAGCCGCGCTTGATCCCGGTTTTCTCGAGGATGCGCGCAAGCTGGCCGAGGTGATGATCGCGCGCTTCCTTGACCAAGAGAAGGGCGGTTTCTTCTTCACCTCCGACGATCACGAGGCGTTGATCATGCGCTCGAAGGCGGCGTTCGACGGTTCCACGCCGTCAGGCAACAGCGCGGCGGTGATGGCGCTGCTGCGGCTTTATGCTTACCGTGATGACCCGCGCTATCAGGACGAGGCCGTCCGCACGCTCAAGCTGTTCGCGGAATTTATCGAAAAACAGCCGTTTGCATTTTCGCACATGCTGGAGGCGGTCGATTTATATCAGCGCGGGGCGGTCGAAATCGTGATAGTGGGCGATCCGCGCTCGCCAGAGTTCAAGGAGTGGAACGAGCGCCTTGGGCTGCTCTATATTTCCAACCGCACACTCTATGCGGTCGCGCCAGATGCGGCGCCGGAGTTGGTGCCTGAACCGGCGCGGGGTAAAGGCCAAATCGACGGGCGGCTAACCGCTTACGTCTGCCGCGAACGGACCTGCACCGCGCCCATCACCGCTTTCAAGGCGCTTGAAGCGGAAGTCACTGGCTCCGCGCCTGGGTAAGGTAAGACGAACGGCATAGCGAGCGACGACAAGCCGAAGTGGAGTGTAGACCCGGTCCGCGAACCTGCGTTGGATATGACCCTTATTACCAGCACGGCCGTCGGCGTCGAAAGCCACGAGTTCGCGCTGGAGGTCGTGAATCGTCCCGCCCGTCCGCGTAAAGAGAGGTTGAAGCTGGTGTTGCTCAACGCACGTGGCGGGGCTCATCTGGATGCGATGCTCGCGTGTCTTGGCCGTCCACCGTTGGAAAACGCGGACGTAATCATGCTGTGTGAGGTGGATGTCATGACCCGGCGCGCCCATCGGCGCAAAGTCGCGCATGAGCTTGCCGCGGCGCTCGGGATGAGCATGGTCTATCAGCGCGAGTTCGGCTTTCCCCGTGCCGGGGGCGGTCCGCCGGTTGCGTTTATGGGCAATGCGCTCCTGTGCGCGCAGCCGCTCGAACACGTACGCGGGGTATTATTGCCAAACCTTTATCCCGGCAGGCGGATCAAACGGCTGATTGGATCCCCGTGCGGAATCGTCGCCAGCGCGACCTTCAATCGCCGCCGTCTGACGTTCGGCGTGGCGCATCTGAACAGTCGTTGGGAGCCGCTGGGGCGCGCGAAGCAGATGGAGGATTTCCTGGCCGCGATCGCCCCTGGCGCGCCCGCGCTAATCGCGGGCGACCTCAATACCACCACCGTCGATTTGCGCACGCCGCATGCGCTGGCCGCGACGGCCTGGCGGATGCTGACGAATCCGTGGCGCTTTCGCCGTCCCGAGCGTTATGAGCCCTTGTTCGAACGTCTGCACGTGGCCGGCTTTGAGGTTGATGGGGCAAACGTGCCGTATAAGCCGACGTTTACGTTCTCGCGCTTGGTGCCGCCATTTTTTCGGCCTAAGCTGGATTGGATCGCGACGCGCGGGCTCACACCGCTGCGGCGCACGGCGCGGGTGGTGCCGGCGCGACAGTCATTCCTGCGCGGCCGTCTGTCCGATCACGACTTCGTGACCTGCGACTTCGAGCTTTAGCGCCAGTTTTTTCGCCTGCCGTGTCAGGAGAGGAACCGCGGCGACAACTGTGCCCAAGGCGCCAACGATCGGCCGAATAGCGCACTCCGCACAAAAATCGCGGTGACATGTTCAATTCCGATGCTCGCGGTCATATCGGATGTGAACAGATGTCCACGAATGAAATACGCAATGAATTGGCTTTGCATTATCTATTTGCCGGTTGATAGCAACTGGCCGAGAATTGTGCTTTCTGGGAAATTCGGCGATTCACCCGGCTTTCACATCGGTGTTTTGGAATAGCTAAAAAATCGACGGTGACTTGCCTTGTCGTGCAAGGTCAATAGTCATAGTTTGCTTCGCGGAATGTAGCAGTTGGAGACGGAATATCACGATGAGCAATCGATTGGCAGTGCTATCCAGAGCTGAAAATGCCGTCGGAGAACGGCGATTGATGAAACTTGCCGCTATGATGGGAATTGAAGCGGAAATCATCAATCCTGGTGAATATACTAATCTTTCTGAATTATCCTCACGCTTGCACCTCGAAAGATACAAAGTAATCGCAATTGACAGCGGCACCGCCGCGACATTCCGCCAGACGTTGCAATCGGATAGCGGTCAACCGCTATTAGACGGCTTTGACGCGGCGCTTATCTACGGCTTCGAAAACGAAGGCGATGAGGTCGCCGCATGGTTGAGCAACGCCGCGTTGTCGATGGGGAAAATTCCTTCGAACGCCAAATTCTCTTTTAACAAGACCGCACTCGCGCGCCAGATGGCGGGTCTGTCATTTTCAGCGCGCGGACCTTATCGCCATTTCCAGCTTCGTGACCAAGCGAAAATCCCCAGCCTTATCGATGTCGATGGGCAGCCGTTTTTTGTGGAGACGCTCATGGGCGGCTGCCGAACCTTCCTGCTCCCGCACGCCGGCGTGATCGATGTGGACGCGGCCGCGCGCGAAGATCAGCCGCTTGAGTATGTGAACCTGCTGCCGTGGCTGATGTTCCTGCGGGCCGCGTTTGGCGAATATTGCTGGGACAATTATCAGCCGCGTGCCGCCTTCACTATCGATGACCCCTTGCTGACGCCTTCGTATGGATTCGTCTCGTACGCGGCGTTGCTCGAACAGGCCTGCGCGCACAACTTCGCCGCCACTTTCGCCTTTATTCCATGGAATTACCGGCGCAGCTCTCCGTCGGTGACCCGGCTCTTCCAGGAGCATCGCGAGCGCTTGTCCCTGTGCGTGCATGGCTGTGACCATACCGGGGGTGAATTCCGGGGTGCTGACGAACCCACGCTCCGCGCGCGCGCCCGGATCGCGCTGGATCGAATCGAGGCGTTCGAAGCGCAAACCGGCGTCGCATGCGCGCGCATCATGATCTTCCCGCAGGGGCAGTTTTCGAAAGCGGCATTGCGAGCGGTCAAGCACGAGGATTATCTCGCCACCGTGAACACCAGCGCAGTGGCCACTGATGCGAGTCCGGGCGAGGTGCGCGTGCGCGATCTGCTGAACGTGGCGGTAACCTGCTACGGCGGCGCACCATTATATAACCGCAGGTATCCGCGCGCGATCTTCCCTTCGGCCGTGGACCTCTATTTGGGCAAACCCGCGCTGCTGGTAGAGCATCACGGTTATTTCAAGCACGGCTATGGCGAAATCCGGAATTTCGTCGGCGGTCTTAACGCATTGCAAAACCCGCCCGTATGGCAGCCGCTGAACCAGGTGATTCGCGCCAGCACCTTATGCCGTCGCGTGGGAGTTTCAAACGCCGAGGTCAGGGTTTTCACCGACGAGGCGGTGTTTCGCAATCCCTACGAGCACGCGACCTCCTTCAGATTCGTCAAAAGCATCGAACCGGGAGATACGATCGTGGCGGTCAAGCGTGATGGCGCGCGGGTCGATTATCAACGGCGCGAGCGGAGGGTCGAATGTGAATTCGAGCTGGCCTCCGGCAGTGCGGCGACGTTGCATGTCCGGCATGGTCACAGCGCGCGCGCGCCAGTGGCACCACCGGGCCTGGGTTACCGGACCAAGGTGGCGATGCGCCGTTATTTGTCCGAGTTCCGCGATAACTACGTCGCCCGCAGCGATCTGCTGCTGGGCCTTTCGCGCATCGCGACGCGCCGCTTGTTCCGCTGAGCACCGCGCGCCGTTTTGCAAACGCCGTATTAGCGGATCGCCGCACCGGGGGCTTGAACGCGCCAGAAAAACCTCGTGCGACACTTACCATTGCGCGCGAATACGCTAATATGGTTGGCAACGGGATCGCGATGCCGTCATGAAACGTGATTTTCTCGATTTAGCCTCACTCTCAGTGGTGGAACTCGACGGTTTGCTCAGACTCGGCGCGCGGCTCAAAACCGAACTGAAGAGCGGCCTCGAGCATCCTTACTTGCGCGGGCGTACGCTCGCCATGATCTTTCAAAAACCGTCGTTGCGCACGCGGCTCACTTTCGAGACCGGCATGGCGCAGCTCGGCGGCCATGCGATTTACCTGGCGCCGCACGATATCGGGATCGGCGAGCGCGAATCCGCCAAGGACGTGGCGCGCAATCTGTCGCGCTGGGTCGATCTGATCATGGTGCGGACCTTCGCCCATGAGACCTGTATCGAACTGGCGCGCGAGGCTTCGGTGCCGGTGATCAACGGCCTCACCGACCGGCTCCATCCCTGTCAACTGCTGGCCGACCTCTTGAGCTTGCACGAACACTTCGGTGCGCTGGGCAAGCTGCGCATCGCCTTCGTTGGTGACGGGTTCAATCTTGCGCAGAGCTGGATCGAAGCCGACGCTTTGCTCCACTTTGATTTGCGGGTGGCCTGTCCGGCGGGATACGCGCCGGCGGAGGGCTTTGCCGCGATGTTGCACGAAGCGCGCGGACTGCTCACCGACGATCCGGTTAAGGCGGTCACGGATGCCGACGTTATTTATACTGATACGTGGACCTCGATGGGCCAGGAGCGCGAGGCGGCGCGCCGGCGGCGCGACTTCAAGGATTTCCAGGTCAATCGCGCGCTGCTCGAGCATGCGCAACCCGGCGCGGTGGTGATGCATTGCCTGCCGGCGCATCGCGGCGAGGAGATCACCGACGAGGTACTCGATGGCCCGCGTTCCATCGTGCTCGAACAGGCCGAGAACCGGCTACACGCGCAGAAGGCCGTGATGGTCTGGTTGCTGCGCCCGGCAATCCTGGCCTCTCAGGGCGCGCCGATTGCCTAACCACAATCGCGCGTCGACGCGCATGGTTCGATGAAACGAAACATACGGAAACTGGTGCTCGCGTATTCGGGCGGGCTCGATACGTCGGTGATTCTGCGTTGGCTCAAGGACTATTACGACTGCGAGGTGATCGCCTATTGCGCTGACGTTGGCCAGGGCGACGAGACCGCGGGCCTCGAGCGCAAGGCGCTGGAAACCGGCGCCAGCGCGCTGTATCTGGAGGATTTGCGCGAGGAATTCGCGCGCGAATTTGTGTTTCCCATGATGCGCGCCAACGCGCTATATGAAGGCTACTACCTGCTCGGGACCTCGATTGCGCGCCCGGTAATCGCGCGTAAGCAGGTCGCGATTGCGCGCGCCGCCGGAGCCGACGCGGTAGCCCATGGCGCGACCGGCAAGGGCAACGATCAGGTCCGCTTCGAGTTCACCTTTGCGCGGCTGGCGCCGGAGTTGACAGTGGTGGCGCCCTGGCGTCATCCGGATTGGCCGTTCAAAGGCCGCACCGACATGATGGCGTACGCGGCGGAAAAACGCATTCCGGTGCCGGTCACTGCGGCCAAGCCCTATTCGATGGATCGCAATCTCGTACACGTCAGTTATGAGGGCGGCGTTCTCGAGGATCCCTGGCGCGAACCTGACAACGATATGTTCCGCCTGACGGTGGCGCCAGAGGATGCGCCCGCCGCAGCGGAGTATGTGGAAATCGCCTATGAACGCGGCGATCCAATCGCGCTCAACGGTGACGCGCTGGGGCCGGCGGCGCTGATCGAAGCGGCCAATCGGATTGGCGGTCGTCACGGCGTGGGCCGGGTGGACCTGGTCGAGAATCGTTACGTCGGGATAAAATCGCGCGGTGTGTATGAAAGCCCCGGCGTCACGTTGCTCCATCACGGCCATCGCGCGGTCGAACAACTGACGCTTGATCGCGAGGTGATGCATCTGCGCGACGGCTTGATTCCGCGTTATGCCGAAATGGTTTACAATGGTTACTGGTTTGCCCCCGAACGTGAATCGCTGCAGGCTTTGCTCGACGATACGCAGAAAAATGTCAGTGGCACGGCGCGTCTCAAGCTCTACAAGGGTGGCGTCTGGATCGCCGGCCGCCGCTCACCCAATTCGCTCTACGATCCGATGCTTGCCAGCTTCGATGAGGCCGGAGGCTACCAGCAGGCCGACGCGGAGGGCTTCATTCGCCTGGGCGCGCTGAGATTGCGCGCGCTGGCGCGGCTGGAAACGCGTCCGCGGGAGGAAAGGGCACGGGTTCGTTCGCGCACCGATTAACGGAGGACCATCGCGGCCGTGGGTAAGGTGATTCAATTCAAAGCGCCGCGGCCGGGACCGAAGCTGGTGCCTCGCATACGCGGCGGGGAATGCGCCAAGTGCGGCCACAAAATGGACGTGCACGTATGCCATCCCAGCGGCGTCCTGAGTTGCGCGGCGCGCGGCTGTCTGTGCCGCACTCCGCCGATGCGCTAAGTAACCACCGCACCAGTCCCTATGGTCATTCCGAACGGAGCCCGCTGCTAGGGAAGCTCCGCATACGGCGTGATTCTGTCACTCTGAGAGTGTGTGAAGATTTTGTTTTATGTCATTCCGAGCGCAGCCAGCGGAGCCGCTTTGTGCGGCGAAGCGAGCGGGCGAGTCTGCGAGCTGGGTATAAAAGCGAGGAATCCTGGATCTTTCTGCTTTTCCTGTGTTTTTTCCGGGATTCTTCACTTCGCAGACTCCGCTCAGAATGACAACAGGGATTCTTCCCGCGCTGGTCGACACGCGGCTTCTCATTCAGGCCAATTCCGGCGGCGGTAAATCGGACTCGCCCACCCCACGGAGCCCCGTTCCAGCTTAGCGAATCCGCCCGTCGTCGCCTGGAACGGCCCCGCGGGCTTGTGGACGGCGGCGCTTTGCGGCAACCTGACTCTTTTGATGAAGACGCGCCGCGAAGCCAAATCGCATTCATCGCAAAAGGCTGCCGCTCAGAGCCCTCAGGCGCGCGACCGGAATCTGATTCGCGCGCGGTTCAAACACGCGCGGCTGCCCGAAGTCGAGGCTTTCAGCGCCTCGCTGCCGTTCGACCGCCGCCTCTATCGTCATGACATTCGCGGCTCTATCGCGCATGCGCGGATGCTCGCGCGGGTGGGCTTGCTCAAACCCAAAGAGACGCGCGCGATGGTGGACGGTCTCGGCGCCATCGAGGCGGAAATCAGCGGCGGCGGCTTTCGCTTCAAACTCAGCGACGAGGATATCCATTTGGCGATCGAGCGCCGGCTCATCGAAAAAATCGGCGCGGCCGGGGGTAAGCTGCATACGGCGCGTTCGCGTAACGATCAGGTGGCGCTCGATTTCCGCCTCTACCTGCGCGACGAATTGACCCGCGTATGCGGGCTGCTGGACGGACTGCGCGCGGTCTTGATTGAAATCGCGGGCGGACACGCCGAGACGGTGATGCCCGGCTATACGCATCTGCAGCGCGCCCAGCCGGTTTCGCTCGCCCATCATATTCTCGCCTATGTCGAGATGTTCGAACGTGATCGCGAGCGTTTCAGCCAAGCGCGCATACGCACGGATGTGATGCCGCTGGGAGCGGGGGCGCTGGCGGGGACCACGCTGCCGATCGACCGCGCCCAGGTGGCGCGCGAGCTGGACTTCAGCCGCGTGGCGCAAAACAGCATCGACGCAGTGTCCGATCGCGACTTCGCGCTCGATTTCCTGTCGGCGGCGGCGATCACCGCGATGCATCTTTCGCGCATGGCCGAGGAGCTGATCCTGTGGAGCAGCGCCGAGTTCGGCTTCGTCGAATTGCCCGACGAATTTTCGACCGGCAGTTCGATGATGCCGCAGAAGAAGAATCCCGACCTGCTCGAGCTAATCCGCGGCAAGAGCGGGCGCGTATTCGGCGATTTGCTGGCGTTGCTGACCGTGCTCAAGGGCTTGCCGCTCGCGTATAACTCCGATTTGCAGGAAGACAAGGAACGCGTGTTCGATGCCGTCGACACGCTCGCGCCGGCGCTCGAGCTGACGGCCAAGCTATGGCCGCGCCTGAGCTTTCATGCGGACACGATGCGCGCGGCGGCGGGCGGCTTCGCTCTCGCCACCGACCTGGCCGAATACCTGGTGATGCGCGGTGTGCCGTTTCGCGAAGCGCACGAGGCAGTGGGCGCGCTGGTGCGCGACACGGTCAGCGGCGGACGCTCGCTGCCTGATTTGAGCCTCGACGATTTGCGTCGCTATTCCGACAAATTCGGCGCCGACGCGCTGCTGTCAATTTCGGCGGAAAGCTCGCTGCGCGCGCGCACGCTCGTGGGCGGTCCCGCGCCCGCCACGGTGCGGCGGCGGATTCGCGAGCTTAGACGGAAAGGGTGAGCGGTGAGGTTAATGCGCGTCAATCTCAGGCTGCTGATGGCGCTATGCGTTGGCGGCATCTGCGCTTGCGGGGTCAAGAGCGCACCGGTGCCACCCGCACAAGCCACTCCCGCGCGCATCGATGATCTGCGCGCCACCGCCGCGCCCGATGGAATTCATTTAACGTGGGGACGGCCGACCCAATATGCCGGCGGCCATTCGATGCATGACTTGAGCGGGTTCGTGATTCTGCGCGGGCGTCCGGGCGGCGCGATGCAGCCGCTGATCGAAATTCCGGTCACCGACCGCGAGCGTTTCCAAAAACAGCACACCTTCCAGTACGTCGATGCGGAGACCAGCCTGGGCGACACTTATAGCTATGCAGTCGTCTCGGAAACCACCTCCGGTTATCGCAGCCTCGCGTCCAACCTGATTGAATTCACCCGCGTCAAGCCACGGCCGCCGCCGAATCCCGCGAATTTCAGCCTGCCCACGCCCGGCCCGCTTCCGACCACCTTGCCGTGAGACGGGAGCGTTACGCGGTTTTTCATGAAGACCGGCCGTGATAGAAACACGAATGTTCAATTCGCGATTAAGCAATCGATGACGGATGAATTATTTCAACTACAAGAATAATCAGCTTTACGCCGAAGACGTGGCCGTGAGCGAGTTGGCCTCGCGGTTTGGCACGCCCCTATACATCTATAGTGCACGCACCCTGCGCCGCCATTTCCGCGTGCTTAACGAGGCGTTCGCCAACACCGACCATCTCATCTGCTTCGCCATGAAGGCGCTGTCCAACTTGAGCATTCTCAAGTTGTTCGGTGATCTGGGCGCGGGCTTCGATATCGTCTCGGTGGGCGAGTTGATGCGTTGCCTGGCGGCGGGCGCGGACCCGCGTAAAATCGTGTTTTCCGGAGTGGGCAAGACCGACGAGGAAATCGAAGCGGCGTTGCGCCACGCGATCCTGATGATCAACGTGGAATCACGTCCGGAACTGCACCGGATTGCCACCATCGCGCGCCGGATGAAGCTGCGGGCGCCGGTCAGTCTGCGGGTCAATCCCGACCTCGATCCCGGCACCCATCCGCATATCTCGACCGGTCATCGCGACAGCAAATTCGGCGTGCCGCTGGCGCAGGTACAGGAATACTATGCCGAGGCGCGCACGCTGGCGGGACTCGAATTGGCCGGCCTCAGCACGCACATTGGCTCGCAGATCACGGACACCGCGCCGTTTAGCGAGGCCGCCCGCAAGGCCGCCGCGATTATTACTCAGCTTCGCGCCGGCGGTATCGAGATCAAGTACCTCGACCTCGGCGGCGGATTGGGTATCCCGTACCAGGAAGAACCGCCGCCACCGTCGGCCTACGCGGCGGCTTTGCTGGGCCCGCTGCGCACGCTGGGCCTCAAGATCATTATCGAACCCGGACGCGTGCTGGCCGGCAATGCCGGTATCCTGGTGACCAAAGTATTGTATGTGAAAGAAACCGACGTGAAGCGGTTTATCGTGGTTGACGGCGCCATGAACGACCTCATCCGGCCGGTGCTGTATGAGGCGTATCACGAGATTCAGCCGGTCCAACGCCGCCCCGATGAGGCGCGCGCGACCGCCGACGTGGTCGGGCCGGTATGTGAAAGCGGCGACTTTTTCGCGCGTGAACGCGAATTGCCCGAGGCGCGCAGCGACGATTTGCTCGCGGTGATGAGCGCCGGCGCGTATGGCTTCGTGATGGCGTCGAATTACAACAGCCGCCCGCGCGCGGCGGAGGTGATCGTCAACGGCGGCGAAGCTCACGTGATTCGAGCGCGTGAAAGCTTTGAGGACCTGATTCGCGGGGAAACAATCGTCACGCTCAAGGGCGGTCCCGATGCCTAAGCTCGAGTTCGTCAAGATGCACGGCTGCGGCAACGATTACATCTACGTCAATCACCTGCCGTTCGCCCATCCTGCCGCGCTCGCCCGGCGCCTTTCCGACCGCCGCTTCGGGATCGGCGGCGACGGCCTCATCCTGCTCTCCGCCTCGGCGCGCGCCGACGTCAGGATGGAGATGTACAATGCCGACGGCAGCCGCGGCGAGATGTGCGGCAATGGTATCCGTTGCCTGGCGCGGCTGCATTACGAAAATTCAGCCACCCGCGCCAATCCAATCACGGTCGAGACCGATTGCGGCATCAAGTCAGTCCGGCTTGGCTTT
>JBOHWL010000246.1:0-8403 GCA_050736615.1 Binataceae bacterium (SeqCode) | reverse complement strand
GTGATGAAGAGGACGAACATTATGAAGCGGCGATGGCGCATCGCCCAGCCGAGGCTCACGCGGTAACCATCGAGCAGCCGGTCGAAGCCGCGCTCGGTCAGGTTATAGAGGTAGCCATGACCGGCATGCTCGGGCGCGCGCAGGAAGCGGCTACATAGCATCGGGGTGAGGGTTAGCGAGACAAAACCCGAGACCAGGATGGCGGCGGCGATGGTTACGGCAAACTCATGCAGCAGTCGTCCGATGATGCCGCCGAGAAAAAGCACCGGGATGAAGACCGCGGCGAGCGAAAAGGTCATCGAGAGGATGGTGAAGGCGATTTCGCCGGAGCCGTCGAGCGCCGCCTCGAGCACGCCTTTGCCCATCTCGAGGTGGCGCACGATATTTTCGAGCATCACGATGGCGTCATCGACGACGAAGCCGACCGACAGCGTCAACGCCAATAACGACAGATTGTCAAGGCTGTAGCCGACCGCCCACATCACGGCGAACGTGCCGATAATCGCCATCGGCAGTGCGAGGCTGGGAATGATGGTCGCGGAAATGTTGCGCAGGAACACGAAGATGACCATCACGACCAGGAACACGGTCAGCAGCAGCGTGAACTGGACATCATTGACGGACTGGCGAATCGTGGCCGAACGATCGTAGAGCACCGTCATATGGATGGCGGCGGGCAATTCGGCGCGGAAGACCGGCAGGATCTTGCGGATATTATCGACTACTTCGACGGTGTTAGTGCCCGGCTGACGCTGAACCGCCAGCACCACCGCCCGTTCGCCACGTACCCAGCCCGCCAGCTTGTCGTTTTGAACGCTATCGAGCACGCGGCCGAGCTGTTCCAGGCGGACCGGCGCGCCATTTTTGTACGCCACGATCAGCGGCCGATATGCCGCCGCGTCGGTTAGCTGGCCGTTGGCTTGAACGGTGAACGCCCGCTTTTGCCCATAGAGAACCCCAACGGGCAAATCGACGTTGGCATCCTCGACCGCCTGCGCCACCTGGTCGATGCCGATGCCGCGCGTGGCTAGCGCGCGCGGGTCGAGTTGAATCCGTACGGCGTATTTCTGTGAGCCGTAGACCTGGACTTGCGCGACGCCACCGATCATCGAGATGCGCTGCCCGAGGTAGGTCTCGGCGTATTCGTCGACGGTCGACAACGGCAAGGTCTGGGAACTCAGGCCGAGGTAAAGGATCGCTTTGTCCGCCGGGTTAACCTTTTCGTAAGTCGGTGGACTGGGCATTCCCGGCGGCAGTTGCGATTGCGCCGCCGCGATTTTCGATTGCACGTCCTGCGCCGCCCCGTCGATATTGCGACTAAGCGCAAATTCCAACGTGATGCTGGTGGCGCCCTGGGTGCTGCTCGAGGTCATCTGCTCGAGGCCGTCGATGGTCGAAAATTCATGCTCGAGCGGTGTGGCGATAGAAGAAGCCATCGTTTGCGGGCTGGCGCCGGGCAGCGTCGCGGTGACCAGAATGGTGGGAAAATCCACGTTGGGCAGGTCGCTGACCGGCAGGAATTTGTAGCTGGCCACTCCGAAAATGATGATGGCCAACGATACCAGCGTGGTCATCACCGGACGGCGGATGAAGGGCCCGGCCAGATTCATTACGATGTACCGGCCGCGGCGGTGGCGAGCGCGGGCTTGATTCTTACCGTCGCTCCCGGCGCCAGCCGCAATTGTCCGTCGACCACCACCTGTTCGCCTGTGGCCAAGCCACTTTCGATAATGGTCAATTTGCCAATCTGTGCGCCCGCGATTACCGGGCGTGCCGTCACCTTCATGTCATGGCCGACGACATAAACGAAGGCGCCGCGCTGACCGGATTGCAAAGCTTCGGAGGGCACCAGTACCGCATCCGGTATTTCTCTGAGCGTAAGTGTCGCGTTGACGAATTGGCCCGGCCACAGGCGGCGGCCGCCATTCTGGAACGTGCCTTTCAATAGAATCGTTCCGGTAGTGGTGTCGACGGAATTATCAATGAAGCTGAGCGCGCCCTGTTCGGGTTCGTCTTCACCCGCCGCCATCGCTTCCACGCGCAGCGCACGCGCTTCCATGTAACGGCGAACCTCGGGAAGATCCTTTTCGGGAATATTAAAATCCACGTAGATCGGCTCAATCTGATTGATCACCACCATCGCGGTGTCGCTGTCCGGTTTGATCATGTCGCCGATATGAACCTGCAGATTGCCAGTGCGCCCATCGATCAATGAGTGAATTCGCGAGTATGCGAGATTCAACTCCGCGGTGCGCACGCCCGCCTTATCGGCCGCAACCGCCGCGGTCAGGCTTTGCGAAGCCGCGTTGGCCTGATCGTACTGTTCCTGCGAACCAACGCCGTTTTCCAGCAGGATGTGGTAGCGGCGTTCGTCGGTCTGTGCTTGACGCGCAGTGGCGAGGTCTTTGGCATAACTGGCGCGCGCTTGCATCAGCGCCGCCTCGAACGGACGCGGATCGAGGGTGAACAGGAGCTGGTCTTTTTTGACGAAATCGCCTTCCTTGAAATTGATCGCGATGAGCTGACCCTCGACCCGCGACTTGATGTTGACGGTGGCGTACGCCTCGACTGTGCCGATGTTCTTCAATTGATCGGGCACGGTCTTTTCAATCGCGGTCGCCACACTTACCGGCACTGGCGGCATCGCCGTCGCGGTGGTAGCGGGCCTGCCAGAGCATCCGGAGGCCAATATCTGGATAAACGCCAAGCCCAGCGCGGCCAGCGTCAATCGGCGCATCCGCGGGTTCCGCCAGCTATTCGTCTTTGCGCATGCCGGAACCCGATTGAAGAACTTGAAAAACTTAATTTGGAGCACGGTTGCCCCCGTCCGCGGCACTGTTCAACGTAAAACGTCCCACTACCAACTACATTGCAGCAAGATATTATCAGGACGGGAGCCAAGCAAAGCCTGACCGCGCGCCAGTCATCAATATGCGTGAGCGGGACGCGCCGCGTAAATATGGTCAATCGCGCGGGATTACCGGAAGCACCAGGTGCGACGGATAGCGGCTGTCGTGAAATACCGTCTGATGGGCGACCACGGTTTCCGCATCGACGCCGAAATCATGGCCGGTATTCGGGTTGCGATCGAAATGGGGAAAATTGCTGGATGAGATTTCGAGACGGATGCGATGGCCGGCCTTGAATACATAGCTGGTGGACCACAGATCGATGTCGTAGGCGTAAACTTTATCAGGCGTAATCAACGATGGCGCCTCGAGCGATTCGCGAAAGCGCGCGCGGATTACTCCACCCGCGACGTTTTGCGCCCGCTCAGCGCCAACGTCCACCAGCTTGGCCGTAAAATCGGTATCAGGCGCTGACGAGGCAGCAAATAACCGCGTCGAGACCGGCCCCGTCACCTCCAGGTCGCGTTCAAGCACCGGACCGGTATATACCAGCACGTCCGCACGTTTTTCGATTTCGCTCTGATCGAAAACTCCGGAACGTATTCCCAGGGTCGTGCCGCCGCGTGTTGGCACCGGATCATTCGGGTCATAGTGGTAGCGGTCAGGCGTTTGCTCCCCCGGCCTATCGAACGATAGCGCACCGTCTCCGTTCAGCGAATTGGCATGACCGTGGCTGTGAAGGTAAACCTCCGTGTATTTGGTGCGCGCCAGCGGCCATTCATGCTCGTCACGCCAGCGATTATCGCCGATGACGAAAATCCGGACCGGTGGCTCTTCTAAAATCCCGTCGTCCGCATGCTTGAGGAAATGGTCGAACCATCGAAGCTGCACGGCGTGCAATTCGATTTTCGCCTCCTCGCCGAAGTCAATCTCGCCGGTACCTTGGGAAGTTGGCACGGAGTAGGGCAGCAGATGCGCCCACGGGCCCATCACGAGCCGTTGCCTCAGCCGCGTTCGTTCATCCCGCGCATGCTGGCAAATGCCGGTATACATCGTCAGCGTGTCGTATTGAAAAACGTCGTACCATGAGCCGACGTGCAGCATCGGCGCACTTACCTGGCCCAAGTGCGGGCGCAGATCCGTCCGCCGCCAGTACGGGCCGTATTTCCAATTGCGCAGGTAATCGGCCAGATAAGGCGCTCCGCGTTTGAGCCGTTCGCCCCAATCGGCTAGTGGCAAATGCCTATAGGCATCGCGCTTGAGCGGCGCCATCGGAATGTCCGGATAACTCACGAAACCGTCGAGCGCCGCGCGCTCCTGTTGATAAAGGCCTTTGCGCATCAGCGTGTCGCGCGCCATGAAGGCGAAGTAAGCCAGCACCCAGCCCAATTCGAAAGCGCCGTGGCGGTAGGCGAAATTCTCGAAATAGGTGACCGGTCCTGACACCGGGCACATTGCCTTAAGGTGCGGCGGACGCGTGATCGCGGCGAAATACTGCACCAGGCCCAAATACGATTGGCCCACGGTTCCCACCGAACCGTCGGAGCACGGCAATGCCGCCGCCCATTCGATCGCGTCGTGGCCGTCTTCAGCCTCGTGGACAAACGGGTCGAATTCACCTTCCGAGCTATGGCGCCCGCGTGTGTCCTGCACCACCACGACGTAACCGCGCGGCGGAAAGTAATCCTTCTCCGACAAGGCAATCTCAGCGCTCTTGTCGTACGGCGTCCGCACCAGCAGCACCGGAAAGTTGCCGCTGGCCGCAGGTCGGTAGATGTCGGCATAAAGCGTGACGCCATCGCGCGTGCACATCGACGCGTTCTTTTCCACCGTCACCTGATGAATGGGTTCGCTAACCGTACTCTTCGCCATCGTGATGCTCCTGCTTGAATATGGAACACGTCAGCAAGCGATCTGGGATGCAATTCTCTAAATCACGTTCGCGATTGGATTTCCAGAAGCGGGACCCGCCGCCGGCCGCGCGCGATGGATCTTTTCATCACGATGAAATCGACCGCTCGACAATCATGGCTGGTGAGCGCTAAGCGTGAATAGGATCAAAGCCGGCGAAGCAGGGGAGTTTCATTTAATGCGGAAGCTGACCATCGGTGTAAACTGGCAGGGCAAATTCGATTTCAAGGCGCTGATCGAGCGCGCGAAGCTCGCCGATCAGGCCGGCGTTCATTCGATCTGGGTGGCGGAGGCGTGGGGCCGCGACGCCTTTACCTTGCTCACGCTATTCGCCGAGCATACCGCCAAAGCCCAGCTCGCGACTTCGATCGTTAATACCTATTCGCGCACGCCAGCCGCGCTGGCGCAGCATTTCGGCACGCTCGACGAGCTGAGCGGCGGCCGCATGATTATCGGTTTGGGCACCAGCGGACCGAATGTCATCGAGCATTTCCACGGCGTACAGTTTCATCCGCCGCTGACGCGTATGCGCGAGTACGTCGAGATCATCAATATGCTGATGGCGGGACAGCCGCTCAATTATCAGGGCAAGCTGTTCAAACTCGGGCGTGGATTCACCCTGCGTTTCGAACCCGTGCGCAAGCACATTCCGATTTTTCTGGCGACGCTCAATCGGCGCGCGGTCGAATTCACCGCCAATGCGGCCGACGGCTGGATGCCTGTGATGATTCCTCTAAGCGGCCTCAAGCATGCCATCGATGAGTTCCGCGCGGCCGCGCGGCAGGCTGGCCGCGACCCGCGTGCGGTTGAAGTGAAGGCGCCCGGCACCATCCACATCACCAGCGATATCAAGCGCGCACATGACGTCCACGCCGGTACGCTGGCCTTCTATGCCGCTCGGATGGGGTCCTTTTATGCTGAACAACTAACCCGTTACGGCTTCGGGGAAGAAGTCAATCGTATCAAGGAAGCATGGAATACCGGCGGGGCGAAAACCGCCACCGGAGCGGTCACGCCCAGGCTGGTCAACGAAATGGGCTATATCGGCGATGTCAACGGCGCGGTCGAGCGGCTCAAAGCCCAGGAAGAAGCCGGCGTTGACCTGCATCCGGTGGAAGTGGACGCGCGCGACGCCGGCGAATTTGCCCGCACGATCGCCACACTCATCGGCTAGCGAAGCGAAACTTGCGAGCGCAGCGCTTGGAATCCGCTATAACAACCATTTCCACAAACGAGGTTGCCGAGGCACGGCAGCGCGGTTTGCCGCCGCATCGGCAAGGCGCTATATGACATTGCGAATCGTGCCCGGCATATAGGGGCGCAAGCCGGACAGTTCGGATGCTTTTCAGGCAAGCAAAGTCAAAGGCGAGGTAATCCAAAATGAGAGCAGCAGT
Source organism: Binataceae bacterium (SeqCode) (assembly GCA_050736615.1). Lineage (GTDB taxonomy): Bacteria > Desulfobacterota > Binatia > Binatales > Binataceae > JBOHWJ01. The sequence continues at coordinate 2,249 of JBOHWL010000246.1, read as the reverse complement.
AATGGAGGCGGTGCGCAAGCCGCTGGTGGTTAAAGACGTTCCCGATCCGAAATGTCCGCCCAATGGCGTAATCGTGCGAGCCGAGGCGGAAGGCGTGTGCCGTTCGGATTGGCACGCGTGGTCGGGTGACTGGGCCTGGATCGGCCTCATCCCGCCGATGCCGCTGGTGATGGGGCATGAATTCTGCGGCGTGATCGAGGAAGTCGGCAAGGAGACCCGCAATTTCAAGAAGGGCCAGCGTGTGCTGGTGCCGTTCAGCCAAGGCGACGGAATCTGCGACTATTGCCGTTCGGGAAACTCGAACGTATGCGCCAATGCCGCCATTCCAGGCTTCTCTTATTGGGGCGGTTACGGCCGTTATGTCGGTGTTCCCAGCGCCGACGCCAACCTGGTGCCGATGCCCGACGATGTGGATTTTCTCGAAGGAGCCTCGATGGGCTGCCGCTTTATGACGTCATACCATGGCGTGGTTGATCGCGCGAAAGTCCGTCCCGGCGAATGGGTCGCGGTACACGGATGTGGCGGTATCGGGCTGTCGGCGGTACACGTCGCGGCGGCGATCGGCGCCAATGTGATTGCGGTCGACCTCGACGATCGTAAGCTCGAACTGGCCAAAAAACTCGGCGCCGCTCATGTCGTTAATGCGAAAAAAGTCGAAGATGCGCCGATGGCCGTGTTTGACCTTTCCCACGGCGGAGCCCATGTCGCGGTTGACGCGCTCGGCGTCGCGACCACCTGCCGTAATTCCATTCTGAGCCTGCGCAAACAGGGCCGCTCGCTTCAAATCGGACTCACCACCTCAGTCGAAAAGGGCGAAGTGCCGCTCCCGATCGACCGTATGGTCACGATGGAGCTGCAACTAATTGCCTCGCTCGGGATGCCGGCGGTGGATTATCCAAAAATGCTCGACATGGTGGCTTCAAAGAAGCTGCGTCCGCGCGAAATGATTACCGAGACCATTGGGCTCGACGGCGCTTCGCGCGTGCTCGAGGAGATGACCAATTTTCAGAACGTGGGCGTTTCGATCGTGAATCAATACTGACAAACACACCGGAGAATTCCGGTGTAACGCGCATATCATAAGCGGGGGCTCCGATAGGGAACCTCCGCTACACTTCCTTGCGTGATTTAATCGGCGTTGACGCGCAAGTATAGCAAGGCGCGCAGGTCAATTCCGCAGCACTCTGATGAGCTGTCCGCACAAGTGAATCCCGATGAAGGCGATCGTTTTCGATCATCCTGGTGACGAAGCCGTCCTCAAACTCGGCGAGACCGCCGAGCCCCAGCCGAGACCCGCCGAACTGCTGATCAACGTTCGATGCGCCGGAATCAACCGCGCCGACCTCGTACAACGCCAGGGCAATTATCCGCCGCCTCCGGGCGCTTCGCCGATTCTCGGCCTCGAATGTGCCGGTGAAGTCGCGGCAATTGGAAGCGAGGTCAAGGGCTGGCGGGTCGGTGAGCGGGCGATGGCGCTATTGCCCGGCGGTGGTTACGCGGAAAAGGTCGTGGTCGATTACGGCTCAGCGATGCACATCCCGGCCTCGCTGAGTGATGAGGAAGCCGCCGCCTTGCCGGAGGTCTATCTGACCGCATACCTGAACTTGTTCATGCTGGCGGGAATCAAGCCGGGCCAATCGGCGTTGATTCAGGGCGGCGGCAGCGGTGTCGGTACCGCGTCGATTCAACTGCTTGGAGAATTCGGCGCACGCGCGATCGTGACGGCTGGATCGGACGAGAAATGCGAGCAATGCCTGAAATTCGGCGCCGACGTCGCGATCAATTATAAAAGCGGGCCGTTCGCTCCAAAAGTTCTTGCGGCGACTCAGGGCCAAGGTGTCGCCGTGGTGCTCGATCACATTGGCGGCGCCTACCTGGCTGAAAATCTCGCATCTTTGGCGGCTGGCGGTACGCTCGTGCTGATCGGCCTGATGCGTGGAGCGCGCGCCGAAATTGATCTGGCCGCAGTGTTGCGCCGCCATTTGCGCATCATTGGTTCAACGCTGCGCACACGCCCGGTTGAAGAGAAAGCGCGGATCGTAGCGAGGTTTTTAGCGCAGTTCGGCGCGGCGCTGGAGGCCGGCAGGCTCAAACCGGCAATTTACAAAAGCTTGCCCTTCGTTGAAGCCGGTCAAGCCCATCGGATCATGCAAGCCAGCGAGCATTTCGGCAAAATCGTGCTGCGCGTGAGTTAACAGCGAAACTTGAACGCTGCGGGCGGGTAGGTGAGTCCACGAACGATGCGAAGG
>JBOHWL010000245.1:0-17146 GCA_050736615.1 Binataceae bacterium (SeqCode) | reverse complement strand
ATTCTCACTGGGATTTTCCTTCGAAAAAACCATCGTACCGGCACCGGCTTCAATGTCGAACGGAGTATCCGGCGGCGGTCTGGTCAGCGTCGAGATCGGCAGTGAATGGCTGCACGAATCGCCCAAGCAAGGTCCGAATGTCAGCGGCTTCAACGATCTTGAAATCTTGCCGAAATGGGCGTTTCTGACCGTACCCGAACATGAATTTCGCCTGTCGATAGGAGTCAGGTTCGTTCTTCCAACCGGCAATCCGTCCGTCGAAGACCAGAATCACACCCAAATTGGTCCTGAATTGCTCTGGGCCAAGGGCTTCGGCGATATCCCCAACTGGCGCGGGATCAAATATCTGCGGCCCTTCGCGATCCAAGGCGACGTCGGCTATGCCCCGGCTCTGGGTGGCGCCACTTATCACGAGCTGTTCGCCGATAACGTGATCGAATACTCACTGCCGTATCTGAGTAATGACGTGAAGGATATCGGGCTGACCTGGCCATTTAGAAATCTGTATCTTTTTACCGAATTCAATTACGACCAACTGCTGGCCGGGCCGCCGGGCCAGACTTTTCCGCAAATCCAAGCCACGCCGGGCGTCGCCTTCATGAATAATTATCTCGAACTCAGTGTGGCGACGCAGGTTCCCCTCAATAGCGCGACGATCCCCAACAATCATGCCGCCGTACTCGGGCTAGTGGATCTGTTCATCGACGACATTATCCCGGCCACCAACTGGACCCCGCTATGAAGCAATCAAAAATCGCACTGCTTGCGTTAACCGGCATGCTCGGTCTCATCTTATGGGCGAGTATGGCGTCGGCTCATGCCTTTCCCTTGTCGGAGCAACCCCGTGTTGGAGCGACGATCAAGCATCCGCCCTCGCGGGTGGCGATCAAATATGACAGCCCAATCCAAAAATTATTTTCCAAGCTGCAGGTGCTCAACAGCGCGGGCGCTGAAGAGGCAAGCGCATCGCCGTCGGTCTCTTCCAATCAGCGCACGCTGTCGGTGAAACTCAAGCCGCTTGCGCCAGGCACTTACAAAGTGCGTTGGGTGGTGGTGGCGCGCGACGGCCATCGCACCGAGGGTTCGTACGAATTCACCGTAGCCGGGTCCGATCCGTGACAATATTACAGCGGGCGGTGGTCGTATGGCCGTTGCTGTCAGCGGAGGTCTTGATATTTGGCACGACCGTATTCGCCTGCTTCATCAGCCCTAGAGGAGATTCGCGCAACGCCGTGGCGAGCTCTCTGGTGCCGGTATGGCGATGGCTTGCGGTGTTGATGGCGGTGATGACGCCAGTGGTACTCCTGGTGTTCAGTTCGGGCATGGCCGGCATGGCGATAGCGCAAGCGCTGCCGTATGTGCCGGAAGTAATTCGGCAGACGCAGTTCGGTCATATCTGGTCGATTGAATATGTCGTGGTGCTGGTATTGCTCGTCGCTGCCTGGATGCCGCTGGGAGACGAGTCGAGGACTTTTGCATTACTGGCGCTGACGGCCGCGTTGTTGTTGCTGCGTGCGTTCTCCAGCCATGCAATCGACCATGGCGGGCTTGCGGTGGCAATTTATTTTGTCCACGAGATCTCCGCCAGCCTTTGGATCGGCGCAATCCTGGGCCTGTGGTTTGCGGTGGCGCGCGGCGGAATGGGGCGTGTTTGGGAGATAAGCGCCGCGCCTCGCGTCTCCGCCGTAGCCGAGGCCAGCGTCACGATTCTAATCTTGAGCGGAATTTACACCGCCTATTACTCGTTGGCCGGCGATCCCAGTCGGCTCTTATATTCCATCTACGGCCGGACTCTGATCGTGAAGGTAGCCGCGGCGATGGTGGTGTTGCTCATCGGTGGCTACAATCGTTTCGTGCTGGTCCCAACGATGAGCCAGGCTGCGTCGGGACGCACTCTGGTTCGCAACGTTGGCGTCGAATCGGCCTTGTTGATTGGAGTCTTGTTCCTCGCGGCGCTATTGGCGAATACGCCGCCCGCGCATTGAAACACCTGCACTATCGGAGGACCGGAATCAGAACATCGAAACCGAGCATAAACATATAGTCAGTCTGATATGCACGTTCAGTTGCCGGGATCAAGCCTCCCATCGAGCCGAACAGCGTCACACGAGGGTTAAGGCCATACGAAGCGCCAAGGTTGAAGAGCCATTGCGCGGTACCATGACCGGCGGTGGGAAGAATTTCACGCTGCTCGCCCAGCAACGTCCACCGATGATCGAGAACGTAGTAGAAGGCGGTGCCCAATTCAAAAGCGTTGGCGCTGGATTTTTGATGGAATTGCCAATCCCAGGCAATTTCCCCGACGAACGTCAGCGGCCCGCGCTCGCGAGCGATATCGAGCGGCAGGTACATGGAATATGAACCCTGGCCGAGTTCTTCCGAATCGGACGCGGTGGGAAAGGAAAATTGCGGAAAAATCGAGACCGAGACGGGACCCTCGAGACCCCCTCGCGCCTCCGATTGCGGTGGTTCACAGTGATACACATCGTCGATCGACGGCTGATCGAGGAAGCGCCACTTGGCGCCGAGCCACGCGTCGCCGTAGCCGGCCGCGGTGCCGCCGCGCGAGGGGCCGGTGTTAACCGGAACATCGCCGATGAAGCGGCCCTCGATACGATCCGTGATGCCATAGTCGAGTTCGACCAGCGGCGCCGACATATAGAATGAGCGACGCCATCCGCGCCGTTCTTTACCGGCGTCCAGATCCGCGTCGTACGCCACGGACGCATCAAGGACGCCGTAGCATGGTGAATAGGGATCATCAGTCTCCAGCGGGAGCTGTCCAGCCGCGGACGCCAGCGGCAAATGCGAGGTGATCGAGGCTAGAATAATGATCGCGCCGATGACTGAGCGAGCGGCGGCGCCGGTGGAGGGCACCGCGCAATCGTATAGCCCGCACGCGCCAAAGTCTAATTGCGGCGGCCAGGTGCTGGAGCCGCAAGATGCGTATTCGCCTCTAACTCCGCCAGCCAGCGTGTCGATGGTTTCATTTGGCCGCGCGCCGCGACAAAATCATGACGAAGGGAGAACGTCAAGTTGGATTTCAATATACCCGCCGATATTAGGGCTTATCTGACCGAACTGGACGACTTTATCGAACGCGAGATCAAGCCTCTGGAACGTGAGAACGACAATATCCGTTTCTTCGACCATCGTCGCGAATGGGCCCGCACCGACTTCGAACGAGGCGGCCTGCCGCGCCATGAATGGGAAGATTTGCTCGCGGAAATGCGCCGACGCGCCGATCACGCGGGCCATTATCGTTTTGCCCTGCCCAAGGAATACGGCGGCAAGGACGGTTCGAATCTGGCGATGGCGATTATCCGCGAACATCTGGCGGCCAAGGGGCTTGGCCTGCACAATGATCTGCAGAACGAAAGCTCGGTGGTGGGCAATCTGCCAACGGTGCTGATGTTCCGCGATTTTGGCACCCCGGAGCAAAAGGCGGAATTCATCCCGGGCATTCTTGAAGGTTCGCTCAGCGTCGCCTTCGGGTTGACCGAGCCTAATCATGGCTCCGACGCGACCTGGATGGAGACGCGAGCGGTGCGCGAGGGCGACGGCTGGCGGATTTCGGGAGCGAAAATCTGGAACACCGGACTGCACGTCGCCACGCATGATTTTATCTTCGCACGCACGGGCGGGCGCGACGGCGGTGCCAAAGGCATCACCTGTTTCATCGTGCCGACGCACAGCGAAGGTTTTAAGATCGAGGAGTATTTGTGGACCTTCAATATGCCGACCGACCATCCGCGGATTTCGCTCAACAACGTCTATGTTCCGGCCGGCGCGATCCTCGGCGATCCGGAGGACGGCCTGGCGGTGGCGCAGCATTTCGTTCATGAGAATCGTATCCGGCAGGCGGCTTCATCGTTGGGAGCGGGGCAGTATTGTATCAACGAGAGCGTGAAATACGCGCTCGAGCGCAAGCCGTTTGGACGCGCGCTTGCCTCCAACCAGGCGATTCAATGGCCGCTGGTCGAACTGCAGACGGAAGCCGCGATGTTGCGGGTCCTGATCCATAAGACCGCCTGGGAAATGGATCAAATGTCGAAACCGGAAGTTGCGCTCAGGCTCTCGGATAAAGTCTCGATGTGCAATTACCGGGCGAACCGGCTGGTCTGCGAGGCGGCCGACCGCGCCATGCAAGTCCACGGCGGCATCGGCTATTCGCGGCACAAGCCCTTCGAACACATTTATCGCCATCATCGCCGCTATCGCATCACTGAAGGTGCGGAGGAAATCCAGATGCGCCGAGTGGCGCAGATTTTGTTTGGTTTCGGACGGCGCAACCAATGAACGATCGAAGTGGCGGCAGCCGATGAGCAACGAGGAGTTTACCGAACGCCTGCGCCAAGTGATCGCGCGCGCGATCGGCGCCACCGCGACGGTGCACGATTTGCAGCGTCTGACTGGTGGCGCCAACAAGACTACGTGGTCGTTCGACGCTGACGTTGGCGGCGTGCGCGAGCCGTTCATCCTGCAGATAACCACCGAAATCGAGGACCCCGTCGCCGGCTTCGTCCCCAGCCTGGAACCTGAACAAAATGCGCGGTTGATCATGGCGGCGGTGGCGGCGGGGGTGCCGGCGCCGCATATTCGCGTCGTCCTTGAAGAAGCGGACGGCCTGGGCCGCGGTTACGTCAGCGAACGAGTGGCGGGCGAGACCCTCGGCGCACGCATCGTGCGTGACGCTCAATATGCCGGTGCACGGACCGTGATGGCGAAACAATGTGGCGAAATTCTCGCCGCGATTCATGGGATCGGCTGGAGCGGATTGCCGTTCCTGGTTTATCAGGACTCCGCCGCGCACGTCTCCGCTCATCGCCGCATCGTTGATCATTACGGCTTCCGCTCGCCCGCACTTGAACTCGGCCTCCGTTGGGCGGCCGAAAACGCGCCGTCGGCCACGCGTCAGACGGTCGTGCATGGCGATTTTCGCAGCGGCAATCTAATTGTGGGTGCCGAGGGCGTGCGATGCGTGCTCGACTGGGAGCTAGGTCAAAGCGGCGATCCGATGCAGGACCTGGGATGGCTGTGTGTCAAAACCTGGCGCTTTGGCGGGAGCGCTCCGGTGGGCGGCTTCGGTTCGCGTGAGGACCTTTTCGCGGCTTACGAGCGGGCCAGCGGCCATGCGGTCGATCCGCGCCGCGTGCATTTCTGGGAGGCCTTCGGCAATGTCAAATGGGCGATCGATTGCCTGCGCCTCGCTACGCGCGGGATCGAAGAAAGCGGCCTAGAACGTTGCGCCATCGGACGGCGGACCGAAGAGCCGCTCTGGGATTTTTTCAATCTGATCGGCGAGCGCTCGTAAAGGGAATTAGCGAAATGCCACGAAGCATGCCGGATGCGCCCACCTTGTTAAAAGCGGTGGTTAAGTACCTGGAGGATGAATTGATGCCATCGTTAAGCGGATATCATCGGTTCCAAACCCGCGTGACGATCAACGTGCTCAATACTGTCCGCCGCGAATTGGAGCTGGGCCAGACCCAGGCGGCATCCGAGCGCGATCGTCTGGCCGCCATCCTGGGCCATCAAGGCGAGGTCGAAGCACTCAACGATGAATTGACGGAGCGGATTCGGGCTGGCAGTCTCGCCCTGGATGACCCGGGCCTGCGCGCGCACATCCGGCAATCGCTCGCGGACGCGCTCGCAATTAACAATCCGCGTTGGATCGGCCGTTAAGGGTTAACATAGGAAAAAGTACGCGTTGGCCCGCCAGCACGGGCGTTATAAGGTGGTGCGGAGAAAATACCCGCACCAAACCTCGAGATGGAAACAGCGATTATTGACGCGTGCCTGAGGAGCTGACGATGAAAGTCGTGGTGGACCACGTTTTATGTGAAGGTAATGGCCGTTGTATCGAAGTGGCGCCGCAAGTGTTCGAGCTCCGTGACGACGATCGTAGCTACGTGCTGCTCGAACAGCCGCCCGAGTCGCTTCGTTCCAAGGTCGAACTGGCGGTCAATCTGTGCCCGCGGCAGGCGATTCGGCTGATTGAGGAATAGCACGCGGGTGTCCGTCGGGGCGCTAAATTCTGGTCCGAGTAGGATCAATTATGGCAACTATCACGCTCGAAACGCTCGATATTTTAAATCCGGACCTTTACGTCGAGCGTGGTTATCCGCACGCTGAGTGGGCGTTACTCCGGCGCGAAGCTCCCGTGTTCCGCTATGAACGGCCCAACGTTGCCCCGTTCTGGGCGATCACCAGGCACGAAGATATCGTGACCGTCTCGCGCCAGCCGGAATTGTTCAAAAGCAGCCAACTCCTGTTTATGACGGTCGAAGAGCCCGGTGCGCCGCCGCCCGACGAAGCCATCTTGCGCCAGCTCCTCAACATGAACCCGCCGGAGCATGGCTCCTATCGCGCCGTGGTCAACCGGCGCTTCACGCCGCGTGCGGTGATGCCGCTGAGCGGGCAGATTGAGCAAATCACCGCGGAAGTGCTCGACGGCATCATGGAGCGGGGTGAATGCGATTTTGTCACCGAAGTATCAGCCAAGCTGCCGCTGGCGGTGATTGCGGAGATGTTTGGAATTCCGCGCGCGGACTGGAGCATGATGTTCCGCTTAAGCAACGCCATGATCGGTCCGGCTGATCCGGAATACGGCGGTAGCAAAACCATCAAGGAGAATCTCGAAAAGGCGCGCATGGAGTTTTTCCAGTACTTCATGCAGCTTATCGAAGACCGCCGCAAATCGCCGCGTGACGACCTGGCGGCTGCGTTGGCGATCGGCAACGTGACGGGAGAGCCGCTGCCGGCCTTTGAATTGCTATCCTATTTCGCACTGCTGATCATTGCCGGCAATGAGACGACGCGCAACGCCACCACCGGCGGGCTCTACGCCTTCATCAACCATCCCGAGCAATGGCTTCGGCTGCAGCGTGACCCCGCACTGATCAATCCAGCGGTCGAGGAAATCGTACGCTGGACTTCGCCCGTGATTCAGTTTACGCGTATTGCCACGGCGGATACCGAACTGCATGGGCGGAAAATCCGCGAGGGCGACATCCTTGCGCTTTTTTATCCCTCTGCCAACCGCGACGAGGACATCTTCGAACATCCCGAGGCGTTTGATATCGGCCGCTACCCCAACCGGCATATTGCGTTCGGCATCGGCGAGCATTTTTGTCTCGGCGCCAACCTGGCGCGCCTGGAGTTGCAGGTCATGTTCAGCGCTCTGGCAAAGCGGCTCGAAGCGATCGAGCTTGCGGGTCCGGTGCAACGGATGCGATCGAGTTTTGTCGGCGGAATCAAACATATGCCAATCCGCTATCGTATGCGCGTGCGCGGCTGAGCGATTCAGGAAGCTGAGGTTAAGGGGCGAAGGTGATCGGGATGGTACAGGTGCTCGACGGTTACAAGGTGCTCGACTTCACCCAGGCGGTAGCCGGGCCAACCTGCACGTTGATGCTGGCCGAGATGGGTGCCGAGGTCATCAAAGTCGAGATTGCGCCCAAAGGCGATCCGACGCGTGGCATACCAATCATCAAGGACGGCCGCAGCGGCTACTTCGTACAGCATAATCGCGGCAAAAAAGGCCTTTGCCTCAACGTCAAGTCGGGTGAGGGCAGGCGCATTATCGGCGAGTTGATAGCGCGGGTCGACGTCGTGATGGAAAACTTCGCTCCCGGCGTGATCGGGCGGCTTGGCTTCGACTACGAACGCGTCAAGTCACTGAATCCCAGGGTCGTGATGTGCTCTCTTTCGGCTTTCGGGCAAACCGGGCCGCTCGCACAGGAACCGGGGTTCGACGCGCTCGGCGCCGCCTATGCGGGTATCACTTCGATGGGCGGTGAAGCCGACGGGCCGCCCTATATTCCGCACGCCGCGATCGGAGATGTCAGCACTGGCGCCCATGCCGCCCTGGCGATTTGCGGAGCTTTACTATATCGCGAGCGTACCGGCCGAGGCCAATTCCTGGAAGTATCATTGCTGGATACTTACTTCCACTATCATGAGATGTCAGTTCAGGCCTACAGTCTGAGTAATGGGCAAATCCGGCCGTTTCGATCGGGTTTGCACTCGTGGTATCTGGCGCCGGTCGGCGTGTTTAAAGGCAGACAGAAGTATCTCATCATCATGTGCGCGCTCGAACATCAGTGGGTCACGCTGTGCGAGGTGATGGGGCGGCCCGAACTCGCCAGTGACGCGCGTTTCGCCACGCGTGAGGATCGGCTCAAGAATCTCGATGAACTGGTCGCCACGATCGAGAACTGGATCGCTTCGATGCCGGACGATGATGCCGCGCTTGACGCGATGCGCGCGCGGCGGGTGCCAGTCGCGCCGGCGCTGTCGGTGGCCGAAGCGATCGCGCATCCGCATCTGCGGGAGCGTGGCACGGTGAGGACCGTGCATGATCGCGTACTCGGAGATTTCGAGCTCCCCGGTTTCGCTTTGCGCTTCTCGGATTTCCAGCGTCCGCTCGAATTGCAGGCGCCTTTTCTCGGCGAGCATAACGAGGAGATTCTGACCCGCTATCTTGGCTATCCACCGAGCCGGGTGCGGGAACTGGAACAAATGGGTATTCTTTACAGCGCCCCCAACTGATAACCATGGCGCTGAGTCGCTTCAGATGGCGGTCGGGCAAGCGTCCGGTGGAAAAACTCGGCGGTCGCCCCAGCCTTTGTTCGATCAAGCGAAGAATGCAAGCAGCGCGGCGAGCGTTTCCTGGGGCGCCTCCTCGGGAATGAAGTGACCGGCAGGGAGGCTATGGGCGCGCACGTCGCTCGCATACTCACGCCATACCGCGACGGGATCATAGGCGCGCTCCAGCAATCCTTCCTTGCCCCATAGCAGCAGCAACGGACAGGCGATCGTCCGGCCGCCATCCTCGTTGTGATGTTTCAAATCGACCGACGCGGCGGCGCGGTAGTCCTCGCAAGTGGCATGAATGCAGGCGGGATCACGAAAACATCGCAGATATTCCGCAAAAGCCTCGGGCGCGAATACCTCCTTGCCTGCGCGCGTGCCCATCCGGCGCAGATAGTATTCCGGGTCGGCGCCGATCAGATGCTCGGGCAAGTCGCGCCGCTGGATCAAGAAGAACCAGTTATAATAGGCGGTCGCGGTGAATTGATCGATCCGCTTGAAAACCTCCGGAGTCGGAATGATGTCGAGCAGCGCCGCGCGCGTGACCCGTTCCGGATGATCCAGTAAGAGGCGATGCGCGACGCGGGCGCCACGATCGTGCGCCGCCAGCATGAACCGGTCGAAGCCGAGCGCCGCCATCACGGCAACCTGATCGGCCGCCATGGTACGTTTCGAATAGCGCAGGTGCTGGTCGTCGCCCGCGGGCTTCGAGCTATCTCCGTAACCGCGAAGATCCGTCGCGACTACCGTGAAATGATCGGCCAGTAGCGGCGCGATCTTGTGCCACATCGCATGAGTCTGCGGGTATCCGTGGAGCAATAGCAGCGCGGGCCCGTCGCCTTTTGTCAGCGTATTGATAGCGACATCGCCGATCGTCAGTTTGCTGGCGTTGAAACCCTCGAACATCACGCACCTTAGTCCCGGCTTGAGGTGGCAATCCGCCGGCGCGGCTTCGAAAATCGCTACCACACCGCACGTGCGCGTTACAAATCAAGAGCCGGCGTTGATCGTTAATTTGGCGACGGGTTTATCCCGCACCGGTTCGTGCACTGGTTTAGGCCCTCAGGCTCAGGTTCGGACCTCTGCGATTTTTGGAAGCAGGTGGACGGGGATCGCCGACCAGGATTTGGTCCGCGCCATTCCGTTGCCCACGGTTGACAGCTTGCGATCCGCGACGATGACAAGTTCGTACGCTGGATGCTGGCTAAAGCGCGCCCAATTGCCGAATCACTTTGTCAGCTTCGGACGCGACCGAGGGATTCTTGCCGCTGTCCGCACTCGCGGTTTTCAGATAACGCAATGCGTTGTTGCGGTCACCCTGCTGGGCGTAAATCTCGCCGATCCGTAATGCCGCGAAAGAGTTGGTGGGATCCAGCTTGAAAGCCTTGCGATAATATGGCAGCGCCTGCTCGAATTTCGGCGGGGAAAATGACATATAGGCTTCACCGATATTCAAGTATGCGCCAACCGATTTCGGCTCGTATTTGATGAGTTTCTGATAAACCTTCACCATGTTGCTGAAATCCGAGCGCGATTGGTAAAAGAGTCCGAGGTAAAGGTAAGCCTCTTGCAGGGTTGGGTCGATATTGGTCGCTTGCCACAGCAGCTTCACCGCCTGCGCGCTATCGGTCATATTAATGGCGGCGTTCACGAGCGCTTGAGCCTTCGTATCGGCATCGCCGCTGTTCGCAACGACACTGCTGTCGGGAGGTGGGGTGGAGGTGTCGCCGCGAGCCAGCCCCGGTGCCAGCATTAAAAACAAAATTAGAACCGCCAAGCCAGGCTTTGATAAGCGCCGCTCACGCATAGTTACGCATCAGCATTGATCGTGGCACGAAAGTTCGCGCTTGCAAAGCGTAATTTCGCAGGCAGAGCGCGGCTGATGGAGAGATTATGGAGAAACGCACATTCGAAGGCACCGACGGGTTGAAGCTGAATTTGCTCGACCACGGCGGTGCGGGACGGCCACCGCTCCTGTTCGTTCACGGCGGATCGGCGCACGCGCATTGGTGGGATTTTGTCGCACCGTCATTCGCCGACCGTTTTCACGCCCTGGCGCTCGATCAGCGTGGTCACGGCGATAGCCCATGGACGCGCCAATGGGCTTATGGCACGCGCCATTATGTGGCCGACCTCGCGGCCCTGATCGCGGGCTGGGACTTTGGTCCGCCAATCCTGATTGGCCATTCAATGGGCGGACACAACGTGATGTATTTTGCGGGGGTGAATAGTCATATGCTGCGCGCGGCGGCCATGATCGACAGCCCTTCGACCTACCCGGCCTTCGCTGTCCATCATCTGCGCGGATTCGCCGAGCGGCCATCACGGCGCTACGATTCGCTCGAAGAGGCGTGTGCCAAGTTCCGCACCCTGCCCGGCGAAACCACGGCCATGCCGGCGGTGTTGCATCACGTCGCGGTCCATTCCTTCCGCCAGGGCGACGATCACAAGTGGGATTACAAGACCGACCGCCGCACGATGCTGCGTGAGCCGCTCGACGCCTGGCCGGGATTGGCCGAGATTCGTTGTCCGGCATTATTCGTCAAGCCCGACCATAGTGTGCTTGACGGGGATTACGTGCGCAAAATGGTTGGCAAGATGCCGCATGGAAGCCTGGCCGAGGTGCGCGATTCGCATCATCACGTGATGCTCGATAATCCACGCGGACTGGTCGCCGCGCTCGATCAATTTGTCGCGCAGTTCGAATGACCATGCCGCGGAGTCATTTCGTTTCCGGGACGTCGCGGCTGCATTTCCTTGAATGGAATCCGCGCGGGCGCGCATGCGTCGTGCTACTGCACGGCAATTCGGCTAACGCGTGGTGGTGGGAGCCGTTGGCAGCCCTGGCGGATCAGGACGAACTCCGGCTGGTGGCGCTCGACTTGCGCGGTCATGGCGACAGCGAATGGGTGCGGCCGCCCGCTTATCAACCGGTGGATTATGCTGCCGATCTGGAGCGCCTCATCGATGGTGCCGGTTTACCAAGGCCGGTGGTCGCCGGCCATAGCATGGGCGGGATAGTCGCACTCGCCTTCGCTTTGCTTTATCCGGTAGCGGCCCGCGCCATTATCGCAATCGATGTCGCGATTAACTCCTCCGCCAGGCGTGACCGTTATCTTCGGCGACTGAAGTCGCTTCCAATCATCGCCTATCCCGATCTCGAGACCGCGAGGTCACGCTTTCGCCTGATGCCGAAAGAGGGCGAAATCCCGGTCTCCACGCTGGCGAGGATTGCGGAAAGGAGCCTGGAACGTACCGAAGACGGCCGCTATACGCTGAAGTTCGATCGCGAGAGCTTTTTTGGCGGTGACGGGCTCAAAGTGGCCGAGGCCCTAAAGGCCGTGACCATCCCGACGCTGCTGATACGCGGCGAAAAAAGCCGCATCATGACGGCGGACGCCGCCGCCGGCGCCGCCGGCTCGAATCCGATGGTGCGTTTGACGGAGATCTCTGACGCGCATCATCATGTCCTGCTTGAACGTCCGCGTGAACTAACCGCGGTGATTGAGGCGTTTGTCCGCGGACTCGAATGATCGGGTCGGGTCGGGAATCCGGATTACAAATCTCGCCGCATCAGGCGATGCATGATGCCGGCTTCCTCGAAGACGTCTCCAATCGATCGATAACCACTTTTGCGGTAAAAGCCCTCGACCGCGACTTGCGCGTGCAGCATGGCGCCGCAGTAGCCGCGCGCCTTCGCGGCCTCCATCAGAAATTCGAGGATGCGCCGTCCAATTCCCTGGCCGCGTCTTTCGCGCAGAACCGCCATGCGTCCGATTTTTACCTCATCGCCGTGTGCGACCATCCGCCCGCATCCAACCGCCGTATCGGACGCGTCGAGCGCGAGAACGTGCAACGCGCGCGCGTCGTCTTCGTCGAGCTCAAGTTCCTCGGGCACGTGCTGCTCCTCGATAAACACGCGCCGCCGGATCGCGTGCGCGCGCTCGATTTGCGCACGGTCGTGAATTTCGATGATCCGAAATTCAACACTCATCGGAAACCGAGTTAATCCGCGCGATAGCTGCCGTCAACCGTTCCTCCGGAGCCATGACTGCTTCGTTCATTTCACACCTGACCTGCCGGGTACGCGCGTGCGTCGCCTGACGAGTTCCATTTCGATTCACAGTGCGCGATGACAAATTCCATTGGGCTTCGCCGCTCGACGCGTGAGATGCGTTCGGATGGCTAATCGCGAGGCCCCACGATTAACTTTGAAGCACCATCTGGGTTTGCGTGACAAGGGCGAGCAAGCGCCCAGTTTCCGAACTGATCCGCGTTTGCCACACCATCGTGCGCCGGCCGCGATGCAACGGGAGGCATTCGCCAATAACTTTGCCACCAACGGGCGCGGGCGCGAAAAAGTTTGTTTTGGATTCCAGGGTGGTGGTGCTGTCGTCGCCGCGCAAATTAAGCACAGTCGCGAAAGCGCCCAAAGAATCGGCAAGCGCCATCATCGCGCCGCCATGCAGGACCGCCGGTCTGGTACACATATCGTCACGGACGATCATCTCCGCCGTGACCCGTTCGGGCGTCGCCGAGGTGAATTTGATCCCCAGCATCCGCGCGAACGGCACAAACCCCTCTTCAAAACGCGAATCCAGTTCCATAAACAACTCTCCTTGCCGATTAGATGGACGATGATGAGCCATTTGTTGCTCAAATGCGTGCGCGTCATCAATTACCTGACAGATAATCAACGACGACCCGGCGCGATCGAGCAAATCCCGCCGGGGTTTTCCGGTCGGCGTCCGTAGAGACTAACGCCTGCGAAAAGCCGCCGATTTGACCCACAGCGAATCGTTGAATTATTCAGTAAACGCATGACTGTTTGCTTGCGAGGATGCCTGAATGCCCGCCTGGTTATTTAAAATTCGCGACAACTTAGCTCGTCTCACGCTCAATCGACCGCTTCATTGGCGCCGAACAAGCGTGCCGGCTGAGTTTCGTTAATCCGGTCGTCGCGCGCGAGCGGCTTGAAGATGAGACAATGGCGTTTGCTTTCTGTCATTCCGAGCGCAGCGAAGAATCCCGGATCTTTTTGACATTGCGGGCTTTTTACCGGGATTCTTCACTTCCTGAAACGCAGCTCGCAGACTCGCTCTCTTGAACGCGACTCGCGGGCTCGCATTCCTGAACGCAGCTCCGTGGGGCGGGCGAGTCCGCGAGCCTTCGGCCAAGATAAAGACTCGCCTACTCGCGAAGCCTTCGGCTTCGCTAATGCGCTCGGCTCAGCTTCGCTCCGCCTGGTGTGCTCGCTCCGCCCGCGGCTGCGCTAATGGCGGATTCTGTTCAGAATGACAAATAGGATTGCTCGTGAGATTGTGGGAAATGACCCCTTCACGCTTAGAATAGCCAAGTGGGCGCGAATTCCGCATAGGACGCGATGGGCTTCAGCAACTCTATTCGCAATGCCCATTCGCATTATATGGTTCACGGACTGGACAGTTACATCAAGGACAAGCTTGAAGGTAAGGGTTTTCCGAAAGTGATACCTGGCGTCACGCAAGCCTTGAAACGGCGCGGCAATTAATAGACGCCAATCACGGCTGCGCGCCTGAGAGAGCGCATAGCCTGGCACATGGGAGGTCGCCGCATGCCGCAAATCAGCGAGACTATTTTGGCCCCATCATTGGGCGACGGCGAATGGCTGCAAGGCGGACCGCTCAGCCTCGACGAGCTGCGCGGCAAAGCGGTGGTCTTGATCGATTTTTGGGATTACACCTGTGTAAACTGCCTGCGCACGCTGTCCTACGTCGCCGAATGGCATCGCCGCTATCATGCGCACGGGCTCGTCGTGATCGGCGTGCACGCGCCTGAGTTCAGTTTCGCGCGCGAGCGCGCGAACGTGATTGCGGCGATCAAAAATTTCAGCCTCGAATATCCGATCGTGCTGGATAACGGCTATGCCATTTGGCGCGCTTATTCGAACCGTTACTGGCCGGCGAAATATCTTGCCGATCCGCAGGGGCGTTTGCGCTACTACCATTTCGGTGAAGGGCTTTACCATGAGACGGAAAGCCAGATTCAAAAATTGCTCCTGGAAATGAATCCGTCGCTGGTGCTGCCCGCGCCGATGGAACCGGTGCGCGACAGCGACCGTCCGGGTGCGCTTTGTTATCGCGTCACACCGGAACTTTACCTCGGCTATGCGCGCGGCCAATTCGGTAACCCCGCCGGAGTCATGCGTGATCGCGTGGCCGATTATCAGGATCCCGGTCGTCACGCGGAAGGCGCGGTCTATTTGTCCGGTCGATGGACTGTCGATTCGGAACGCGCGCGCGCGGAGGAAATCGGTGCGGCGCTGGCGCTGCGCTACACCGCGATGGACGTGAATCTGGTGCTCACGCCCGGGCCGGGCGGCGTAGCACGTGCCGAGATTGTGATCGACTCCAATCAGCGGCCGGGTGCCGACGTTAAAATCGAAAATGGGCGCGCTTTCGTGACGATTGAGCGGCCGCGGATGTATAATCTGGTTGCGAATGAATCGGTGCTGGCTGGCGGTTTGCAGTTCAAAGCGCTTGATCCCGGTCTGAGCGGTTACGCGTTTACCTTCATCTCCTGCGTCGTAAGTTGACGCGACGGCGCCGCCAGCCGCTGGCTTTCAGAAAAACCTTGAGGAAATCCCAATGGCAGAGCAGTCCCAGCCATCGAACCATCAGATAATGGCGGCGGCGCGCCTGATCGTCGAGGCGCAATATCCGATCGCGCTCACCGGCGCCGGGATGTCGGTGGAAAGCGGCATTCCGCCATTTCGCGGCCCCGGCGGGCTGTGGACCAAACATGGCGAACCGCCGATGAACGGCTACCAGATCTTTCTCTCTGATCCAAAGAAAGCCTGGGAGGATCGGATCAGGCGCCAAAATGACGAACTGTTCGGTCCGCTCAAAATCGCCAAACCCAATCCCGGCCATCACGCCTTCGCCGATTTGGAAGCGATGGGTGTGCTGCGTTTTCTAATCACGCAGAACGTCGACGACCTTCATCGTCAGGCCGGACATAAGGCGTTGGCGGAAATTCACGGCAACTGGAAGCTGATCAGGTGTCTTCAGTGCGGCCAGCGTTTTCGCGCCGAGGAAGTGAGCCTCGCGGTGCTGCCGCCGTCGTGTGCGCAATGTGGCGGGATGTTGAAGAGCGACACGGTGTCATTCGGCGAACCGATTCCGCCTGACGTGCTCGAACAATGTATCGCGCACGCGGGTAATGCGGATTTGGTGATCCTCGGGGGCACTTCCGCCACCGTTTATCCGGCGGCGGGTTTCGCTTTGGAAGTCAAACAGCGCGGCGGCAAGCTCATCGAGGTCAATCTCTACGGCTCCGAAATTGCGCCGATATGCGATGCCAGTCTGCGCGGTCCCACGGGCGAAGTGATGCCGCGGTTGACCGCCGCGGTCTCGGAACTCCGTCGCGCCAAATTGTCCTGAGCAAGCCGCGCGAGACGGTTCCTCCGTACGCCGCTGACTAATGCTGCCAGGAGTCTACGCGCCAATCGCATCATGATGTCCGAAGTGCGGCCTGAAGTGCGGTGAAGAAATACCGAAATTCGCCTGCTCTCGCGAGTAATTGAACCTCGCCAATCTTCATCGTCACAATTCGGAAGCCGTTGCGGTATAGTCGCCTTTCGCTCGATCTTTTGCCATACCATCCGTGTGAACGCGGCCGTATCTTCAATCGAGTTAGGAGGAACCAGATGATCCCTGCAACGATGATTTCACTCGGGAATGGCGGCGCTTTCAACGGATATCTTGCGATGCCGGCATCGGGTTCCGGCCCCGGACTCATCCTGTTGCATGAGATTTTCGGCCTCAATCGCCATATCCGAGCGTTGGCGGAGCTATATGCCGAAGAAGGCTACGTCGTGCTCGCTCCAGACCTGTATTGGCAACAGCGGCCAGGAATCGAACTGGGCTACGCGCGCGAGGAGATTGAAGCTGCCCGCGAATGCGCCGCGCGTCTTGGCGAACGTGCGATCGATGATATCGGCGCCGCGATTGTGGCTCTGCGTTCGAATCCTTCGTGCAATGGTAAAATCGGAACGCTCGGATTCGGGCTTGGCGGCCGGCTTGCCTGGCTGACCGCCATGAGCGTCAAAATCGATGCCGCGGTGGGCTATTATCCCGATGCCGTCGGTCAACACCTCGAAGCGGCAGGTCCAATCGGATGTCCGCTCGCGCTCCATTTTGCTGGCGATGCGGAGTCAGTTTCGGCATGTGAAGCGATCAGGCAGGCGCTAACGGACGGCGATCATTTTCAGATTTACCTCTACCCGGAGGCTCACCGCGGCTTCAACAATTGGGAACGGGACGTTTATGAGCGCTCGGCCGCCTCGCTTGCGCAATCACGCACGCTCGGCTTGCTCCGGCGCACGCTCGGTCCGCGCTACGATTTGGACGGGTTATGGGAGCGCCACGCGCGGTGTGAATTCGATTTGCGCGACCCCGATGCGACCATGGCCACAATGGTCGCGCAGCCTTACGTCAACCACGTGCCGACGATGACCGGCGGCTTCGGTTATGATGAACTTCGCCGCTTCTATGCCAACCACTTCATCCCG